>NZ_SPKJ01000103.1 GCF_009866965.1 Propylenella binzhouense | reverse complement strand
CGCCGTCCGCAGCGGCTCCGGCGCGGCTTCGGCCGGCACGCGCCGCGCCGCGGCGACGCCGGCCCAGGGCGGCGCCGGATTGTACGCCCAGCGGACGGCATTCCGCAGCACCTGCCGGACCTCCGGCTGGTGATAGATCGGATAGGTCTCGTGCCCGGGGCTGAAATAGAAGATCCGGCCGCCGCCGCGCCGGAACGTCAGGCCGGAGCGGAACACCTCGCCGCCTTCGAACCAGGAGATGAAGACCGTCTCGTCCGGCGCCGGCACCGCGAAGGGCTCGCCATACATCTCGGAGGCCGGGATCTCGATCGACCGGCCGAGCCCGGCGGCGATCGGATGGGCCGGGTCGACCACCCAGAGCCGCTCGCGCTCGCCCGCCACGCGCCAGCGCAGCGCGCAGGGCGTGCCCATGAGCCGCTTGAAGGGCTTCGAGAAATGGGCGGAATGGAGGATGATCAGCCCCATCCCCTCCCAGACCCGGCCGAGCACGCGCTCCACGGCCGCATCGGCGACCTCGCCATGCGCCCTGTGGCCCCACCAGAGAAGGACGTCGGTCTCGGCGAGCCGCGCCTCGGACAGGCCGTGCTCGGGATCCTGCAGGATTGCGGTGCCGACCGCCAGCGCGCCGTCTTCGCGCAGGGCGGACGCGATCGTCTCGTGCATGCCGTCCGGATAGAGCGCGGCGACCGCCGGGTCGGTCCGCTCTTGAACGTTCTCGCCCCAGACGAGTGTACGGATCGCCATCAGCGTCCCCGCGGCCCGGTCCACCCGGCCTGAACCGCTCAGGCGGCGGAGCGTTCCGCCGTGCCGATCCAGCGCGCGAGGCGTTCCACCGCCTCGTCGAGCACGGCGTCCTGCTTGGCGAAGCAGAAGCGAAGGAACGAGCGCGGCGCATCGGAGCCGTAGAAGGCCGAAACGGGGATCGCGGTCACGCCCGCTTCCGCCGTCATCCGGCGCGCGAGCGCGGCGTCGTCGCCCTCGAAGCCGAGCCGCGCGCAATCGACGGTCAGGAAATAGGTGCCCTGGCAGGCGATGACCTCGAGCCCGATGCCGCGGCACGCCTCGGCGAGCCGGTCGCGCTTCGCCTCGAGCCCGCTTGCGAGCGCCCCGAAATAGGCGGCGTCCTTCCGCAGCCCGTAGGCGACCGCCTTCTGGAGGTCGGGCGGGGTCGTGAAGGTGGTGAACTGGTGCGCCTTGGCGATCGGATCGAGGAGGTCGGGTGCCGCGGTGACGTAGCCGACCTTCCAGCCCGTGAGCGAGAAGCTCTTGCCGGCCGAGCCGATCGCGACGGTGCGCTCGCGCATGCCGGGGAGCGCGAGCATCGAGCGGTGGCGGGCCCCGTCGAAGACGATGTGCTCGTAGACCTCGTCGGCGATCACATAGGCGTCGTGCTCGATCGCGAGCCGCGCGAGGAGCGCGAGCTCGTCCTCGCGATAGACCTTCGCCGCCGGATTGTGCGGGTTGTTGAGGAGCACCGCCTTGGTCCGGTCGGAGAAGGCCGCCCGCAGCGCCGCCTCGTCGAGTGCCCAGTCGGGCGGGGTGATGCGCACGAGGCGCGGCACGCCGCCGGCGCGGCGGACGAGCGGGAGGTAGCAATCATAGAGCGGCTCGATCAGCACCACCTCGTCGCCGGGCTCCACGAGCGCGTCGATCGCATCGGAGAGCGCCTCGGTGGCGCCGGAGGTGACGAGCACCTCGCGCGACCAGTCGACTTCGAGGCCCTGGAAGCGCTGCCAGCTCTCCGCCACCGCCTGCCTGAGATCGGGCAGGCCGAGCATGGGCGGGTACTGGTTCGGGCCGGCGAGCAGCGCCTCGGCCGCGACGCGCCGGACGTCCTCCGGGCCGTCGGTATCGGGAAAGCCCTGGCCGAGATTGACGGCGCCATGCGCCATGGCGAGCCGGCTCATCTCCTCGAAGATCGTGGTCGGCAGGCCGGTATAGATGCTGTTCGTCGGCTTCATGGCGCTGTTCTGCTCGTTCCCGTCGTCCGGATCGCTGTCGGCAAAGGTGCGGCCGGTTCGCCTCCGGAGATTAGCACGCCCCAGGCGCATTTGGCTCGCTTGGGCGCAATCCGATATACCATCCTGCCTTTCCGCGCCCCTCGTCGCCGGCCCGAACGAGGAGCGTAGGGGAAGCGGCTGCTGCCCATGCCCGGATGTGCCATCCTCTCCTGACCGGAGACCATGGGCTGTCATTTTAAGCTTCTTTCCGAGCTATTTTCGCAGTTAGGAGGAGGCACTCATGAGGAGGTTCGTCGGCGCCACCGGAGCAAGAGGATCACCGTCGCATGACGGCGAGCGAGCTGGCCCGGTAGCGGCTGGCCGTTCTGGATCTGGCATCGGAACTCGGGAGCAGGTCGCATTGCTGGAGAAGCTCAACCCGGCCTTCCGCGAGCGCCATGTCGAGAGCCAGGCGCCGGGCGAACTGCTGCGCGCCCACACCTTCCTCGTTGGCTCGCCGAAGGGCATCGGCAAGGTCTAACTACATGCCATGGTCGACACCTACGGTTCCTACGCCTTCGGCTTGCCTCACATGTCTCAAAGCAGCCCGAAACAGCCGTGTCGGTGTTGCACAACGACGTGCTTCCGTTCTACCGCAAACACGACCTGCTTCGCCGAACGCTTCAACGGCACGGTCCTCGACGCCTTTTTCCAAGTGTAGTCGCCCGAGACGCCCTACGCCCTGCAGTTGGACCTCAACAAGTGGCTAATAGAGGTTGCAAACGGACCCAGGATGGGTTGAATAGCTTCAGGCAAGCCATTCACAATCGGGGGCTACTTGGCAAGCGCAGAGTCCTTCTTCAGGGACATCAAACGTGATCCCGGTCGGTACTATATCATCCACTACTCGTCGGAGACGCTGTTTGATCCGGATGCGGAGAAAGCCCCTTCTCCTCGCATAACCTCCATCGTTGTTCGGCACTACCAGTCAGGGCAGACGCTCTCGTTCGCGACCCACACGGCGGCTGAGACGCTGGGCATTGCACTCGACCAAATCGAAGCCCGGTTCGACGAGGTCGAGAAGGAGATGCTTACCCAATTCTATAAGTTCGTGCGGGATCGCCGCGAGCGCCTCTGGGTGCACTGGAACATGCGCGCCATCACCTTTGGATTTGAGCACCTGGAGCATCGCTATCGCGTTCTGACCCACGACGAGCCACCCAGCATCCCAGTAGAAGTTCGACTGAATCTGAACGATATTCTCAAGGCCCGCTATGGGCAGGACTACGCGCCCGACCCCAGAATGTCTTCGTTAATGAACCTGAATGGCGGCTTAGTTCAGGGCTTCATGGCAGGCAAGGATGAGTCCGAGGCCTTCAAGGCAAAGGACTACATTCGCATGCACGCATCTACGATCGCGAAGGTTACCTTCTTCGCCCACGTGATCTCACTTGCCCTCAAGGGGAAATTGAAGACGGCGGGCAACGGCATCGTGAATCTGATCGATCGCTTGCTCGAGTCGAGAAAAGCTCGGGTCACTGTGACGGCGTGCACCGCGCTTGGAGGTGCCGTGGCGCTCGTCCAGGGCTGGAAGTGGATCTTTTAAAACATTACTGACTGGTTGTTCCATTCGGTGGAATCTTGATGGTATCGAACCGTGTCTGAATTTCAAAATCCAACCGTGCCCCGGTCGTGCAACTGCATGACAGTAAGTTGTCCCCTCAGGCTTCCTGACTGACGAAAGAGTCGATCGTCTCGATTGGCGGGGCCCTGGTCTCAGTAGCCGGGCCGGCGCACAATCTATTCCGCGGCACGGCCATTCACAATCCGCCGAGGCCGGCGGCCTCGTCACCGGGCGATCAGCGCGAACACGCCCCAGCCCAGATATTCGCGCGTATAGGCGGCGTAGCGTGCGGGTTCCGAGGTCAGCCGGGCCCGGACTTCCTTCGCGAAATCGTCGCCGGGATTGGCATCAAGCCACCGGCGCATGGTGAGCCACTTGGCTGCCTCGTACCTGTCCCAGCCGTCCTGGTCCGCCAGCACCATTTCCACGATGTCGTAGCCGAGATCGCCGAAGGCGGCGAGAAGCTCCGGGAGCAGAAGAAAGTCGGAGATCGACGCGGCGAGGCATCCTTTGGCAACGTCCTCCGTCGGCGGCAACCGAAGCCAGTACGGCTCGCCGACCAGGATGATCCCTCCCGTGCGGAGGCTCTCGGCCAGAAGCGCGATCGTGCCGGCGACTCCCCCGCCGATCCAGGTGGCACCGAGACAGGCTGCGACGCCGACCTTTTCGTCGGCCACGTAGCCGGCGGCGTCGCCATGGACGAACGCGACCCGATCGGCGACCCCGAGCTCTTCGGCGCGCAGCCGCGCCTGCGCGGTGAAGAGCGGGCTCAAGTCGATGCCGGTGCCGCCGATCCCGTGATCGCGTGCCCAGGTGCACAGCATCTCGCCCGAACCGCTGCCGAGGTCGAGCACGCGGGTCCCCGGTTCCAGGCGCAGGGCGGCGCCGAGAGTGGCGAGCTTTTCCGGCGTGAACGGGTTGTGGATGCGGTGCGCGCTTTCCGTGATGTTGAAGATCCGGGGAATGTCCACTTGGGAAGCGCCTTTCGGATGTCTGGATTCGCCGCGTCGCCGATCATACGCCGCCTGCGCCTTGCGTCGGACCCCGCGGCTCCGCCCAGGGCCCTGCCGCGGGCTAGCGCCCGGCTTCCGTCCTGCGGCGGGCTAGCGCCCGCCGGCGAGCTCCACGAAGCTGCCCGAGACGTAGGACGAAGCGTCGCCGAGGAGCCAGACGATCGCTTCGGCGACCTCTTCCGGCCGCCCTGCCCGCCCGAGCGGGGTCCCCGCGCCGAGCACCTGGGCGCGATCGGGCCGGCCGCCCGAGGCGTGAATCCCGGTCTCGATCAGGGCCGGACGGACGGCGTTGACGCGGACGCCCTCGGGGCCGAGCTCCTTGGCGAGGCCGAGCGTGAGCGCGTCCGCCGCCCCCTTCGCGCCGGCATAATCGACATATTCGAACGGCGCGCCCGTGCGCGCGGCGGCCGAGGAGACGATGACGATCGACCCGCCCTTGCCGCCGCGGCCTTGCGCAAGCCGGCGCGCCGCCTCGCGCGCGCAGAGATAGGTGCCGAGGACGTTGACGTCGAAGATCCGGCGCATCCGCTCCGCGCTCATCTCCACGAGCGGAGCGGCCGGCGCCACGATGCCGGCATTGACGACGGCGCCGTCGAGCGGGCCGAGCGCGGCCGCGACGGTCTCGAAGAGCTCGAGCACCTCCTCCTCGCGCGCGATATCCGCCTTGACGGGGAGCGCGCGCCCGCCGGCGCGCTCGATTTCCGCGGCGACGGTTTCGGCCGCCGCCTCGTCGCGGGCATAATTGACGCCGACGGCCCAGCCGAGCGAGCCCGCCTGCAGGGCGGTGGCGCGGCCGATGCCCCGGCTCGCGCCGGTGACGAGAATGGTCTTCCTGTTCATTGGCGATCCTCCCGGGCAGAGGCTGCACCGGCGCCCGCCGCGCGGCAACCGCGCGCGGAGATGGATGCCATGCGCCCCGCGCAGGCCGCCGGCTATTGCGCAGCGATCGCGCGCCGCAGGAGGACCCGTCCGCTTTCCAGATCGACGAGAAGGAGCGCGGTTCCGCCCGGCTCGCGCACATGGAGAAGCGCCCTTCCGCCGTCAAGCGCGACATCGAGCACCTCGGTCGCCGGCGGCAGCCGGATCGGCCCGCCCTCCGCCGCGACGGCCGGCACCGCGGGGGCCTCCTCCCCGCCGCCGGCGCCCACCTTGTAGACAATCGCGCTGAAGACCGCGATAAGCCCGAGCAGCATCACGCCGAGCGATCCGAGGAGAAGCCAGGCAAGCTTCTGGCGGACGCGCTCCACGGCCGGATCGAGCGGCGGCTCCTCCTCGTCGAGATCGGCAGGATTGTTGGGAGCCATGGCGCAGTCCGGGACAGATTTGGAAGACGTGGAAGAGCTGCTCTTCGAGGTCGCGCCGGCGGAGGCGGGCGAGCGGCTGGACGCATTCCTCGCGCACCGGGCCGGCGAAGTCTCGCGGAGCCGGTTGAAGGCCCTCGTGAAAGGGGGAAGCGTCGCGATCGGCGGGCGGACCGTAATCGACCCGAACTACCGGGTCAATTCCGGCGAGACGGTGGGACTGCGGATGCCGGAACCGGAGGACGCGGATCCGACGCCCGAGCCCATCCCCCTTGAAATCCTTTACGAGGATAACGATCTCGTCGTTATCGACAAGCCTGCGGGGCTCGTGGTCCATCCCGGGCCCGGCAACTGGTCGGGCACGCTCGTCAACGCTCTCCTTCACCATTGCGGGTCTTCGCTCTCCGGCATCGGCGGCGTGCGCAGACCCGGCATCGTGCACCGCCTCGACAAGGACACGTCGGGCCTCCTGGTGGTGGCGAAGAACGACGCGACGCACCGCGCGCTTGCCGAGCAGTTCGCCGATCACGGCCGGGAGGGTCCGCTCGAACGGGAATATCTCGCCCTCGTCTGGGGCGTCCCGGCGCGGCGGACGGGCACCATAGAGACCGCGCTCGACCGTGATCCGCGCAACCGCCAGAAGCAGGCGGTGGTGAGGAGCGGCGGCCGCCGGGCGATCACGCATTACGCCGTCGAGGAGGTCTTCGGCGGCGGCGTGGCGAGCCTCGTCCGCTGCGCGCTCGAGACCGGGCGGACGCACCAGATCCGCGTGCACCTGGCGCATATCGGCCATCCGCTGGTGGGGGACCTCGTCTACGGATCGGGCTTCCTCACCAAGGCCGAAAGCCTGCCCGGAGGGATCGCATCGGCGGTCAAAGCGTTCCGGAGGCAGGCGCTTCATGCCGCCCGGCTCGCCTTCCGGCATCCGACGACCGGGGCAGAGCTCGAATTCGAGAGCCCGCCACCCGCCGACATGGCGGCGCTTCTCGATCAGTTCCGCGGCATGACCATTACGCAATCGTAAGTCGGCTGTGAGCTCGAAAGGCTCTATAGGATGGAGTCGCGTGCGGCCGCGTGGCGGCCGGCACGTGCGGGGAAACCCGCGACAGGCAGGGATCGATCATGGCCAAGGGCAGTATTCCGGTTTTCCGTTCCGGCGAAGGGGGGCTTTCGCGGTATCTGGACGAGATCCGCAAGTTCCCGATGCTGGAACCGCAGGAAGAGTACATGCTGGCGAAGCGCTATGCCGAGCACGGCGACCGCGACGCCGCGCAGAAGCTCGTCACGAGCCATCTGCGGCTCGTCGCCAAGATCGCCATGGGCTACCGCGGCTACGGCCTGCCGATCGGCGAAGTGATCTCCGAAGGCAATGTCGGCCTGATGCAGGCGGTGAAGCGCTTCGACCCGGACCGCGGCTTCAGGCTGGCGACCTACGCGATGTGGTGGATCCGCGCCGCGATCCAGGAATACATCCTGCGCTCGTGGAGCCTGGTGAAGATGGGGACGACGGCGAACCAGAAGCGCCTCTTCTTCAATCTCCGCAAGGCGAAGAGCCAGATCCAGGCGCTCGACGAGGGCGATCTCCACCCCGACCAGGTGCGGCAGATCGCCGAAAAGCTGAACGTCAGCGAGGAGGAGGTGGTCTCGATGAACCGCCGGCTCTCAGGCGACGCCTCGCTCAACGCCCCGATCCGCGCGAGCGAGGGCGAAAGCGGGGGCGAGTGGCAGGACTGGCTCGCCGACGAATCCGAGAGCCAGGAGGCACGGCTCATCGCGGATGACGAGCTCGACCAGCGCCGGGCCATGCTGAAGGACGCCCTCAACGTCCTCGACAACCGCGAGCGCCGCATCTTCGAGGCGCGGCGGCTCTCCGAAGACCCGCTGACGCTCGAGCAGCTTTCCGACGAGTTCGACGTCAGCCGCGAACGCGTGCGCCAGCTCGAGGTGCGCGCCTTCGACAAGGTGCAGAAGGCGATGGTGAAGGCGACGAAGGAGCGCGACCGCAACAACCGCGCGGCCCTGCTCCCCTCGCCCGCCTGAGGCCGTCCCGCCGAGGCCGGCTTTCGCCGGCCTGCGCGGGCCGCGCGCCCGGCTTCTCCCTCAGAGTCCGAACGGATAGGTTTCCGGCACGCCCTGCGGCCGGCCGGCGGAAAGCGGCGTGACCGCGCGCGTCTCCTCGAACCAGACGAAGGCGTCGAACTGCTCCGGCAGCACGGCGTCGAAATAATGGCTCGTCCGCTCCGTGTCGGGCCGGTAGACGACGCCGATGGCGCGCTCCAGGCGCGGCTCGGCGAGTGCGTCGCGCAGGCGTTGCCTGGCGGGCGCCCGCCAGTCCGTCAAAGCGCGCGCCAGGCCCGCCTGGCGGAACACGCGCTCGTAGCTGTCCGCGCGCGCCGGCCGCACCTGCATCACCTCCATCGGCTCGCCCCAGTCGGAGGCGGCGGCGACCGTGCCGCGATCCGTCCCGAAGCCGATCAGGGCCGCCTCCTCGCCGAAGGCGGTCCGGCAGAGCTCGCCGATGTTGAACTCGCCCTGCCAGCCCATCGCGGTGGCGGCGGCATTGCCGATATGCGAGTTGTGCGCCCACACGACCGCCTTCGCGCCCGGGCCGCGCCGTTCGAGGAGCCGCTTCAGCGTCTCGAACATGTGGCGGTCGCGCAGATTCCAGGATTCGGTCGAGCCGCGATACATGATCCGGTAGTACTGCTCGGCGGCGCGGACGATGCGGGCGTTCTGCACGGCGTCGAACAAGCCCTCGCCGGTGCCGGCCGCGTCGTCGAGCCGGCGCGCGAGCAGGTCCTCGAGCTGGCTGGCGATGGCGTCCTCGCACGGGTCCTTGCGGCCGTAGAGCACGTCCCGCCCGTAATGGGCAGGCTCCTCCTGCCAAGGCGTAAGGCAGCCGTAGCGGTTCCGCGCGCGCTGCGCCGCCTCCGGATCCACCTCCTCGAGATAGCGGATCACCGAGGCGATCGAGCTTCCCATGCTGTAGACGTCGAGGCCGCGGAACTCGACCCTCTCGTCATGCGGGATCGCCTGGTTGTGGATGCGGAGCCAGTCGAGGAACTCGAGCACTTCGCGGTTCCGCCACATCCAGGTCGGGAAGCGCTGGAAGGCCTCCTCGGCCTCGGCCCTCGGCGACAGGTCGCGGACGTAGCGGTCGATCCGCGCCGCGTCGGGCCAGTCGGCCTCGACCGCGACAATGTCGAAGCCGTGGTGCAGGATCAGCCGCCGGGTGATGGCCGCGCGCGCCCGGTAGAATTCCGAGGTTCCGTGCGTCGCCTCCCCGAGGAGGACCACGCGCGCCGCGCCGAATCCGTCGAACCGCTCGCCGAAGGCTTCGGCGCGTTCGGGCGCCGGCAGGCTGTGGCACGATTCGCGCACGGCGCGCGCCGCGGCCTCGACGCCGAGCCCGCTCCGCTCCTCGGTGAAGACGTTCGACATCGTCCGGATTCTCCCGCTCCTCGGCGCCTGAAGGGGCCAGGCCGCCGCCGGCCGGAGGCCGGCGCTCCGGTCATTCCTGCCGGGGACGTCCGGGCCCGCGGCACCGATGGCGGTGCTCCCCTGATCGCCGACAGCGACTCAATCCGGCGCCGGGCCGCGGGTTCCCGCTGCCCGGCATTCGCTTCCGCCCGGGCCGGCGCGCGCGTCAGGCCCCCGGTTCGCGGATGCGCGCCCGCGGCCGGCGCGTGGCGATGAAGACGCCGGACAGGATGAGGGCAGCGCCGACGGCATGGAAGAGCGCGGGCTGCTCGCCGAGGAGCACGATCGCGAGGCCGGTTCCGAAGAGCGGCACGAGGTGAAAGAACGGACCCGCCCGGTTGGGTCCGACCAGCTCCACGCCCCTGTTGAAGCAGAGATAGGCGGCGACCGAGGGAAAGATGATCACGTAGAGGAGGCCGGACGCCGCCTCCGCATTGAGATGGATGGCGCCGGGCCGGAACGCGAGTTCCAGGGCGAAGAGCGGGAGCAGCAGGAAGGCGCCGATCCCCATGGTGAGGGTCGCGAAGGTGAGCGGCCCGACCCCGGGGCGGCGGCGCAGCAGGGCCGAGTAGAGCGAGTAGACCGACATCGCGACGATGACGGCGATGTCGCCGATATTGACCGAGAAGTCCGCGGCGCGCGCGGGATCTCCCTCCACCACGATGACGAAGACGCCGAAGAGGGACGTCAGGATGCCGCCCACCTGCCCGAGCGTCAGCCGGTCGCGGTAGAGGAGGAAGCTCCAGAGCCCGATGAGGAGCGGCGCGGTCGATTGCATGAGGCTGGCATTGATCGCCGTCGTGTAGTGCAGCCCCCAATAGAGCAGCGTGTTGAAGACGCTGATCCCAGCGAAGGAGAGGAAGGCGAGGAACGCCAGGTGGCGGCGGACGACGCGCCAGTCCCGGCGGATCTGGCCGATCGCGAGCGGCAGCAGGATGAGGAAGGCCGCCACCCAGCGGAACTGCGCGAGCGCGACCGGCGGCATCGAACCCGCGATCCAGCGGCCGACCACGGCATTGCCCGCCCAGAAGAGCGAGGAAAGCGACAGGAGCAGATAGGGCTGCCGGCCGAGCCAGCCGAAGAGAGGGGTCACGGCCTGCCGAAAGCATGAGCAGAAGCCTGTGTAAAGAAGCATCAGCGCAGGTCCGCCATGCCGCTTGCCGGCCGGCGCGAAAACCACTAGTTGCCATTCCATCCGAGGGGTGCGCGGCCCGGCCGCGCTGAGATGGCGGCATGCCGAACCCTTTGAACCTGATCCGGGTCATGCCGGCGAAGGGACGGAGACCGCGTCCTCTTCGCCTTCCATGGAGGTGGTGGACGTGGCATCGGGCGCCGATGCGGGGCTTCGAATTGCGGCCGTGGCCAGCCTGGCGGCCGCGTGGGAGATCGCGGTCCGCCTGCTCCGGGTCCCGCATTTCATCCTGCCTGCTCCGAGCGAGATTGCCGGCGCCTTCGCGGCCGAGCCGGGCTTCTTCCTGCGGCAGTCGCTGATCACCGGCGGGGAGATGCTCGTCGGGATGGCGCTCGGCGTCGGGCTCGGCATCGCCTGCGCGCTGCTGCTCGCGCTCTCCCCCAGGCTCGAACGGGTCGTCGGGCCGATGCTCGTCGTCAGCCAGGCCCTGCCCGTCTTCGCCATCGCGCCGCTTCTCGTGATCTGGTTCGGATTCGGCCTTTCCTCGAAGGTCGCGATGGCGGCGCTCATCATCTTCTTCCCCGTCGCGACCACCTTCGCGGACGGGCTTCGTCGGGCCGACCCGAACCTCCTCGACCTCGCCCGCATGAACGGCGCCGGCCGGGTCGCCACGCTCTGGAAGATCCGCGTGCCGTCCGCCCTGCCCGCCCTCGGCTCCGGCCTCAGGATCGCCGCCGCCGTCGCGCCGATCGGCGCAGTGGTCGGCGAATGGGTGGGATCGTCCTCCGGGCTCGGCTTCATCATGCTCCAATCGAATGCGCGGATGCAGACCGACCGCGTCTTCGTCGCCCTCTTCATCCTGGCCGGCATGGCCGTGCTGCTTCGCCTCGGCGTCGACCTGCTCGTGCGCAGACGGCTCGCCTGGGTGCCCGGGGAAGGTTCAACCCGCTGACGAAAGGGAAAGACATGAGGAGACTAGCCGGCGCGATCCTGTTCGGGCTCGCGACAATCCAGGGGGCGGAGGCGGCCGACAGGCTGACGCTCGTTCTCGACTGGTTCGTCAATCCGGACCACGCGCCCATCGTCGTCGCAGCGGAGAAGGGCTACTTCGCCGAGGAGAATCTCGAGGTCGAGATCGTCCCGCCGGCCGATCCGAGCGCGCCTCCCCGCCTCGTCGCCGCGGGTCAGGCGGACGTGGCGATCACCTACCAGCCGAACCTCTACCTCCAGGTCGAGGAGGGCCTGCCGCTCGTCCGCTTCGGCACGCTTGTCGCAACGCCCCTCAACGCGCTCGTCGCGCTGGAGGACGGGCCGGTGAAGTCGCTCGCCGACCTCAAGGGCAAGTCGGTCGGCTATTCCGTCGCTGGCTTCGAGGAGGTGCTGCTGGAGGCGATGCTGAAGGATGCGGGGCTCGCCAAGGACGACGTCACGCTCGTCAACGTGAACTTCGCGCTCTCCCCCGCCCTCATCGCACACAAGGTCGACGCCGTGATCGGGGCCTACCGGAACTTCGAGCTTACCCAGCTCGAGATCGAGGGCCATCCGGGCCGCGCCTTCTATCCCGAAGAGGCCGGCGTCCCGCCCTTCGACGAGCTGATCTTCGTCGCCCGGAAGGAGAGCGTGGGCGACGACCGCCTGACCCGCTTCATGACCGCGATCGAGAAGGCGGCGCTCTACATCGCCAACCATCCCGACGACGGCCTGAAGCTGTTCCTGAAGGCCCATCCGGACCTCGACGACGCGCTCAACCGCCGCGCCTACGCCGATACGCTGCCGCGCTTCTCGCGCAGCCCCGCGGCGCTCGACCGGCTCCGCTACAAGCGGTTCGCGGCCTTCCTCGCCGAGCACGGCCTCATCAAGAAGGCGCTGCCGGTCGACGATTACGCCGTCGCGCTCGAATAAAGGAGACTGCCGGGACGGTGGTCAGGTCTTGTCCCAGGCCTGCATCACCGTCTCGAAGATGCGGTCGCCGGCGATCCCCTTCTCGAAGGTGAGGAGGGCGCGCTTGCCGTTCGTGAAGAGGAGCGGCATGTCGAACCAGGAGCCCTCCCGAAGCAGCGTCACGTTCCGCTTCACCTGGTCCTCCTCGTCGGAGAGCGCGATCCAGAACAGGGTGTCGGTGACCGGCACGGCCGCGCCGGCGAGCGGCTGGCCGCGCGCCTGCTCGTTCGGCTTCAGGACGAGCGCCGGCACCCGCTCGAGCGCCACGTCGGAAAGCTGCCCCTCGAAGGCGATCTCCACCATGTGGCTCGCCGGAAGACCCTGATCCGTGTTCCGGGAGATGGTGAGCGTGACGGTCGCATTCTTGTCCGGCACCCGGATGACCGCGCGCACCGCGGGCAGGCCGTCCGGCCGGCTCACCTGCTCCCACGTCGCCTGCGCATCCGAGGCCTGACCCGAGGCGTCGCCGTCGCCCTGCTCGTAGAAGATGGCGCGCTGGCCGACGATGCTCGGCGCCGGCGCGGGCGTCGCGGGCGTCGCCTCCTCGGGCGCGGCCGGAGCCGGCGCCCCGTCCGGACCGGCGGCTTCCTCTTCCGCGGCGGGCGG
>NZ_SPKJ01000102.1 GCF_009866965.1 Propylenella binzhouense | reverse complement strand
CCGGCTAGGCGCTCGCGGCGGCGGGCGCCGCGGCGCCGACGAGCGCGGCCGCCTCGTCGGCTGCCACCGCCGCGCCGAACAGGAAGCCCTGCCCGAGCGAGCAGCCCTCTGCGAGAAGCGCGCTGCGCTGCTGCGGCTCCTCGATCCCCTCGGCCGTGACGGTGAGGCCCAGGCCGCGGCCGAGGCTCAGTATCGCCTGCACGATCGCCGCGCTGTCCTTGTTCGTCGCCATCGACTGGACGAAGGCGCGGTCGATCTTGATCTCGTCGAACGGGAAGGTCTGCAGGTGCGACAGCGTCGTGTAGCCCGTGCCGAAATCGTCGAGCGAGATCCGCACGCCCGCCCCGCGCAGCGCCGCCAGGAAGCTCTTGGCGGCGGTGAGGTCGCCGATCAGCGCCCGCTCCGTGATCTCCGCCTCCAGGCGGTTCGGCGGCAGCCCGGTCTCCGCCAGGATCTTGATGAGCCGGAGCCCGACCGCCTGGTCGCGCAGCAGCACCGGCGAAAGGTTGAACGACAGCCGGACCTGCGCCGGCCAGGCGAGCGCGTCGGTGCAGGCCCGCCGCAGGATCTGCTCGGTGAGGTCCACGATCAGCCCGCGATGCTCCGCGACCGGGATGAAGCGGGCCGGGGGAATGTCGCCGAGCTCGGGGTGCTGCCAGCGGGCGAGCGCCTCGAACCGCGTGATCTCGCCCGTGTTGAGGTCGACCACCGGCTGGTAGTGCGGCTCGATGCGGCCCTCCGCGAGCGCCTTCCGCAGGTCCCGCTCGAGCCGCGCGCGCTCGGCCATGAAGGCGTCGAGCCCCTCGTCGTAGAACCGGTAGGAGGCCTTGTTCTCCTCCTTGGCGCGGTAGAGCGCGACATCGGCGCGGCGAAGCACCTCGCCCGCGGTCCGCCCGTCCCGCGGCACGAGCGCAATTCCGATGCCGCCGCCGAGATAGTGCTCGATATTGTCCGCCCGGACCGGCTCCTCGAAGGCGCGCTTCAGGCGCTCGGCGATCCGGGCCGCGCCCGCTTCCCCCGAAAGCTCGGGCACCAGGACGGCGAATTCGTCGCCGCCGAGCCGCGCCACCACCGTGTCCGCCTTGACGGCGTTCGACAGCCGCTTCGCCATCGCGACGAGGATGTCGTCGCCGACGGCGTGGCCGTAGAGGTCGTTCACGGCCTTGAAGCCGTTGAGGTCGAGCATGAAGACGGCATGCTCGCCGTCCTTCTGCATCAGCCGGACGAGCTCGCTCTCGAACTTGCGCCGGTTGGCGAGGCCCGTCAGCGGGTCGTGCAGCGCGAGCTTCTGGGCGCGCTCCTCGGCGGCCTGCCGGAGGCCGAGCTCGGAACGCTGGTCGGAGAGCCGGCGCAGGCCGAAGGCGAGGAGGGCGACGCTCATGATCGCGACGGTGACCGCCAGCTCGTCGAGCTGCCAGTCCTCGTGCTGCCGGCTGTATGTGTGGAAGCGCTCGAAGAGGTCGAGGTTGAGCGTGACGACCCGGACCGCCATCGCCATGCCGAAGATGACGATCGCGTCGATCACCGCCCGGCGGTTGCTGCGCACGCTCATGAACATCCTGATTCCGCTCGACATCCTGGAGGCCTGGTTCGCTAAGGCGCTGGATCACCGGGGTAATTTCTAGGCCTCGGACCGTAACATCCGGTTAAGCGCCGCCAGGGGCGGCCTGCGTGCGGCCGGGGGGGCGGCCAGGGGGCGGGCAGCGCTCGGGAAGCGTGCTTGCCCGTCCTTGCGGCGGGGCGGCGAGCCGCTATCCTCCGCCGGTGCGGATCGGCGGGCGGGAAAGGATATCGCATGGTGAGACTTTGAACGGATCGGGAGCTCGCCCGGGCAGCGCCCTGCGGGTGGCGGTCGTCGGTGCCGGCGGTGCCGGAATGAAGATCGTCGAGGCGCTCGACGCCGGCATCCCCGGCTGCGAGCTCGCGGCGGTCTCGGTGCGCAGCCGCGAGACGGCCCCGGAACGATTCGCCCATCTCGGCCGTCCGGTTCCCGTCTTGGCGATCTCCGAGTTGGAGCCCGTCGCCGACGTAGTCGTCGAGTGCGCCCCCGCCGCGCTCTTCCGCGCAATCGCCGAGCCGGTCCTGCGCGCCGGCAAGATGGTCGTGGCGCTCAGCGCGGGCGCGATCCTGTCGAACGGGGACCTCGTCGAGCTCGCGCGCGCTGCTGGCGGCCGGATCGTGGTGCCGACCGGCGCGCTCGTCGGGCTCGATGCAGTCGCCGCCGCCGCCGAGGGCACCATCCGTTCGGTGCGCATGGTCACGCGCAAGCCCGTGCGCGGGCTTGCCGGCGCGCCCTATCTCCTCGAGCACGGCATAAGGGTGGAGGAAATCACGGAGCCCTTGATGGTCTTCAAGGGAACGGCGCGGCAGGCCGCCACCGGCTTTCCCGCCAATCTCAACGTGGCGGTGGCGCTGTCGCTCGCGGGCATCGGGCCGGACCGGACCGAGCTCGAGATCTGGGCCGATCCCGCGCTTGAGCGGAACTGCCACACGATCGAGGTGGATGCCGATTCGGCGCGCTTCTCGATGTCGATCGAGAACGTCCCGAGCGAGAATCCGAAGACCGGCCGGATCACGGCGCTTTCCGTCATCGCCTGCCTCAGGAAGCTGGCGGCGCCGCTGCGGGTGGGGACATGACAGGCCGGGCCGGCTTCAACTTGCGGGTGCGATCTCGAAATCGATGCGGGCGCTGACCGCCGCCTCGAGCAGGAGGTGGACGAGCCGCGTCAGCGGCACGCCGGGAAGGGCCGCGGAGATGCGCCTCGCTTCGCGGGACACCTGCAGGAGCTCCCCGGTCTCGATCGCGCGCGCAATGGCTTTGCGGACGGTTTCGTGGAGCTCGGGCGGGGTGGTGTCGACGGGCACAAAGGGGTGGAGGACGTCTCGGCAGGCCATCTTGTTGTTCTTTCCTTCGTGGCGCCGAAACTGCCGAGCCGCCCTTTGGTTCCCCCGCCGATGCCCCTTTCCGGCCGATCGGAATGGCGGCCGCGCGGCGCGGTCGATCTTGGCAAGATCGCGACGAACGGCTCAACTGGCGGCAGGAATGCTCTGGCCGGTCGAGGTGGGGAGGCCATTGTGAACCCTGCTGAGCTTTCGTTCGGCTTCGTCGAGCGGTGCGGTCTGCACCGCTCCATGCAGGCGCTTTTCGACGATCTCGCCGACTGCGTGCGGGCGCTCGGCATCGACCACCTGATTCTGACCCGGCTGCCGGTGCCCGAAGAGGGGCTCGAAGGCGTCGTTCTCGAGCAGAACTGGCCGTCGGCCTGGTTCCGCCGCTATGGCCGGCGCAACTACTTCTCGCATGATGCCGTCGGGCAATGGGCGGTCCGGACCAAGCGGCCCTTCCTCTGGAAGGAGACCCCGCCCGACCTCGCTGCCCGTCCGGAGTTCCGGCGCATCTCGGGCGAGGCGCGGGAATTCGGCCTGGCGGATGGTTTCGTCGTGCCGATGTGTTCGGCGCGCGGGCGGCAGGCGGCCTTGTCGTTCAGTTCGAGGCACAAATGCGAGTTCGGCACGCGCGAGCGGGCTGCGCTGCATCTGATGGCGCTCTACGCCTATGGTGCGGCGATGCAGCTGGTCGGCGAGCATGGTCGGATCGGCCGGCTGACGGAACGGGAGCAGGAGGTCCTGCGCTGGGCGGCGGACGGGAAGACCGCTTGGGAAACCTCGGTGATCCTCAGGATCTCGGAGAGAACCGTCGCCAAGCATCTCGAGGCGGTCCGCCGAAAGCTCGACGTGACGACGACGAGCCAGGCTGTCGCCGTGGCGCTTCAGAACCGCGAGATCGTGGTTCAGTCAATGGGGAATTTGGCCACGTGACAGCAGGCCCGGGTCTGGTGTCCACTCGTGAGCCGCCTTGCGCAAGGCCGCGGCCTCGCCGGGTGGCATCGACTGGGGGGCAGTCGACGTGGAAGCGTCAATGGAGCGGCTATGGGGAAGGCAGAGCTCATTGCAATGGGGCCGGTTTCGCTCGCGGATTACCGCGATGCGCCGGACCGGAAATATTCGGCCGATCTGATCTCGCTGGTCTACGCCGTCGCTGATCTGCATCGGCGCGCCGAAGAGCTCGGCATGCCGAGCGTGGCAAGGTACCTGGCCCTGGCGGTGTCCGAGCTCGCCGGCCGGCTCGACGGGCCGGCCGCGGAACTGGGCGCCGCGGAACCGGGCTAGGCCGGCTCGCGCCGGTCCTTCCCGAGCGACCGCTCGGCCGATTCGATAAGCGCTTCGCTGCTTGGCTTTCCGTCGATCTCGGCGATCGTGCGGGCGGCGCGCAGAACGGCGCTGATGACCGGCTGGGTATCGGAGCGCACCTCGCCCTGGGCGCGGCGGAGCACCTGCGCAAGGGCATCCGTCAGTTCCGCAGCGGCGCGAAGGGCGAGATCCTTGTCGCGGCCGGCGGCATCGGTGGCGGCATCGCTCTTCGGGAAGAAGTGCGAGATCGGTACGTCGAGAGCCGCGGCGATCTGCTGCAGGCGGCTCGCTCCGATGCGATTCACGCCCCGCTCGTACTTCTGGACCTGCTGGAACGTCACACCGATTGCTTCGCCCAGAGCCTCTTGCGTGATTCCCAGCTGCTTCCGGCGCAGCCGGACCTGGTTTCCGACGTGAACATCGATGGGGGCGGGCGAACGAGTCGCTCCAATCTCGGCCTGCACCATCAAGCCTCCTGACAACAACGGATGCATATGCGTAGGGATCGCGCAGCTTTTAGGCGAATTGGAACGGCATCGCGAGCACGCTCGGAGCCGCGCCGTTTGGACAATGCTGACATGCTTAACGCAAGGTCGCCGGGATCCGCCGTGCACGCGGACCGATGCCCTGCCTGTCTCCCTCCGTCCAACGGCCTCTCCCGTGTGATCTGACCGCCCCCACGGTCAAAGATCGGAATTTCGTCCGTACCACAAGGTGGTGCGAATAAGCGCGTCATATCAAAAGAAAACGCCTCGATTGGCAAGACCTCCGCGCGCCGCCGCGCCGCTGATTGCGCCTCGGGCGCTGAATTCGCGGAATGGTAGCGGTGCGCATACCGCAAACGGAAGATATTCTATCCATGGTGTCGGCTGGCTCGACCGGCAATATGGTTTGGCACAAAACAGAATAGCTTTTGAAGCACAACGTTTGGTCATGACCGCATGCGAAATTCTTCCTCACGGAAGTGCCTCTCGGGCCAGCGTGGCGGCGAGCCCCTCGCGATAGGTCGGGTGGGCGAGCTCCACCCCGAGTTCCGGCCTCACGCGCGCGCTGCGCACGCGTTTGTTCTCCGCGTAGAAGGACCGGGCCATCGGCGTCATCTCGGCATCGGCATAGGCGACCTCCGGCGGTGGCGGCGTGCCGAGAAGCGCTGCTGCATGGGCGAGGACGTCCTGCGGCGGGGCGGGCTCGTCGTCGCTGCCGTTGAAGATGCCGTCGGCGCGCCGTGCGAAGGCCGCTTCCACGATCGCGGCGATGTCGTCGACATGGATGCGGTTGAAGACCTGGCCGGGCTTCACGATCCGCCGGGCGGTGCCGGCCCGGATCTTCTCGAACGGACCCCGTCCGGGACCGTAGATGCCGGCAAGCCGGAGAATGGCGACCGGAATTCCCTCCTCGCGGCCGAACCGCTGCCAGTCCGCCTCGGCGGCACGTCGCCGCCCGGACCTTTGCGAGACCGGCCGGCAGGGGGTCGCCTCGTCCACCCATGCGCCGCCATGGTCGCCATAGACGCCGACCGTCGATAGATAAACGATTGAGCAAGGGCGCGCGCGCGCGATTTCCCGCCCGAATGCGCGCAGCACCGGGTCGCCGTCCTGGTCGGGAGCGATCGAGACGAGGACGTGCTCGAGCCCCTTCAGTCTGTCCGCCACGTCCGGCGCCGGATGCGCGCCGTCGAAGACGACCGCCTCGATGCCGTCGGATTCGAGCCGCAAAGCCTTCTCCGCGCCGCGCGTGGTGGCGAGCACGCGGTCGACGCCGGTCCGCAACCGCGTGACGGCGGCGCTGGCGGAATAGCCCATCCCAAAGACGAGCAATCCCGTCATCGGCGACGGCTCGTCGGATGGCGGCGGGCATGCCGCCCGAGACGCAGCCGCTCGATCTCCAGCGTTCCGACGGAAAGCCTCTCGAAGCGTGCCCGACCGACCTTCAGCCCGCCGACGGCCAGACGGCCGATCGCCAGGCCGCCGAGCGCGAAGGCTCCGACGGCGAGCGCCCCGAGCGCGGCCGCGCCGAGCGCGTTCGCTCGCCCGAGGGTCCTTCCCGGAATCATGCCACCGCGTCCCATTCCTCGCGCACCGACGCATCCGCCTCCGCCGCCCTTCGTTCGCACGCCAGCCCGCGCGCCTCGCCTGGATCGAGCCGTGCGAGCGCCCATATGGCTGCGCCCCGGACGAGCGGGCTCTCGTCATCGAGGCAGTGGACGACATCATGCTTCAATGCACAAGATGGCGAATTTCCGATCGCGATCAGAACGTTCCGAATGAACCTTTCGCGCCCGATCCGCTTCACCGGCGATCCGGAGAAGAGCTGCCGGAAACCGGCATCGTCGAGGCGTACCAGCTCGGAAAGCCGGGGAGCCTCCAGTTCGGGGCGCGCCTTCAGCTTCATCTGCGCGGCCGCGGCGGCGAACTTGTTCCAGGGGCAGACGGCGAGGCAGTCGTCGCATCCGTAGATGCGGTTGCCCATCTTCGGGCGGAGCGCGCGGGGGATCGGTCCCTTGTGTTCGATCGTCAGGTACGAGATGCAGCGTCGGGCGTCGAGCCGGTAGGGTGCCGGGAAGGCGTCGGTCGGGCAGGCGTCGAGGCAGGCGCGGCACGAGCCGCAATGGTCGCGCTCCGGCGCATCGGCCGGCAGTTCGGCCGTCGTGAAGAGGGCGCCGAGGAAGAGCCAGGAGCCGAACCGGCGGCTTACGAGGTTCGTGTGCTTGCCCTGCCAGCCCAGGCCGGCAGCCGCGGCGAGGGGCTTTTCCATCACCGGCGCGGTGTCGACGAAGACCTTGATCTCCGCCCCGGCGCGCGCCGCAAACGTGGTGCCGAGCCGCTTCATCGCGCCCTTCACCACGTCATGATAGTCGCGGTTCCGGGCATAGACGCTGATCGTGCCCGCCTCCGGGTCGGCGAGCGGGGCGAGCGGGTCGCCGTCGGGGCCGTAATTCATCCCGAGCATGACGACCGAGCGCACCTCGGGCCACAGCGCGGCCGGCGATCCGCGCCGGTCCGCCGTCTCCGCCAGCCAGTCCATCGTGCCGTGATGGCCTTCGGCGAGCGCTTGGGCGAGCCGCGCGGCCGCCTCCGGCGCTGCGTCGGGCCGGACGATCCCGATGATTGCGAAGCCTTCCTCCGCCGCCAGGCGCTCGAGGAGCGCCCGCAGCGCCGCCGGCTCTAGAAGTCGAGCAGGGCGTAGTGCTCGGGCGGGCGGACGGTGCGGATCTGGTCGGCGAGCAGCGGCCGGAAGCCGGGCCTCGACTTCATCCGCATATACCAGTTCTTTGCCTCTTCGGCTTCCGACCATGGCACCTCGCCGAGATAGTCCGCGACCGAGAGCGCGGCGGCCGCCGCGAGATCGGCATAGCTCATCCGCTCGCCGGCGAGCCAGTTCCGCGCGCCGAGCAGGTGCTCAATATAGGCGAGATGCGTCCGAATGTTGGACCGGGCGGCGCGCAGCGCGGAGGAATCCGGCGAGCCGTTGCCGCCGCGCCGGGCGCGCTCGCGCTTCGTCACCTTCTCCTCGACGAGATAGCCGGTCACCTCGTCGTCGAAGCGCATCGAGAACCACTCCGTCAGCCGGCGCACCTCGGCGCGCTGGGCGGCGCTCGACGGCAGCAGCCTGCGGTCGCCGAGGGCGAAGCCGCGGGTCTCGTCGAGATATTCCGAGACCGCCCAGATCCCGCAGACGGGCGGCGCGTCGTCCTCCACGAGCACCGGCAGCGTGCCGGCCGGGTTGACGATGAGGAATTCCGGGCGTCGCTCCCAGGCGGCCTCCTCCTGGAGCTGCGGCACGATCTCGCACTCGGCGAGCACGAGCCGCACCAAGCGGGAGGGCACCGAAAGCGGATAGTGGATAAGCGTGATCATCCGCGCGACCGTCTCAGTCCGAAGCGCGGGGGAGGGCGTTGGCAATTCCTCCATTCCGCGGCGATAAGAGCCCCGACCGGAACCGCCGATTCGGGGAAAGCGACCTCTCTATGGATACGCTCAAGCTGTTGGAAGCCATCTTCTTGGGTTTTCTGGAGGGGCTCACGGAGTTCATCCCGGTCTCCTCGACCGGGCATCTCCTCCTTGCGACGCACTTTCTCGGGTTCCGGACCGCGGGCCGCTCCTTCGAGGTGCTGATCCAGCTCGGGGCGATCCTCGCGATCCTGTCGGTCTATTTCGCCAAGCTCTGGCGGGTGGCGCTCGCGCTGCCGGACGACCCGGTCGCCCGCCGCTTCGTGCTCTCGATCCTCGTCGCCTTCCTGCCTGCGGCCTTCGTCGGCGTGCTCGCGCACGGATTCATCAAGAACGTCCTCTTCGAGACTCCGTTGCTCATCTGCATAACCCTGATCGTGGGCGGTGTCCTCCTGGCGCTTCTCGACCGCCTCGACACCGCGCCGGTCCACCGCGACGCCATGCTCTATCCGCCCGGCCTCGCCTTCCGGATCGGGCTGTTCCAGACGCTCGCCATGATCCCCGGCGTGTCGCGCTCGGGCGCGACCATCGCGGGCGCGCTGCTGATGGGCTGCGACAAGCGGTCGGCCGCCGAGTTCTCCTTCTTCCTGGCGATGCCGACCATGGCCGGCGCCTTCGCCTACGATCTCTACAAGAATCGCGATGTCATCTCCCTCGACGATGCCGGCGTCATCGCGCTCGGCTTCCTCGCCGCCTTCCTCGCCGCGCTCGTCGTCGTGCGCAGCCTCCTCGATTTCGTCTCCCGCCACGGCTTCGCGCCCTTCGCGGTCTGGCGCATCGTGGTCGGCACGCTCGGCCTCCTCGCGCTCTGGCTCTACGGCTGAGCCCCGGGGCGGATCTGCGTGAACTGGCCGTATTCGCGATAGGCCGAGAGATAGGTGGGCAGGATGATTTCGGCCGCGGTCGGCGCGATGCCGAGCCCGGCGAGCGTCCTGCCCTCGGCCGCCGCCGCCTCCGACACCACGTTGTCGCGTTCGAGCATGCGGACCTGGTCGGCCGTCAGCGGCGCGCCCGGCAGCAGCTCCAGGACGCGGCCCATCGTCCGCGCCAGCCAGAAGGGCAGCGGCAGCAGCGCGCGGCGCCGGCCGGTCTCGGCGAGCACCCGCTCCAGGATCTCGCGGAACGTCATGATCTCGGGGCCGCCGAGCTCGTAGATCGTGCCCGGCCGCGCGAGCCCGTCCACCCCGCGCGCGACGGCCTCGCCGACATCGCCGGCGAAGACCGGCTGGAAGCGCGTCTGGCCGCTGCCGAAGAGCGGCAGGACCGGGCTGAGGCGGGACATCGCGGCGAAGCGCCGGAAGAAGCCGTCGCCCGGGCCGAAGAGCGTGGAGGGCCGCATGACCACAGCCTCCGGCACCGTCTCCAGCACGCCGCGCTCGCCGAGCCCCTTGGAGCGGAGATAGCCGATCGCGGACTGGGCGTCGGCGCCGATCGCCGAGACATGCACGAGCCGGGTGATCCCGGCGCCGCGCGCCGCTTCGGCGATCGCGCGCGGACCGAAGGCCTGCACCGCCTCGAAGGATTGCCGCCCCTGCGGCGCGAGGATGCCGACGAGGTTGACGACGGCGTCCGCGCCCTCCACCGCGCGGTCGACCGACCAGCGGTAGCGGAGGTTGGCCTGGATCGCCTTGATCTGGCCGACCGTGCCGTAGGGCTGCAGGTGGCCGGCGAGGTCGGGCCGCCTGACCGCCACCAGGATCCGGTAGCCGCGCTGCGCGAGCGCCCGTACCACATAGCGGCCGAGAAAGCCCGAGCCGCCGAACACGGTGACGAGCCTTCTGGACGAGTCGGGTACGGTCATGGGCGCAACTCCTCCGGCGCCGGCGGCGCCGCTCGGCCGGTCATGTATCGCGCGGCCGGCGGAGTGTATAGTCCTCGCCGGGGACGCCGGCTCCGCCCCCGCCTCCGTCGCGGCGGCCGCTCCGATGTCCCGGTCCGGCGCAGGCGCCTATTCGGGCGGCGGCGGAGGATCGCCGCGCTTGCGGTAGGAGAGAAGGTCGGGCGCGTCGTCCGGCGGCGGGTTGCGTTCCAGCTCCGCGATCAGCGCCTTCATGTCGCCGATCTCGCGCACCTGCGCCTCGATGATCCGGTCCGCCAGCTGCCGCACCCGCGGATCGCGGATATGGGCGCGCTCGCTCGTCATGATGGCGATGGAATGATGCGGGATCATCGCCTTCATGTAGGAGACGTCGCCGACCGTCTGCTGGCTGCGCACCAGCCAGAGCGCCGCGGCGAAGACGATCGCGCTGCCGGCGAGGATCGCGAGATTGGCCGCCTTGTTCTTGTACATCGCCCACATGAAGCCGAGCATCACGATCGCCATGGCGGCGCCCATGACCACCGCCATCCAGGTGCGGGTCTGGCTGTAGAAGACGTGCTCGAGCGCGTAGGTGTTGAGATACATCAGCCCGAACATCACGACCGTCGAGGTGGCGATCATGGCGGCGAAGCGTGCGTAGCTCATGGTCCTCGTCCTGTGGCCTGGCACTGCCGGTAACGGGAAGAGGCGCGGATCGTTTCGCGGTTAAGGAGGGCCGGGATGCCGGTGCCGCCGGCTTGAGGCGCGCCTCAGAGCGTGGCGCGGAGCGCCTCGTAGATCATGAGCCCGGTCGAGACGGCGAGGTTGAGCGAATCCGCTTTGCCGCGCATCGGGATCCGGACGAGGAGATCGCAGGCCCGGGCGAGGCTGTCGGAGAGGCCCTGCTGCTCGTTTCCCATCACCAGGATCGCCGGGGGCGAATAGTCGGCCCCGCGGTAGTCCTCGGTGGCGGAGAGATGCGTGCCGATGAGCCTGTGGCCGCTCCGGCTCGCATGCGCCACGAGCGCCTCCTCGGAAGCGCGCGCGAGCGGAACGTGGAAGATCGAACCCATGGTCGCGCGCACGGTCTCGAGCGCGAACGGGTCGCAGCATTGCCCGACCAGCGCGACGCCGGCGACGCCCGCCGCGTCCGCGGTCCGCACGATGGTCCCGAGATTGCCGGGATCGCGCACGCGGTCGAGCGCGACCCAGAGACCGCCGGCACCGATCCGCTCGCTCGGCGCGAAGCTCTGGCGGAAGACGCCGATCACGGTCTGCGGGTTGTCGCGCCGGGCGATCTTGCCGAGCACGGCCTCGCTCACCTCCAGCACCGTGCCGCCGGCAGCCTTCACCTCGGCGGCGAGCTGGCCGACCGCCGGGTCGTTCGCCTGCTCCGCCTGGAAGACGAGCGTGTGCACGGGCCAGCCGCCGTCCAGCGCATCGCGCACGAGCTTGCGCCCCTCGGCGAGGAAGAGGCCCGTCTCGTCGCGGTACTTCTTCAGATGCAGCGCGCGGATATCCTTGACGAGCGGATTGGCGAGGCTCGTCACCTTCCGGAAGACGCCGGGCCTGCCGCCGGCGGTCACGGGCCGCTCCGGCGCACGAAGAGCGAGGTCGAAAGCAGCCGGCCGCCTGCCTCTTCGAGCACCAGTTCGCCCGCCTCCGTCGGCCCGCCGAAGATCTCGCGCACCATCATTTCGAGCGAGAGAAACGAGGCGCGGATCGCGTAGGCGGTGAGGATCAGGGTCCCGTGCTGCGGTTCCAGCAGGTCGCGGCAGAGGCGGAGGAGATCGGGAAGGTCGCGGAAGATGTCCCAGATTTCGCCGTTCGGCCCGCGCCCGTATTTCGGCGGATCGAGCAGGATGCACTCGTAGCGGTTGCCGCGCCGGACCTCGCGGGCCGCGAATTTCGGGGCGTCCTCCGTCAGCCAGCGGATCGGGCGGTCCTCCAGCCCGGAAAGGCTCTGGTTCTCGCGCGCCCAGGCGATCGCCTTGCGGGAGGCGTCGACATGGGTCACGCGCGCGCCGGCCTCGGCGGCGACGAGCGATGCGAGGCCGGTATAGGCGAAGAGGTTGAGGACCTTCGGATGCACCCGGTTCGTCAGGCGCTCCGTCATGTAGCGCCAGTGTGCCTCCTGCTCGGGGAACACGCCCACATGGCGGAATGAGGTGAGCTTGCAGCAGAAGGTGAGGGGGCCGTGCCGGCAGGTCCAGTTCTCCGGCCGGCCGGGCTTCCGCCGCCACCGGCCGGCGCCTTCCTCGTCGGTGTCGCCCGTGAACGCCGCGTCGGCGGCTTCCCATTCGCGCTCCGGAAGCCGTGGCGTCCAGATCGCCTGCTCCTCGGGCCGCACCAGCACCGTGTCCCCGAACCGCTCGAGCTTCCGGCCGTGGCCGGAATCGAGCAGGCGGTAGGTCTCGAACCCGTTGGTCGTCAGGAGCAGCGGGCCTGACGGGCCGTCGCTCATTCTGCCGGGCTCAGCTCCAGGCGATCGAGAAGGGCGGCATCGCCCGTCGCGATGAAGAAGGGGTTCTCGAAGTCGCGCATGCCGGCGACCTTCAGCTTGCCGTAGCCGAGCGGCCTGCCGTCAAGGGTCACGACGGCGCCGCCCGCGGCCCGCAGGACGGCGTCGCCGGCCGCCGTATCCCATTCCATCGTCGGGCCGAACCGCGGGTAGAAATCGGCGGCGCTCTCCGCCACCAGGCAGAATTTCAGGGAGGAGCCGATCGAGCGCCGCTCGGCGGCGCCGACCTTGTCGAGCGCTGCCTCGGTCTCCGGCGTGGAGTGCGAACGGCTCGCCACCGCGACCGGGGCGCCGTCGACCTCGCGTGCACGGAGCGGTTCGGCGTCCTCGACCCGGGTCGAGCCGGCATCGACCTTCGCGGTCCAGGCCGAATCGCCCGCCCCGGCGTAGATCCTGCCGAGCGCAGGGGCGAGCACCACGCCCGCGACGGGGCGGCCGCCCTCGATCAGGCCGATATTGACGGTGAATTCGCCGTTCCGCTTGATGAACTCCTTGGTGCCGTCGAGCGGGTCCACCAGGAAGAAGCGGCGTCCGATCGCCGGCACGCGCCCTTCCGACACGGCCTCTTCCGCCACCACGGGAATATCGGGAAAGGCGGCCCGCAGCAGCGGCTCGATCACCGCCTCGGCGCGCCGGTCCGCCTCCGAGACCGGCGACTTGTCGCCCTTGAGCTCGACGTCGAACTCGGTTGCGTAGACGGCAAGCACCTCGCGTCCGCCAGCCAGCGCGGCTTCGACGAGAGTCTTGAGGAGCGGGTCGGAGCCGGGGGTCGGGGCGGGTGCGCTTGTCATGGTGCGCAGCAATAGCGTCTTGCGCCCGGCCAGCCAACCGGAACCGCTTCGACGGCGCATAAATCGTGCTAGGCCATTGTCGGCCGGGCGCGGCCGGTGCAAACATCGGATGCAAGGGAGGCCAGTTGATGGAGCTCAAGGGCGAATACCGGATTGCCGCCCCCCGGGAGCACGTCTGGGCGATGCTGAACGATCCCGCCGTGCTGCGCGCGTGCATCCCCGGCTGCGAGAGCCTCGATGCGGAGGGTGACGGCTTTGCGGCGAGGGTCACCACCAAGATCGGTCCCGTGAAGGCCACCTTCACCGGCACCGTTTCGCTCACCAACATCAATCCCCCCGAGAGCTACACGATCTCGGGCGAGGGGAAGGGAGGGGTCGCCGGCTTCGCCAAGGGTGGGGCGGACGTCCGCCTCGCAGAGGACGGCGATGCGACCGTGCTCAGCTATTCGGCCGACGCCAAGGTCGGCGGCAAGCTGGCCCAGCTCGGTTCCCGCCTGATCGATTCCACCGCCAAGAAGCTCGCCGAGGAGTTCTTCGCCTGCTTCGCCGCTCGCGCCGTGCGCGACCCCGCTGGCTCCGCCGCGGCGGCTGCCGCTCCTGCGGTGGTCGCGGCAGCGGGCGGCGCCGCCGCTCCGGCGGCG
>NZ_SPKJ01000101.1 GCF_009866965.1 Propylenella binzhouense | reverse complement strand
CGCTCGCCGCCGCCTCCGGCGCGCCCGTGCGCGCGCAGGACGGGCCGGCACCGCCCGCGCACGGCACGCCCGCCGCGGCCCAGCCGGAAGCCCCGAAGGCCGAGACCGATCCCACCCAGGCGATCTGCACGCTGATCGAGACGGCGGCGGAGCTCGAGAACCTTCCGGTCGCGTTCTTCACGCGCCTGATCTGGAAGGAGAGCTCCTTCCGCTCCGAGGCCGTGAGCCCCAAGGGGGCGCAGGGGATCGCGCAGTTCATGCCGGCGACGGCGCTCGAGCGCGGCCTTGCCGATCCGTTCGACCCCGAGCAGGCGATTCCGGCCTCCGCCAGGTTCCTGCGCGATCTCCGCAGCCAGTTCGGCAATCTCGGGCTGGCGGCCGCCGCCTACAATGCCGGGGCGCAACGGGTGGCGGCCTGGATCGCGGGGGAAGGCGGGCTGCCCTGGGAGACGCAGGACTATGTCGCGGCCATCACCGGACGTTCGCCCGACGCGTGGCTGTCGGCCGGACCGGCGGACGCGGAGCCGGAGGCCGAGCCGGAGAAGCCCATGACCTGCGCCGCGCTGGTCGCCGGCCTCGTGCGCGCGCGTGCGCCGAGCACCGGCCCCGAAGCGCCGTGGCAGCCATGGGGCGTGCAGGTCGCGGGGAACTTCTCGCGTGCCAGGGCGCTCGCGGCCTTCGCAAGCCTCAAGAAGCGCTTCCCGGCCGTGCTGGGCGACGCGCAGCCGCTCGTCCGCGCGGAGCGGAGCCGCAGCCGGGGGGCGCGGCCGCTGTTCCAGGTCCGGATCGGGGCGCCGAGCCGGGACCGCGCCGATGCGCTCTGCGCCAACCTGCGCCAGCAGGGCGGCAGCTGCGTCGTCCTCAGGAACTGAGCGGTCAGTCCGCCGCGAAGCGCCAGGGCGGCACCCCGGCGACCTCCGCCGCCGCCATGAAGAGCCCGCCGGATTGCGGCGCGCGGGCAAGCGCCTCCGGCGACCTTCCCTCCCGCAGGCTGGTGACGAAGAGGGTGCGGTAGCCCGGACCGCCGAAGCACGGCATGGTCGGGGCCGGCACGGGCACCGGGTGGCGCTCGAGCAGCACGGTGTCCGGCGAGAACCGGTTGAGCACGCCGGCAGACACGCCGGCGCTCCAGTAGCACCCGTCGAGGTCGGTCGCGCCGCCATCCGGCCGTCCCGCCGCCTCGTCGAGGGTCGCGAACCGGCTCCGCCCGCCGAGCGCGCCGTTCGAAGGGTCGAACGCGAAACGGTCGATCCAGGGTCCTCGCGTGTCGGAGAGATACATGGTCCGCCCGTCCGCCGACCAGGCGAGCCCGTTGCCGATCGTGAGGCCGGCAACGACCGCACGGACTTCGCCCTCGGGCGTGACCCGGTAGAGCGAGGCGGTCGGCCCCTTCTGCGGCCGGTCGTCCATCGCGCTGACCCAGAACGCGCCGTCCGGGCCGACCTTGCCGTCGTTGAGTCGGGCGACGGCCGGGTCGAGACCCATTTCAGCGAAGGGCTTCCGGTCGCCGGTTTCCGGATCGAACAGGATCAGCCTGTCGCGCAGCGCGAGGACCAGGCGCTGCCCGGCCGCGAGGCCGATCGCGGCGACCTCGGCCTCGAAGCTCCAGCTCCGCAGCGTGCGGCCGGCAAGCTTCAGCGCGTAGAGACGGCGGGACAGGATGTCGACGAAAAAGAGCTCGTCCCGGCGCTCGTCGTAGACGGGGCTCTCTGCGACCCGGCAGCGCAGATCGGCGAGGAGGCTGAACCTGAGCGCCATCGGTCGCCAGGCCGGGAAGGTCGCCGGGTCAGGCGGAGGGCTGGGACGACCAGCCGCCGCCGCCGAAGCCGGTGAAGCACTTGCGGACGGCGCCGAGCAGCATGTCGTCCGTGTAGGGCTTCGGGAGGCAGGCGCAGCTCGCGAAGGCCTTGGGCAGCGGGATCGTCCCCACATAGGAGCTGCAGAAGACGATCGGCACGCGGCGGTCGAGGAGCCGTTCGGCCAGCGGAAAGACGAGCTCGCCGCGCAGGTTGATGTCGAGGATCGCACCGTCGAGATCCTCGTTGTCGGCAGCGTCCTCGGCGGCGGCGAGGGTGGCGAAGGGGCCGATCACGGTGCAGCCGGCGCTCTCGAGCACCGCCTTCAACGCCATCGCCACCAGAATCTCGTCCTCCGTGGCGAGGATGCGCAAGTCGTTCAGTCGGACCATGCGGACGTAACGGGAAGCCTAACGCGGGGTTCCACTTTGGAAGGCAAGCGGAACCCCGGCAGGATAGCAGAAAGCGGGATCGTGTTCCAGGCTAAGGAACGGCGGCCGCCGGAGTTCGACTTCGGATATGCTCCGCGCGGCCTCGGCGACGGCCGACGACCGGCGACACCTAGAGCGGACGCCGGAGCAGCCTGGCCAGGAGACCGACGATGCCCTCGCGGAAGAGGAGCACGCAGGCGACGAAGATCACGCCCTGGATGATGGTGACCCAGGCCCCGAAGGCGGCGAGATAGTTCTGCATCGTCACGACGACGGCGGCGCCGACCATCGGCCCGAACACGGTGCCCATGCCGCCGATCAGCGTCATCAGGACGACCTCGCCCGACATCGTCCAGTGCACGTCGGTGAGCGACGCCAGCTGGAACACGATCGCCTTGACGGCGCCGGCGAGGCCGGAAAGGCCGGCGGAGAGCATGAACACGATGAGCTTGTAGCGGTTCGCCTCGTAGCCGAGGGAGATCGCGCGCGGCTCGTTCTCCCGGATCGCCTTCATGATCTGCCCGAAGGGGGAATGGATGACCCGGTGGATGATGAGCAGCCCGACGAAGAAGACGAGCGCGACGATGTAGTAGAGCGTGCGATCGTCGCCGAGATGGATGACGCCGAACAGCCATCCGCGCGGCACCGCCTGGATGCCGTCCTCGCCGCCGGTGAAACGGGCCTGGAGCGCAAAGAAATAGACCATCTGGGCGAAGGCGAGCGTCACCATGGCGAAGTAGATGCCCTGGCGGCGGATGGAGATGGCGCCGATCAGGGTGCCGAGGAGGACCGCCACGGCGGTGCCGAGGAGGATCGAAAGCTCCGGCGTCAGGCCCCAGGACTTCGCGGCATAGGCGGAGACGTAGCTCGCCATGCCGAAGAAGGCGGCATGGCCGAACGAGAGCAGGCCGCCATAGCCGAGGAGAAGGTTGAAGGCAGAGGCGAAGAGCGCGAAGCAGAGCACCTTCATCGCGAAGACGGGATAGACCAGGAAGGGCGCCGCAAGCAGGAGCACCGCGAGCGCCGCGAAGACGATGCCGTGATGGGCGTAGGAGCGCGCGCGCACGTCGAGCTCGGTCTCCTCGAAGGGGATCGTCTCGGTCTCCGCAGCCATGTCAGGCCGCCCGCCCGAACAGGCCTGCCGGCTTCACGAGAAGCACGAGGGCCATGATGACGAAGATCACCGTGGCGGCCGCCTCCGGATAGAACACCTTGGTGAGCCCCTCGACGAGGCCGAGCAGGAACCCGGTGACGATCGATCCGAGGATCGAGCCCATGCCGCCCACCACGACGACCGCGAAGACGGTGATGATGAGGTTCGCGCCCATCGTCGGGTTCACCGAGTAGATGGGCGCGGCGAGCACGCCCGCGAAGCCGGCGAGCGCCACCCCGAAGCCGTAGGTGAGAGTGACGAGCCGGGGCACGTTGACGCCGAAGGCCTCGACGAGCGTCGTGTTCTCGGTGGCCGCCCGCAGATAGGCGCCGAGCCGCGTCCGCTCGATCACGAACCAGGTCGCGAGGCAGACGACGAGCGAGGCGACGACCACCCAGCCGCGGTAGATCGGGAGGAACATGAAGCCGAGATTGGTGCCTCCCGCGAGCTGGGCCGGGATGGTGTAGGGCAGCCCGGAGACGCCGTAGCCGTTGCGGAACGCCCCCTCTATGACGAGGGCGAGCCCGAAGGTGAGCAGCAGGCCGTAGATGTGGTCGAGCTTGTAGAGCCGCGCGATCAGCAGCCGCTCGATCACGATCCCGAGCAGCCCGACCGCGACGGGCGCGAGGACGAGCGCCCACCAATAGCCGAGGCCGAGATAGTTGAGCAGCATCCACGCGAAGAAGGCGCCCATCATGTACTGCGCGCCATGCGTGAAGTTGATGATGTTGAGCAGCCCGAAGATGACCGCCAGGCCGAGGCTCAGCGTGGCATAGAAGGCGCCGTTGATGAGCCCGAGCAGGAGCTGCCCGAACAAGGCGGCGGTCGGAATGCCGAAGATCTCGGTCATGCTCGGTCGGCTCCTGTCGGACTGTTCCGGCGGCGATCCGCGGGACCGCCGCCGGCACCTCGATCGTTCAGCGGAGGCGCGGGCCCCTCACTGCTTGACGAGCGGGCAGCCGCCCTCGTTGAGCGGCCGGAACGCCTTGTCGGCGGGGATCGTCGCGAGCAGCGTGTAATAGTCCCACGGGCCCTTGGACTCTTCCGGCTTCTTCACCTGGAAGAGGTACATGTCGTGGATGTGCCGGCCGTCCTGGCGGACCTGCCCCTTGCCGAACAGCGGATCCTCGGTCGGCATCTCCTTCATCTTCGCCATCACGGCGGGGGCCTCGTCGGTCTTCGCCGCCTCGACGGCCTTCAGGTAGTGCAGGACCGAGGCGTAGACCCCGGCCTGGACCATGGTCGGCATGTCGCCGTCATGGGCTTCGGCGAAGCGCTTCGACCAGGCGCGGGTCTGGTCGTTCAGATCCCAGTAGAAGGCTTCCGTCAGCACCAGCCCCTGCGCCGTCTGCAGGCCGAGGGCATGCACGTCGGTGAGGAAGATCAGGAGCCCGGCGAGCGCCTGGCCACCCTGGGTGATGCCGAACTCGGACGCCTGCTTGATGGAGTTGATGGTGTCGCCGCCGGCATTGGCGAGGCCGATCACCTTGGCGCCGGAGGCCTGCGCCTGCAGCAGGAAGGAGGAGAAGTCCTGGCCCGGGAAGGGATGCTTGACCGAACCGAGCACCTTGCCGCCCGCCGCCTCGACCACGGCCGCCGTGTCGCGCTCGAGCGCATGGCCGAAGGCGTAGTCCGCCGTCACGAAGAACCAGGTGTCGCCGCCGCGCTCCACCATCGCCTGGCCGGTGCCGTGGGCGAGCGCCCAGGTGTCGTAGGTCCAGTGCACGAGGTTGGGCGAGCACTTGGCGCCGGTGAGGTCGGAGGCCGCGGCGCCGGAATTCAGGAACACCTTGTTCTTCTCGCGGACGACCTCGTTGACCGCGAGCGCCGCCGAAGAGGTCGGCACGTCCACGATGACGTCGACGCCGTCCTGGTCGATCCACCGGCGCGCGATGCTGGAGGCGATGTCCGGCTTGTTCTGGTGGTCGGCGGAGACGATCGTGACGTTGATGCCCTTGTCGGCCGCCTTGAAATCCTCCACCGCCATCCGCGCGGCCACCACCGAGCCCTCGCCGGAGAGGTCCGCATAGACGCCGGAGCGGTCGTTGAGCACGCCGATCTTGACGTCGATGCCCTGCGCGAGCGCGGTGCCGCTCAGGAGCATGGCCGCCGCCGCGGCCAGGATCAGGTTCTTCGCATGCATTCCACTGCCTCCCGTTATCGTTCCCTCACACGCCGAGATAGGCGTGCAGCTTGTCGCGGTTCCGCTCGAGATCCTCGTTCGGGACCATGTCGACGACCCGCCCCTGCTCGACGACCCAGTGCCGGTCGGCGACCTCGGCGGCGAAATGCAGGTTCTGCTCGACCAGCACGACGGTGAAGCCGAGCGCCTTCAGCCGCCGCACCGTCCGCCCGATCTGCTGGACGATGACGGGCGCGAGGCCCTCGGTCGGCTCGTCGAGGAGGAGCAGGCGCGCGCCGGTGCGCAGGATGCGGCCGATCGCCAGCATCTGCTGCTCGCCCCCGGAGAGCTTGGTGCCCTGGCTCCGCAGCCGCTCCGCGAGGTTCGGGAAGAGCTCCAGCACCTCCGCCACCGTCAGGCCGCCGGGCTTCACGACGGGCGGCAGCAGCAGGTTCTCCTCGACGTCGAGGCTCGAGAAGATGCCGCGCTCCTCCGGACAATAGCCGATGCCCATCCGGGCGATCGTCCGCGACGGCAGCCCGATTGTCTCGCGGCCGCCATAGCGGATCGAACCGCTGCGCTTCTCGAGGATGCCGATGATCGCCTTGAGGGTGGTCGTCTTGCCGGCGCCGTTGCGGCCGATCAGCGTCGCGACCTCGCCCTGCCGCACGTCGAGCGCGATGCCGTGGAGGACATGGGACTCGCCGTACCAGCCGTGCAGCGCCTCGACCGCGAGGAGCGCCCCGGCCGCCTCGGCGCCGGCTTCGGGGAGAAGTGCCGCCTCAGGCATGGCCGGTGCCGATATAGGCTTCGAGCACGCGCGGATCGGCGGAGACGGTGTCGTAGTCGCCCTCGGCGAGGACCTGGCCGCGCGCCAGCACGGTGATGCGGTCGGAAAGGGTCGAGACGACGGAGAGATTGTGCTCGACCATCAGCACGGTGCGATCGGCGGAGACGCGCCGGATGAGCTGCGCCGTGCGCTCGACATCCTCCGCGCCCATGCCGGCGGTCGGCTCGTCGAGGAGCATCATCTCGGGGCCGAGCGCGAGCGTGGTGGCGATCTCGAGCGCCCGCTTGCGCCCGTAGGGCAGCTCGCCCGCCGTGCCGTTCCTGTAGGCGGCGAGCCCGACCGCCTCGAGGAGGTCCGTCGCGTCGTCGTCGAGACGGGCGAGCACGCGCTCGCTGCGCCAGAAATCGTACGAGCCGCCGCGCCGCCGCTGCAGCGCGACCCGGACGTTCTCGAGCACGGTCAGATGCGGGAACACGGCCGAGATCTGGAACGAGCGGACGAGCCCCAGCCGCGCGATCTCGGCCGGGCGCATGCCGGTAATGTCGCGGGAATTGTAGGTGATGGTGCCGGCGGTCGGCTTCAGGAACTTGGTGAGCAGATTGAAGCAGGTCGTCTTGCCGGCCCCGTTCGGACCGATCAGCGCATGGACCGAGCCGCGGCGCACCGCCAGATCGACCCCGTCAACGGCGACGAAGCCCTTGAACTCCTTGCGGAGACCGGACGTCCTCAGGATCACGTCGTCGGACGGCGCCATGCGCCCTGCCTCCCTCCCCCGCGCGCCTTCTCTTGTTCTTGCGCAGCAGAGAAATGCATCCGGGAGGCGAGGTCAATCGGGTCCTTCGCCCAAAGATTCGCCAGCGCCGTGCTGACGTAGCGTCAGCTCTAATATGTCAGCTCGCAGGTGTCGCTGAAGCGGACGGCCGGGTAGCGCTTCTGATTGTTGTCGAGCTCCCATTGGCTGCGGGCGAGATAGACGGGGCGGCCGTCGCGGTCTTCGGCGATCGCGCTCATGTTCTCGCGGCGGAACTCCTCGAGCGCCTTCGGATCGTCGGAGCCGATCCAGCGCGCCGTGACGAAGGGAGCGGTCTCGAGCTCGATCGTCGCGCCGTACTCGCCCTGCACGCGCGACTTCAGCACGTCGAGCTGGAGGATGCCGACGACGCCGACGATCCATTGCGAGCCGAGGGCCGGACGGAACACCTGCACGAGGCCCTCCTCCGCGAGATCCTCGAGCGCCTGCCGGATCTGCTTCACCTTGCTCGAATCGCCCGCCAGAACGCGGCGCAGCACCTCCGGCGCGAAGGCCGGGAGGCCGGTGAAGCGGATCGCCTCGCGCTCGGAGAGCGTGTCGCCGACCCGGAGCGTGCCGTGGTTCGGGATGCCGATCACGTCCCCGGCGACCGCCTGCTCCGCGATCTGCCGCTCCTGCGCGAAGAAGATGACCGGGCTGTGGACGGTTATGGGCTTGCCGGAGCGCACGTGGTTGAGCTTCATGCCGCGCCGGAACCGGCCGGAGCAGAGCCGCACGAAGGCGATGCGGTCGCGGTGGTTCGGGTCCATGTTGGCCTGGACCTTGAAGACGAAGCCGGTCACCGCGTCGTCGCCGGGCGCGACCTCGCCGGCATCGCTCGGCTGCGGGCGCGGCGACGGCGCCTCCGCCGCGATGAGGTCGAGGAGGCCGTCGATCGAATAGTCGCGGAGCGCGCTGCCGAAGACCACCGGCGTCAGATGGCCCTCGCGGAAGGCGGCGCGGTCGAACCGGGCATAGCCCTCCTGCGCGAGCGCGACCTGATCGCGGAACTCGGCGAGGATCGGGGCGGAGACGTAGGCCTCGAGCTTCGGATCGTCGGGGCCGTCCGTCTCGACGAGCGTGTCGAAGGCGCCCCCGCGCCCGTGCGAGGAGGTCAGGAAGCGGTTGCCGACCAGGTCGAACACGCCGTGGAAGTCGGTGCCCATGCCGACCGGCCAGGCAACCGGCGCCGCATCGAGGGCAAGCGTCGATTCGATCTCGTCCAGAAGCTCGAACGGATGGCGGCCCTCGCGGTCGATCTTGTTCACGAAGGTGACGATCGGGATGTCGCGCAGCCGGCAGACCTCGAAGAGCTTGCGCGTCTGCGCCTCGATGCCCTTCGCGGCGTCGATCACCATGACGGCGGAATCGACCGCGGTCAGCGTGCGGTAGGTATCCTCCGAGAAGTCCTCGTGCCCCGGCGTGTCGAGCAGGTTGAAGGCGAGGCCGCCGCGCTCGAAGCGCATCACGGTCGAAGACACGGAAATGCCGCGCTCGCGCTCGATCGCCATCCAGTCCGAGCGTGTCCGGCGCTGCTCGCCGCGCGCGCGCACCGCTCCGGCAAGCCGGATCGCGCCGCCGGCAAGGAGCAGCTTCTCGGTCAGCGTGGTCTTGCCGGCGTCCGGGTGCGAGATGATCGCGAAGGAGCGCCTGGTGCGCGGGTCGAGGATGTCGGCCGCGCCGCCCGAGGGCGCCGGGGCCGCCTCGCCCGCCTGGCTGCGAACTGCCGTCTCACTCATTCCCGTGGATCACCTGCCGAACTGATGCCGCGGCCGAAATGCCGCGCCGCTGCGAGCGCCTTGGGCCGCGCAAGGCCGCAAATATGCCGCGCATGCTGGGTTTGTCGCCGCCGCCTATCTATGGATTCATGGCGGCCTTGTGTACCCCCCGCCGAAATCCTGATTCTCGAGGTCTTGAATCTTGCCCGCTTGAAATGATCTATGGCGGGGACACCTTTGACCATCGCCGTCACGCCGGCGCCGGCCGCAACCTGCCGAAGGCAGTCACGCCAGCCGAGGAACCATGATCGTCTGCTCCTGCAATATCATCACGCGACGCGCGATCGAGGAGACAATCGAGCAGATCCTGGCCGAGGATCCCTATGCGGTGCTCACGCCCGGCCGCATCTATCACCGGCTCGGCAGGCGCGCGAAATGCGGCGGCTGCATCCCGCAGGTCGTGCGGATCATGGTCGAGCACGGCGAAAAGGTGCGGGCGCGGCTGCAGGCGGAAGCGGAGGCCGAGCGGAAGGTGGTCGTCGTCGAACGCGAACTCGAAGTGGTGTTTCTAGAACGATTCTAATTCGGTCTTGCCCTTCTCGCGCGCTGTCCTAAAGATTGCTCCCGACAGCCAAGGGGAGCGCCATGAAGGGCAGTGACCGCGTTATCGAATGTCTCAACCAGGCTCTGAAGATGGAGCTCGGTGCGGTGAACCAGTACTGGGTTCACTACCGCCTGCTCGAGGACTGGGGCTTCCAGCACCTCGCCAAGAAGGAGCGCACCGAATCGATCGAGGAGATGCACCACGCCGACAAGCTCGTGCAGCGCATCATCTTTCTCGAGGGACATCCGAACCTGCAGACGGTCGCGCCGCTCCGCGTCGGGCAGAACATCAAGGAAGTGCTGGAGGGCGATCTCGCCGGCGAATACGACGCGAAGGACGCCTATACCCGCTTCCGCGACGTGTGCGAGGAGGCGAAGGACTACGTCTCGAAGAACCTTTTCGAGGAACTGCTGACCGACGAGGAAGGCCATATCGACTTCCTGGAGACGCAGCTCGACCTGCTCGGCTCGATCGGCGAGGAGCGCTACAAGCTTCTCCAGGCGAGGCCCGGCGACGAGGCCGAGTAGCCGCCGGAATGACGGAACGGGAAGGCGCCGCGGGCGATGCGGCGCCTTCTTCGTTTCCGGACCGGCTTTTCCGGCTCGCCATCGGCCCGGGGCCGCGTTAGTTTGAGCCGAAACCGGCCGGAACGAACGGGAGGGAATTTCATGCGGTTCTGGAAGACTGTGGCGGCCGTGGCCGCGATCAGCCTGGCTGCGACGGCGGCCGCGCGCGCCGAAACCTTCATCAACATCCTGACGGGCGGCACATCGGGCGTCTACTATCCGCTCGGCGTGGCGCTCTCGAAGATCTACGCCGACGCGATCCCGGATTCCAAGCCCTCGGTCCAGGCCACCAAGGCCTCCGTCGAGAACCTGAACCTCCTCCAGCAGGGCAAGGGCGAGATCGCCTTCACGCTCGGCGACAGCCTGGCCTTTGCCGTGAAGGGCGATGCGGAGGCAGGCTTCTCCAAGCCGCTCGACAAGCTCCGCACGATCGCCGCGATCTACCCGAACTACGTGCAAGTGGTCGCGACCGCCGATTCCGGCATCAAGACGCTCGCCGACCTCAGGGGCAAGCGGGTGTCGGTCGGCGCGCCGAAATCCGGCACGGAGCTCAACGCGCGGGCGATCCTCGGGGCAGCCGGCCTCTCCTACCAGGATCTCGGCAAGGTCGAATACCTGCCCTTCGCCGAATCCGTCGAGCTCATGAAGAACCGCCAGCTCGACGCCACGCTCCAGTCCGCCGGCCTCGGCGTCGCCTCGATCCGCGACCTCGCCTCCTCGGTGCCGATCACCGTCGTCGAGGTGCCCGCCTCGATCGTCGGGAAGATCGGCGCGCCCTATGTGAGCCGGACGATCCCGGCCGGCACCTATCAGGGGCAGCAGGCGGACGTGGAGACCGCCGCCGTCGTCAACTATCTCGTCAGCTCGACCGAGGTCTCCGACGACATCGCCTATGCGATGACCAAGGCGATGTTCGAGCATCTCGACCAGATGGCCGCGGCGCATGCGGCCGCGAAGGCCATCAAGCTCGACGAGGCGGCGAAGAACTCGCCCGCGCCGCTCCATCCGGGCGCCGAGAAGTACTACAAGGAAAAGGGCGCGATGTGATCCGCGCGGGGCGCTCCGGCGCCCCGCTGCGCAGGCACGACGCGCGGTCCGCCCGACACCCATGACCGAGGCTGCCGATTCCACGACGCTCCCGCGCGAGGCGCAGGAGTTCGGATGGGGCACCGGACGGCACGCGCTCGTCCTCTTCTGGATCGCGGTCGCGTTCTCAGCGTTCCAGCTCTGGACGGCCGCCTATGCGCCGCTGCCGAGCCAGGTCATCCGCGCGATCCATGTCGGGTTCCTGCTGCTCCTGCTGTTCGGGCTCGTCTCGGCGCGGCACGCGCGCTCCCCGGCGCAGGCGGCGCTGCTCTGGGCGATCGGGATCCTCGGCTTCGCGATCGGCCTCTACCACTGGTACTTCTATTCCGAGATCCTGTTCCGCGCGGGCGACCCGAACATGGCCGACATCGTGGTCGGCACCGCCGCGATCGCCGTCGTGTTCGTGGCCGGGCGGATGATGATGGGCTGGGCGCTGCCCCTCATCTGCGCGGCCTTCCTGCTCTACGGCATGTTCGGGGAATATTTCCCGTCGCCGCTCAACACCCGCGGCTACGACTACGCCCAGATCGTCGACGCCCTCTTCCTCGGCACCGAGGGCATCTACGGCACGCCGATCTACGTCTCCGCGACCTACATCTTCCTGTTCATCCTGTTCGGCGCGTTCCTCGAGCGCGCCGGCATGATCCAGCTCTTCAACGACATCGCGCTCGGGACCGTCGGCCACACCAGGGGCGGGCCGGCCAAGGTTTCGGTCGTCTCCTCCGCGCTGATGGGCACGATCAACGGCTCGGGCGTGGCGAATGTCGTCACCACCGGCCAGTTCACCATCCCGCTCATGAAGCGCTTCGGCTTCCGGCCGGCCTTCGCGGGCGGCGTCGAGGCGACCGCCTCGATGGGCGGGCAGATCATGCCGCCGGTCATGGGGGCGGTCGCCTTCATCATGGCCGAGACGCTCGACGTGGCCTATGTCCAGATCGTCAAGGCGGCGATCGTACCGGCCATCCTCTATTTCGCGACCGTGTTCTGGATCGTCTCCCTGGAGGCGGGGCGGCTCGGCCTGCACGGCATCCCGAAATCCGAATGCCCGAGCGCGCTCGGCGCGCTGCGGCGGAGCTGGTACCTGATCCTTCCGCTCGCCGCGCTCGTCTACCTGCTCTTTTCCGGCTACACGCCGCTCTTTTCCGGCATGGTCGGGCTGGCGCTCACGGCGCTGATCATCCTCGGCGGCCCGGTCTCCGGCGCCACCGGGTCGCTCGCGCTCCGCGCGCTCTTCTGGGTCGTGCTCGGGCTGCTCGCCGCCGGCGCCTTCGAGTTCCGCTTCTCGATCGGGGGCCGGCCGGTCAGCGGGATCACGGTGGTGCTCGCGCTGACCGCGCTGCTCGTCGTCCTCAACCTCTTCGTCCGGGGCGGACGCGAGACCCTTTCGCTCGCGCTGGAGAGCCTCGCCGAAGGGGCGAAGAACGCGCTGCCGGTCGGGATCGCCTGCGCGCTCGTCGGGATCATCATCGGCGTGCTGACGCTCACCGGAGCGGCGACCACCTTCGCCCGCTTCATCGTCTCGGCGGGCCAGTCCTCGCTCTTCTTGTCGCTCGTCCTGACGATGTTCACCTGCCTCGTGCTCGGCATGGGGATCCCGACCATCCCGAACTACATCATCACCTCCTCGATCGCCGGCCCCGCGCTCCTCCAGCTCGGCGTCCCGCTGATCGTCAGCCACATGTTCGTGTTTTATTTCGGCATCATGGCCGACCTCACCCCGCCAGTGGCGCTCGCCGCCTTCGCGGCCGCGCCGATCGCGCGCGAGACGGGTCTCAGGATCGGGATCCAGGCGATGCGGATCGCCGTCGCCGGCTTCGTGGTGCCGTTCATGGCCGTCTACACGCCCGCCATCATGCTGCAGGACGGCGGCCCGCTCGCCGCCGCGATCGGGTACTGGCCGGCGGTCGCCTATGCGGTGCTGAAGGCGCTCGTCGCGATCGGGCTCTGGGGCGCCGCCACGATCGGCTACCTGCGCGGGCCGCTGGCGCTCTGGGAGCGGCTCTGGGCCTTCGCCGCCGCCGCGCTTCTCGTCGCCGCGCTGCCTGTCACCGACGAGCTCGGCTTCGCTGCCTGCGCCGCCTTCGTCGCCTGGCACGCCTGGAAGACCCGCCCGGCGGCCGCGCCGGCGGGATGACCGGCCTCTGCCTTGCCGGCGGCGGGGCCGCGATCAAGATCGCGACGGCCGGGTTCGTGCTGTCCTGGGTCCACACGATCGAGCACACGCGCTGGAGCGAGCGGTGGGAGATCCGGCCCGAGGGCCTGGTCGTCGCCGAAGCCGCGATCGAGACGAGCGGGGCGGGCATGGACCCGCCGGACGGCGCGCGGCTCGAGGACGGGCGCTATGTCTGGACGCCGAGCGTGCCGCCGATTTCGGAGCTGGTGCTCCGCCGCGCGCCGGAGGCCGGCGACTGGACGCTCTGCGCCGCCGGTGCGTGCCGGACGATCGCCGCCTGGCTGACGGCCGACGCCGACCCGGTGCGGCTCAGCCCGGCCGACGGCGCATGCGCCCCGCCCCCGGACTGACGCGGCGCGTAAGCACAAGGCGGGCCGGCGCGCCGCGGCGGCCTGTCAGCCCTCGATCTCCTCGCGCAGCATCTCGAGCCGGAGCCATTCCTCCTCGGCCTCCGCGATGCGCGCCTCGGCCCGCGCGAGCGCGGCGGCAGCCTCGGCAAAGCCGGCCGCGTCCCTCCCGAAGAAATCCGGCTCGGCTAGGCGGGCGCTGAGCCGGCGGGCCTCGCCCTGCAGGCGCTCGATCTCGTTCGGGAGCGTCTCGAGCGCGTGCTTCTCCTTGAACGAGAGGCGCCTGCGGCCGCCCTCCGGCTTCGGCGCGGCGGCGGGCGCGGGCGCAGGCTTCGCCCGCTGCGCGGCCTCCGGCTTCGGCCCGAGCGG
>NZ_SPKJ01000100.1 GCF_009866965.1 Propylenella binzhouense | reverse complement strand
CCCGCTCCAGCCGCCTTCGGCACGGGAGCGAGCCGCGCCGGGCCGCGCGGCCGCGCCGGCGGGTTCGCAGCGCGCGCTCCGGGCGCGCCAGACGGGGGAGAGCCGGGCTCGGCCCGCTGCAGAGGAGGGTTCTCGCCGCCTTCAGGCATTCGACACCACCCTTATGCGCCCGTTGCGATCCGTCCGAACGTGACGAACGAAACCCAATTCGGCATGACAGAGCCGGGACGCTTTCCTGTCGAGTCACATTCAAGGGAGAAGCCACGATGACGGGCGCTGCGGGCAAGCCACCGATCGACCACGCCTTTCGGGCGGACCATCTGCGCGGCGGGGCGGCCGACCCGACCTTCGCCGGCGCGCTCTCCTTCATGCGCCGGCGCTATTCCCGCGACCTCGCCGGAGCGGACCTCGCGATCCTCGGCATCCCGCTCGACGTGACAGTGACCAACCGGCCGGGCGCGCGCTTCGGCCCGCAGGCGATCCGGCGCGCCTCGGCGATCTTCGACGGCGACCCGCAATATCCGTTCGGCTTCGACATCTTCGCGGACCTTGCGGCGGTCGACCTCGGCGACGTCTGGCTCGACGTGCATCACCCGACCGCAATCCCCGACAACATCGAGGCGGACGCGCGGCGGGTGCTCGACGCAGGCGTGCATCTCTTCGCGATAGGCGGCGACCATTTCTCGACCTGGCCCCTCCTGAAGGCGCACGCGGATCGGCACGGCCCGCTTGCACTCGTGCAGTTCGACGCGCACCAGGACACGTGGCCCGACGACGGCGTCATGCTATCGCATGGCAACATAATCCTGCGTGCAGCGCAACAAGGGGTGATCGATCCGACCCGTTCCATCCAGATCGGCATCCGGACGCAGGCGCCGGAGGATTGCGGCATCGAGATCCTCAACGCCTACGAGGTACACCGGCGCGGCGTTGACTGGGTGGCGGAACGGATCCTCCGCCGGGTCGGCGGAGCGCCCGCCTATCTCACCTTCGACATCGACTGCCTGGATCCCGCCTTCGCGCCGGGCACCGGGACCCCGGTTTCCGGCGGGCTTTCCTCCGCCCAGGCGCTGATGACGATCGCGGCCCTCGGCGCCGTGAACTTCGTGGGCGGGGACGTGATGGAGGTGTCGCCGCCCTACGACCATGCCGACATCACCGCGATCGCGGCCTCGACGGTGGCGCAGCACTATATCGGGCTGCTCGCGACCCGGCGGCGGAATGCCGCGGGCGCCGGCTAGCTGCCCGGCACGCTTGCCCGCGGCTTCTGCCACGGCCAGCGGCCGTCGATCTCGACCTCCAGCGAAAAGCTGAGGAAGGTGCGGATGAGAACGATGAGGGCGAGCACGGCGAGATTTTCGAGCGTCGGCTCGACCGCGACGGTGCCGATGATGTCGGCGGCCACCAGAAATTCCAGGCCGAGCAGGATGCCGCGCGCGAGACGGCTCCGGAAGGCTTGATAGGCTCCGCTCCAGTCGCCGCGGGCGGTGCGCGACCGGAGCGCCGCCCCGAGGGCGACGAGAACGCCGGCCGCGATGACGGCGACGCCCAGGACCTCGATGCCGAGCGAGGTCCAATGCAGGAGAAGGTCGAACCAGTCCGGCGACCTGAGCGGAACCGATTGCGTCTCCATCCGAACTCCCCCTCGCCCCAGGCCGTGCGCGACTAGTGTCGCAGGTGCGGGGGCCAAGCAAGCCGCGCCGCCCCGCCAGAGACCGGGCCGCTTGCCAGCCGGCGCTTCCCTCGCCTACAGCGACGGCCATGCTGCAGATTTCCGACCTCACGCTCCGGATTGCCGGACGCACGCTCGTCGAAGGCGCGTCGGTCACCATTCCGGACGGCGCACGGGTGGGCCTCGTCGGCCGCAACGGCGCCGGCAAGACGACGCTCGTGAAAGCGATCGCGGGCGACCTGCAGCCCGACGGCGGCCGCATCGAGATGCCGAAGGGCGCCCGGCTCGGCCGCGTCGCACAGGAGGCGCCCGGCGGACCGGAATCGCTGCTGGAGACGGTGCTGGCGGCGGACCGCGAGCGGAAGCTGCTGCTCGACGAGGCGGAGACCGCGACGGACCCGCACCGGATCGCCGAGATCCACGTCCGGCTCGCCGATATCGGCGCGCACGAGGCCGAAGCGCGCGCCGCGCGCATCCTCGCCGGCCTCGGCTTCGACCACGAGGCGCAGCAGCGGCCCTGCGCCTCCTTCTCAGGCGGCTGGCGGATGCGCGTCGCGCTCGCCGCCGTGCTCTTCTCCGAGCCGGACCTCCTGCTCCTCGACGAGCCGACGAACTATCTCGACCTCGAGGGCACGCTGTGGCTCGAGCGCTATCTCGCGCGCTACCCGCGGACGGCGATCGTCATCAGCCACGACCGCGACCTCCTCAACAACGCGGTCGACGGAATCGTCCACCTCTTCGACCGCAAGCTCTCCTTCTTCCGCGGCAATTACGATTCCTTCGAGCGCCAGCTCAGCGAGGCGCGCGCCCTGCAGAGCAAGCAGCGCGCCAAGCAGGAGGCGGAGCGCAGGCACATGGAGGCCTTCGTCGAGCGCTTCCGCGCCAAGGCGACCAAGGCCCGCCAGGCCCAGTCCCGCCTGAAGGCGCTCGCCAGGCTGAAGCCGATCGCCGAGATCACCGAGGAGAACGTCGTCCCGTTCCGCTTCCCGGACCCGGCGAAGCCGCTCTCGCCGCCGATCCTGCGCCTCTCGGACGTCGCGGTCGGCTACCGCCCGGGCGCACCGGTGCTGAGCCACCTCGACCTCAGGATCGACGACGACGACCGGATCGCGCTGCTCGGCGCGAACGGCAACGGCAAGTCCACCTTCGCGAAGCTCGTCGCCGGCCGGCTGCAGCCGGCGAGTGGCGAGATCGTGCGGGCGCCGAAGCTCGAGGTCGGGCTCTTCGCCCAGCACCAGATGGAGGCGCTCGATCCGGCGCGGTCGGCCTACGACCACGTGCGCGCGCTGATGCCCGGCGCAAGCGAGGCGCAGATCCGCTCGCGCGTGGCGCAGATGGGGCTCTCGACCGAGAAGATGGCCACTGCCGCCGGCGACCTTTCCGGCGGCGAGAAGGCGCGGCTGATGATGGGCATCGCCGCTTTCGGCGCGCCCAACCTCCTGATCCTCGACGAGCCGACCAACCATCTCGACATCGACAGCCGCGAGGCGCTCGTCCACGCCCTCAACGACTATGCGGGCGCCGTCATCCTGATCAGCCACGACCGGCACCTGCTGGAGGCCTGTGCCGACCGGCTGTGGCTCGTCGATCGCGGCACGGTGCAGCCGTTCGAGGGCGATCTCGACGACTATCGGCGTCTCGTCCTCTCGCGGGCCGAGGGGGAGAGGCCCGCGGCCGGCGGCGCGGACGGCCGGGGCCCGAGCCAGAAGGAGCTCCGCAGGCAGGCCGCGGAACGCCGCGAGGCGCTCGCGCCGCTCCGCAAGAAGATCAAGGATTGCGAGCGGCTGATCGAGAAGCTTCAGAAGGAGGTCGAGCTCCTGGAGCGCCGGCTCGCCGATCCCGCCCTCTATGACGACCCTGACCGGGCCGCGAAGCTCGCCCAGGAACGCGCTCAGAAGGCGAAGGCGCGCGGCGAGGCCGAGGAGGCGTGGCTCGCGCTTTCGGAAGAGGAGGCCGCGCTCCAGGAAGCAGAGTGAGGCGCGCCATCGTGGCCGCCCGGCCGCATCGGACTTGATGCTCGTACATAAATGTCCGACATAGAGGTGGCGCGAGCGTCATGAACCGAGAAAGCCTCATTAGAGCTCTCCGGAAATATGCCCGGACGAACGGCATAGCCTTCGAGGTCGACACGAGGAAGGGCAAGGGAGCTCATTACAGGATCCGGCTCGGCGATCGGATCACGACGGTGCAGAGCGACCTCAATCCGGGCCGGATCGAACGGATTTTGCGGCAGCTCGGCGTCAAGCTCCGAGACCTCTGACCGGCGCAGCCGGACAGGGTCGCACACGGACAGCGAGAGGCCACATGAGCGATTGGACATATGGGATTGCGATCGGACGCGAAGGCCTGGACTACGTGGTTTCGGTAAGGGACCTTCCGGAGGTCGTCACATCAGGATCGAACCTCCAAGAGGCCCTGGACCTCGCGGCGGACGCGATCGAAGTCGCCGTGGCCGGACGCATGGACGACGACATGGCGCTTCCAAGGCCGTCTCCCCTTCAGGAGGGTGAGCATGCGATCCTGCTCTCCGCGCCGATTGCGGCGAAGGCCTCGGTCTATTCCGCTTGGAAGACGGCCGGCCTGACGAAGACGGAACTCGCACGACGGCTGAATCGAAACGAGGCCGAAATCCGCCGGCTCCTCAATCCGCGGCATGGAACGAAGCTCGATCAGCTCGATGAGGCGGCGCGCGCACTCGGGGGACGGCTGAGCGTTACTTTCGAGGAGCAATGACGCAAACCGGCCCGTGATCGCCGGGGCGCATCATCTTGTCGACGCGCCGGCCGCGCCGATCACCCCGCCTTCTGCCAGCCCCCGCGCTCGTCCTGCCGCCAATAGGTGACCGCGTGGCCGGCGGCCTTCGCCGCCTTCCAGCGCTCCCGCGTCGCGGCGAGCACCTCGGGATCGAGCCCGTCGAACAGGAAGACGACGCGCTCGTAGCCGTCGAGCTCGGCGGTCGCCGCGCCGTCGACGAGGAAGCGGACGGTCGCCCCGTTGGGATTGTCCTCGCCGGTGGTGAGCCAGATCGGCTGCTCCTCGGCGCGGCCGTCCGCCCGCGTGCCGTGCGGCAGGAAGGCGGAATCCGAATAGCTCCAGAGATGGGCGTCGAGCGCGGAAAGGCGCTCCTCCGAGCCCGCCTGGACGACCACGCGCCAGCCGCGCCCGAGGCTCCGCGCGAGGAGCTCCGGCAGCACCCGCTCCAACGGGTGCCGCTCCAGATGATAGAAGAGCACCTCGGCCACGCGCGCCCCGCCGCCTTCCGGCCCGGCCCGTTCAGTCCTTGTGCCGCTCGTGGTTGGCTCGGATCCAACGGTCGAGCAGCCGGACCCCGAAGCCCGAGCCCCAGGACTGGTTCGTCTCGCTCGACGGCGAGCCCATGCCGGTGCCGGCAATGTCGAGATGCGCCCAGGGCGTCTCGTTCTCGATGAAGCGCCCAATGAACTGCGCGGCGGTGATCGAGCCCGCCCAGCGCCCGCCGGTGTTCTTCACGTCGGCGAACTTGGATTCGATCAGCTTGTCGTAATCGGGCCCGAGCGGCATCCGCCAGACGTGCTCGCCGGTCTCGCGGCCGGCCGAATCGAGCGCGGCGGCAAGCTCGTCGTTGTTGGCGAACATGCCCGCGTGGTGGTGGCCGAGCGCGACGATGATCGCGCCGGTGAGCGTCGCGAGATCCACGATCGCCTTCGGCTCGTCCTCGCGCTGGACATAGGTGAGCACGTCGGCGAGCACGAGCCGGCCCTCGGCGTCCGTGTTGATGATCTCGATGGTCTGGCCGGAGAGCGAGGTGACGATGTCGCCGGGACGCTGGGCATCGCCGTCCGGCATGTTCTCCACGATCCCGACGATGCCGACGACGTTCGCCCGGGCCTTCCGCCCGGCGAGCGCCCGCATGGTGCCGGCGACGGCGGCCGCCCCGGCCATGTCGCCCTTCATGTCCTCCATGCCGGCGGCCGGCTTGATCGAGATGCCGCCGGTATCGAAGACGACGCCCTTGCCGACGAGCGCGACCGGCTTGTCCTTGCCCTTGCCGCCTTTCCAGCGCATCACGACCACGCGCGGCGCGCGGGCCGAACCCCGGGCGACGCCGAGGAGCGCGTTCATCTTCTCCTTGCGGAGGTCCCTCTCGTCGAGCACCTCGACCTCGACGCCGAATTCGCGCAGGCCTTCCAGCCGCTCCGCGAACTCTGCCGGGCCGAGGACGTTCGCGGGTTCGTTGACGAGATCGCGCGCGAGCACCACGCCCGCCGCCACCGGCTCGAGCGATTCCCAGGCCCGGGCGGCGGCCTTCGGATCGGCGACCGCGACCGCGATCTTGCGCGGGCCCTGCGGCTCCTCGGGCTTCTTCTTCGTCTTGTACCTGTCGAAGCTGTAGCCGCGCATCGCCGCACCGAGCGCGACATTCGCCGCCTGCTCGGGCGTGACCGCCACGGCGTCCGCGCGCTCCAGCACGATGGTCATCTCGCCGTTCCCGCCTGCGCCCGCCGCCGTGCCGCCGAGCTTCAGCCAGTCGCCCTCCCCGAACTTCTCGGGGTCGCCGAGCCCGAGATAGACCACGCGGTCGAGCGTTCCGCCGGCGGGGGCGAGCTGCTGGATCGTCTTCAGCGAGCCGCCCTCGAACTTGCCGACGCTCGCGCCACGCGCGAACCAGCCGGCCGCGGCCTCGTCGACCGCCGCGGCAGTCGGTCCGAGCTTCATCGATTTGTCGGTCAGGAACACCACGGTCCCCCGCTCCGGAGCCGCCAGGTTCACGAAACTGATATCAGGACGGTCGGCCATTCTCTTGCCTCGAGGCTGATTGACAGGCATGGGGAGGTTTCCGTCGAGGGTAGACAGTCTGGAGGCCCTTTCCGTCAAGCCTCTCCCGCGCGGCTCTTCGCCGGGGTAGAACGCCGTTAACCACGAACGTTGGCCCTTTCTTAGCCATGGCCCCGCATGGTCGCAGGGTTCGGCCGAGCGGAGCCGCAGGAGCAAGTGTCGCGTCCATGCCCCTGATCGAGCGTTACATATTGCGCCGCGTCGCGACCGTGTTCGTCGTCACGCTCACGGCCCTGGTCGGTACGGTCTGGATCACCCAGGTCCTGCGCGAGCTCGATCTCGTGACCGCGAAGGGACAGACGATCTGGCTGTTCTTCGTGGTCACGCTGCTCGCCCTCCCCTCGATCCTCCAGATCGTCGCGCCGATCGCCTTCATGGTGGCCGTGGTGGTGGCGCTCAGGAGCCTGAACGGCGACAGCGAACTCGCGGTGATCGCGGCGTCGGGCGCGTCCGGAAAGGCGGTGAACCGCCCGGTCCTCGTGCTCGCCACGATCGTGTTCCTCGCCGTCGCGCTCCTCCATCACGTCGTGTCGCCCGCCGGGCTCGGGGCGCTCCGCGTCCTCATCACCAAGGTCAGGGCCGACATCATCGCCACCGTCATCAAGGACGGCGGGTTCCGCAGCGTCGCCTCCGGCCTCACCATCCACATCCGCGAGAAGATGCCGGACGGCAGCTTCCGCGGCGTGTTCGTCAGCGACGACCGCAGCCCCGACGAGTCGATCCAGTATACGGCCGAGCAGGGCCTGCTCCTCGAGAACGCCGCGGGCGCCTTCCTGGTGATGAAGGACGGCTACGTGATCCGCGAGAACCGCACCGCGCGCTCGAACAACGTCGTCCAGTTCGACACCTATGCCTTCGACCTGAACCAGCTCACCGGCAGCACCACGGTGCCGTTCTACAAGCCGCGCGAGCGCACCACCCTCTACCTGCTCTCGCCCGATCCCGACGATTCCTACCTCCAGCGCTTTCCCGAACGCATGACGGCCGAGCTGCACGACCGCATGACGGCTCCGCTCTATACCTTCGCCTTCGCCCTGATCGCGCTCGCCTTCCTCGGCCGCGCGCGGACCGTCCGGCAGGACAGCAATCTCGCCGTGGCCGCCGTCGTGGCGCTGAGCCTCGCCCTGCGCGGCGCCGGCTTCGCGGTCGTCGGCGCAGCATCCGGCTCGGCGGCCGCCCTGGCGCTGATGTACGTCGTCCCGCTCGCGGGAATCCTGTTCGGCGCGCTCGCGCTCTTCGGCCGGGCGCGGCTCAGGACGCCCGACGCGCTCCAGAACATGATGGACGCCGCCGGAGGCGTCGTGGACAGGATCTCCGACCGCGTCCTGCCGCCGCAGGCGGGCTCGCCGTGATCCCCGGGATCCTCGCGCGCTACATCACCCGGCGCTTCACGGCGTCCGTCCTCGTCATCCTTGCCGGGATGAGCCTGCTCGTCTTCCTGATCGACTTCATCGAATTCCTGAGGCGCTTCAGCGACAAGGCGGAATTTTCGGCCGGCATGGGCTTCTACATGGCGCTCCTGCGCGCGCCGAACCTGTCGGAGACCGTGCTGCCCTTCGCGTTCCTGTTCGGCGCCATGGTCGGCCTTCTCGGGCTCTCGCGCCGCCTCGAACTCGTCGTCGTGCGGGCGAGCGGGGTCTCGGTATGGCGCTTCCTCGCGGGGCCCTTCGCGGTCGCGATCGGGTTCGGGCTGCTCTCGACCTTCGTCATCAATCCCTTCGCGGTCGCCTGGAAGGACCGTGCCGACCAGATCGAGGCGAGCCTGACGGGCGCCGATGCGCCGCGCGACCAGAACGGCATCTGGTTTCGCCAGGACAGCGTCGACGGGCCCTCCGTCATCTATGCGCGGCGGATGGGAGAGGACGGGCTCTCGCTGCTCGGGCCGACAGCCTTCGTCTTCGACCAGCAGGGCCGGTTCCGGGAGAAGGCGGTCGCCAACACGGCGACCTTCTCCTCCGGACGCTGGGTCTTCCGCAACGCGACCGTCATCACCGCCGAGCGGCCGCCGCAGGCCGTGGAAGCCTATATCGTGCCGACCAATCTCACCCGCTCCCAGCTGCGGCAGACGCTGCAATCGCCGCAGGCGCTCTCGATCTGGTCGCTGCCCGGCTATATCGAGGCCGCCGGGCGGACCGGCCTCAACACCGACCGCTACCGGCTCGAGCTCAACACCCTCCTCGGGCGGCCGGTATTCCTCGCCGCGATGGTCGCGATCGCCGCGACGGTGAGCCTGCGCCTGTTCCGGCAGGGCGGGATCGGCCGGCTGGTCGTCACTGGCGTGGGCTCCGGCTTTCTGCTTTATGTCGTCACCGAGATCGTCTCGGACCTGGGGGAGAACGGGGTTGTCGATCCGGCGCTTGCCGCGTGGTTGCCGTCGGTCGTGGCGCTGACATTCGGCGCAACGGCGCTGCTGCATCTGGAGGACGGATGACGACCCGTCCGACGGCCGCCAAGGAGCGCGCGGGCCCGCTCGCGCGCGCGCTGCTGCTCGCTCTCGCCCTTGCCGTCCCCGCCGCGCCCGCGCTGGCGCAATCGGCCGACCCGTTCGGCAGCATCGCCGCCGGCAATCCGGAGGCCAAGATGCTGCTCGAGGCCGACCAGCTCGTCTACGACTTCGACAGCAAGGTCGTGACGGCCATCGGCGGGGTGCAGATCTATTACAACGGCTATTCCGTCCAGTCGGCGCGCGTCACCTACGAGCAGCAATCGGGCCGGCTGACGGCCTCGGGCGGCGTCAGGATCGTCGAGCCGGACGGGAACATCATCAACGCCGAATTCGCCGACATCACGGACACTTTCCGGGACGGCTTCCTGCAGAGCCTGAACGTGGAGACGATCGACCGCGCCCGCTTCGCCGCCACCAGTGCGGAGCGGCGGAACGGCAATGTCACCGTGTTCCGGGAAGGCGTCTACACCGCCTGCGAGCCCTGCAAGGAGGATCCCCAGCGGCCGCCGCTCTGGCAGATCAAGGCCAAGCGCGTGATCCACGACAAGAAGACCCGCACGGTCTATTACGAGCACGCCTCCATCGAGTTCTTCGGCGTCCCGATCGCCTACACGCCCTATTTCTTCCACCCGGATCCGACGGTGAAGCGCAAGACCGGCTTCCTGATCCCCCGGATCCAGCAGGCCGAAGCGCTCGGCTTCGGCGTCACGACGCCGTTCTTCTGGAACCTCGCGCCGAACTACGACCTCACCTTCTCCCCGACCGTCTATTCCCAGCAGGGCGTTCTCGCGCAGATCGAATGGCGCCACCGCATCCTGCGCGGCTCCTACAACGTGCGCGTCTCGGGCATCTTCCAGCAGGCGCCCGACGAGTTCGCGGGCCTGAGCGGAGACCGCGACTTCCGCGGCAGCGTGCAGACGGCGGGCATGTTCCAGCTCACGCCGAACTGGAAGGCGGGCTGGGACATCACGACGACCACCGACCGGACCTTCGGCCGCGACTACAAGATCGAGGGCGCGACCGCGCTCGACGTGCCTTCCACGATCTACCTGACGGGGTTCAGCGAGCGGAACTCCTTCGACCTGCGCGGCTATTATTTCCGGGTGCAGCGCGAGGACACGGTCGAGTACGATTCCGCGACGGGTGCGGCCTATACCCACGACGACCAGCAGGAACAGGCCGTCGTGCACCCGGTGCTCGACCACAATTACGTGTTCGACCGGCCGATCCTCGGCGGCGAACTGCGGCTCGATTCGAACCTGACGAGCCTCTCGCGGGTGGAGAGCGACCGCCGCACGGTACCCGCCGTCGACTATTATAACGGGCTTGCCGGCACCTTCACCCGCGCCTCCACGGACGCCTCCTGGCAGCGCAGGATCATGGGGCCGGGCGGCCAGCTCTTCACGCCCTTCGCCTACCTGAAAACCGACCTCAACTGGGTGGCTGCCGACAACCAGGCGACCGGGCTCGCCGAGAACGACACGCTGCCCCGCGCGATGCCGGCCGTGGGCCTCGAATATCGCTGGCCCTTCATCGCCACGAGCCGAGGCGTCACCCAGACCTTCAGCCCGATCGCCCAGATCATCGTGCGTCCGAACGAGCAGCATGTCGGCGAACTGCCGAACGAAGACGCGCAGAGCCTCGTCTTCGACGACACGGTGCTGTTCTCGTGGGACAAGTTCTCGGGCTACGACCGCCAGGAAGGCGGCACCCGCGCGAATATCGGCGCCTCCTATTTCGCCCAGTTCGGGAACGGCTGGAGCGTCGACGCGCTCGCCGGGCAATCCTACCAGATCGCCGGCCGGAACTCCTACGAGGAGCAGGATCCGAGCCTCACGGGCATCGGCTCCGGCCTCGATTCCGCCGTCTCCGACTATGTCGGTCGGGTCACCATCGACAGCGGCCGCGGCGTCTCGCTGACGGCGCGCGGGCGGTTCGACGAAAAGGACTTCACGCTGAACCGGACCGAGGTCACGAGCACGTTCGCCCGCGGCCGGAACAGCGCCACGCTCGGCTACGCCTACCTCAAGGCACGCCCCGAGCAGGGCATCGAGACCGACCGGCGCGAAGTGGCGGCAACGGCGGTCGCGGCGGTCACGAAGACCTGGTCCGTCCGCGGCGGCATCACCTACGACCTGGAGAACGAGGGCGTGGTGAAGCAGAGCATCGGCCTCGCCTATGACGACGAGTGCTTCAACCTCTCGGCCACCTACGCCGAGACACGCGACCGCTATTCCGATATCATCACCGACAAGCAAATCTTCGTGCGGTTCAATCTGCGCACGATCGGAGACACGGCGCTGACCTCGAACGTCGAATAGCCGGCCGGATTCTTGACAGATTTGCTCGGTTGAAACACCACGTGCCAAACGGGATGACCGCGGACCGATCATGATTGGACGGATGGGATTGAGGGCCGCGCCGATGCGCGGATTCGCGCGGTGCCTGGCTCTGCTCGTTCTGGCGGCGACGCTCACCGCGGGGGCCGTGCCGGCGCACGCCCAGAACGCCATCAAGATCCTCGTCAACAATGAGCCGATCACGACCTACGACATCAGGAACCGGGCGCAGCTGCTGAAGCTCACGACCGGCGGCAAGGCCGGGCAGCAGCAGGCGATCGAGGAGCTGATCGGCGAGCGCCTGAAGATGCAGGAGGCAAAACGCCGCGGCGTCACGGTGTCGGAGCGCGAGGTGAGCGGCGCGTTCGCCACCATCGCCCAGCGGACGAAGCTCACGCCGGCCAACCTGGAGAAGGCGCTCCGGCAGTCGGGCGTCGACCCGGCCACGCTGAAGGACCGCATCCGCGCGGAACTCGCCTGGAGCGAGATCGTGCGCGCCCGCTTCCGGGCGACGGTCCGCGTCTCCGAACGCGAAGTCGCGGACGCGCTCTCGAAGAAGGCGGGGACCGACGTGAAGGCGGAGCAGGCGATCTTCTCCTTCGAGCTGCAGCCGGTCGTCTCGGTGGTGCCCGCCAAGGCGGACAAGGCGACCGAGGCGCGCGCGCTGAGCCAGGCCAACGCCTTCCGCAACCAGTTCACCGGCTGCGACAACAGCCTTGCGGTGGCGAAGAACCTGCGCGGGGTGGTGGTGAAGCCGAAGGTGCTCCGGGACGAGAGCCAGCTCGGCGGCGACATGGGCGAGGAGATCGCGGCGACCGAGGTCGGCAAGGCGACCAAGCCGCAGCGCACCGACGAGGGCTTCCAGGTCGTGGGCATCTGCGCCAAGAAGACCATCCAGGGCCACACGAAGGCGGCCGAAGACGTGCGCGACGAGCTCCAGAACCAGCGGGGCGAGATGATGGCGCGCCAGTATCTGCGCGACCTGCGGTCGATCTCGGTAATCGAATACCGGTGAGCGCGGCCGCCGCCGGCCCCGTCGCCCTCACCCTGGGGGAGCCCGCCGGGATCGCGCCCGAGATCACGATCAAGGCCTGGCTGAGGCGCGCGGAAGAGCGCATCCCGCCCTTTCTCTTCATCGGCGACGGGGATCTCCTGAGGCGGCGCGCCGCCGCCATCGGCATCGACCTTCCGGTCGCAGAGACGGACGCGGACGGCGCGGCGGAGGCCTTCCCCCGCGCCCTTCCCTGTCTCGCAGACGCGCCGAGGGTCCGAGGCGAGCCCGGCCGGATCACGTCTGCCGACGAGCCTGCGGTCGTCAATTCGATCACGACCGCCGTCGATCTCGTGCGCGCCGGGGCGGCGAGCGCGGTCGCGACCAATCCGATCCAGAAGAGGGCGCTCGCCGACATCGGCTTCCGGCATCCGGGACACACGGAATATCTCGGCGAACTTGCCGAGACCCGCTTCGGCGCCAAGGCGAGGCCGGTGATGATGCTCGCCGGACCCGAACTCCGCGTGGTCCCGGTCACCGTCCACGTGCCGCTCCGCACCGTGCCCGGGCTCCTGACGACGGACCTGATCGTCGAGACGGCGCGCATCGTGGCGCGCGATCTCGCGCGCCGCTTCGGGATGGCGAGGCCGCGGCTCGCGATCGCCGGCCTCAACCCGCATGCCGGCGAGGAGGGCCTGCTCGGCAGCGAGGATTCCGAGATCGTCCGGCCGGCGGTGGAGGTTCTGAGGGCGGAAGGGATCGACGCCCGCGGTCCGCTGCCCGCGGACACGATGTTCCACGCGGCCGCGCGCGCGGGCTACGACGCCGCGCTCTGCATGTATCACGACCAGGCGCTGATCCCGATCAAGACGCTCGCCTTCGACGAGGCGGTCAACGTGACGCTCGGCCTGCCCTACATCCGCACCTCGCCCGACCACGGGACCGCGCTCGATCTCGCCGGCACCGACGCCCCGCGGCCGGCGAGCCTCGTCGCCGCGCTGAAGCTCGCGGCCGAGATGGCCGCGCGCGAACGGGTTCCGTGACGGACGACGCGCCAAGCCTCGAGGCGCTGCCTCCGCTCAGGGACGTCATCGCCACGCACGGGCTCGCGGCCAGGAAGTCGCTCGGCCAGAACTTCCTGCTCGATCTCAACCTGACGCGCCGGATCGCGCGCGCGGGGGGGCCGCTGCCGGGCTTCCAGGTCATCGAAATCGGCCCCGGGCCGGGCGGCCTCACCCGGGCCCTCCTCATGGAGGGGGCGGACCACGTGACCGCGATCGAGCGGGACGCGCGCGCGATCCCCGCCTTGCGCGCGATCGAAAAGGCCGCGCCCGGCCGGCTCGCGATCGTCGAGGGCGATGCGCTCGCCGCCGATTATCCTGCGCTTGCCGCCGGCAGGCCGGCGCGGATCGTCGCGAACCTCCCCTACAACATCGCCACCGTCCTCCTCACCGGGTGGCTTTCGGAGGCGCACTGGCCGCCCTGGTGGGCGAGCCTCACGCTGATGTTCCAGAAGGAAGTCGCCGAGCGGATCGTCGCCGCGCCCGGAACGGCGGCCTATGGCAGGCTCGCCGTACTCGCCGGATGGCGCAGCCGGGCCCACCTTCTCTTCGAGGTGCCGGCCCGGGCCTTCACGCCGCCGCCCAAGGTGACCTCGGCAATCGTGCGGCTCGAGCCGCGCGCGGAAGCGGTGGAGGTCGCGCCCGCGCTTCTCTCCCGCGTCACGGCCGCGGCATTCGGACAGCGCCGCAAGATGCTCCGCGCCAGCCTGAAGGCGCTCTGGCCGAAACCCGAGCCGATCCTCGAGGCGCTCGGCATCGACCCGGAAATGCGGGCGGAGCGGCTCGACGTGCCGGGCTTCCTCGCGCTCGCGCGCGCGCTCGCCTCCGAGCGCGAGCGCGGCGTGCCGCCCGCCGGCTAGAGCGTTACCCGACCTAATTGAATCGGGATTCCCAAATCAGCGCTGAGATGATTCAAGCTGTCTGCCGGATTGGAGGCCGGCG
>NZ_SPKJ01000010.1 GCF_009866965.1 Propylenella binzhouense | reverse complement strand
GCCTCATCGATCTCTTCCCACCAGCCGAATGCGCCAACTACTTCAAAGCGGCAGGGTATGATGCAACCTGATCGGATTCCGCTCTAGCGGCGTCAAGCACGCGTTCGAGATCGCCGGATTTCAGCAGGTCGATGGGCCTGCGATTGCCCAACCGGCTGTCCGGGCGGGACAGGAAGTTGAGGACCATCCACGGATTGCTGGTCTGCAGGGCGTCACGAACCGCCTTCAGGCCGGGAATCACCGTGCCGTCGGAACTGAACTGCAGGGTCGGGTAGCTTCGCCGATTGCTCGGTCCGGGAACGGCGAGAAGCGAACCGTCCTGCACACGCTTGTCGACTGCCTGCCGGGACACGCCCCGCATCAGCGTGCGAACCTGTTCGAGGTCATAGGCCCCACCGGCATCCCGCAGGTCCTCCTGCGCGATCCGGATGCCCTCCAGCATCGCCCGGCTGCGCGCATCGGGTTCGAAGGCCGTCCTGTCGACGACCGGATTCTCGCCCGCCGGAATGGCAGCCGGCCCCTTCTCAACGACTTCGGTGACGCGCGCGACGCGACCGCGCACGCTCTTCCTAATCTCGCGCACGGATTCGGGCTTCGACGACACGATTGCGACTTGAGCTCCCACGGGCAGCTTGAGCCCGGAGAGCGCCTTGATCGGATCACCCTTGATCGTGACCATCGTCACGACGCCTGTGGGTGCCCGACCACGGGTCTTCGCGGAGGCCGTCGCCGTCCTGGTGCTTGCCTTGTCAGCCATGGGCTCATCTCCCTAGCTCCCAACATGGCGAGGCAGGCAACTTTGTCAACCAAAGCAACCGGGACAACTCGCATGGCGCTCCACTCGGGGCGAACCACGTCGAACATGGCCGAATTGAACCACGGACGGCCGAGGACGCGGAAGCATTGCCGAGCGAGCGCGATCGGGGGCCTGACCGGCTAACGCACGGTCTTCGCCGGGGCCTCGAGCTGCATGAAGTTGAGGGGCAGCGCGGTCGCGTCCTTGATGCGCTCCATCGCGAAGGCCGACGAGACGTCCGTGATGTCGATGCGCGCGACGAGGCGCTTGTAGAAGGCGTCATAGGCCTCGATGTCCGGCACCACGACCTTGAGGAGATAGTCCACCTGGCCGCTCATCCGGAAGAACTCCACCACTTCGGGCATTTCCGAGATGATCCGCGAGAAGCGGAGCAGCCAGTCCTCGTTGTGCTGGTTCGTCGTGACGGAGACGAAGACGGTCACCTTGGCGTTGACCTTCGCCGGATCGAGGACCGCGACCCGCCGCTTGATGACGCCGTCCTCCTCCATCTTCTGGATCCGCCGCCAGCAGGGCGTCGTGGACAGGCCGACACGCCTGCCGATCTCGGCGACGGGAAGGGTGGCGTCCTCCTGCAGGATGGTTAGGATCATGCGGTCGACACGGTCCACGGCGCGCCCTCGTTGGAATGCGGTTCCTGCATCCTACACTTTCCGACCGTGAAATTCCAACATGGTCCGGATTGAGCGGCGTCGCCTGGGTGTTTTTTCTCCTCCCTCCTCCCGCGCATGCCTGCGGCGGCGATCAGGACGTCAGGCGCCGGACCTCGGACCGGAGCACGGGCAGAAGCTCCGTCTCGAACCACGGATGCGACCTGAGCCAGCCATTGTTCCGCCAGGACGGGTGCGGCAGCGGCAAGACCGCGGGCCCGGGCGCGCCGAGATGTTCGCGCCAGCGCGCGACCGTCTCCGTCAGCGTGCCGGCGCGACGGTCACCAAGGTGCCAGGCCTGCGCGTATTGCCCGATCGCCAGCACCAGCTCGATCTGGGGCATCAGCCGGAACAGGCGGGCCCGCCAGGCGGGGGCACATTCCCGGCGGGGCGGAAGGTCGCCGCCCTTGGCGTCCTGTCCCGGAAAGCAGAAGCCCATCGGCACGATCGCGATCCGGCCGACATCGTAGAACTCGTCCCGATCCAGCCCGAGCCAGGCGCGCAGCCGATCGCCGGAGGCATCGTCGAACGGCGTGCTCGAGGCATGCGCGCGGGTGCCGGCGGCCTGGCTCGCAATGCAGAGCCGTGCGGTCGCGGAGACCCGCAGGATCGGGTTCGGCGCATGCGGCAGCGCGCTCCGCAGCGGCGTCTCCGCACAGATCCGGCAGGCCCGGATCTCCGCCGCGAGCCTCTCCAATTCCCCTTCGGCCATCAGAGCTCGATCGTCATCCCGTCTTCGGCGAGATCGAACCCCGCCGCGCCCGCCCGGTTCGCGAGCATCTCGGCATTCATATGGGTGAGGAGGATCCGCTTCGCCCGCAGGTCCGCGCGGCGCGCCGCGAGCGTCCCGTAATCGAGGTGGTAGGGCGCGCGGCGTGCGAAGGCGTAGCATTCACAGATGAAGAGGTCCGCCCCGTCGGCGAGTACGGGAAGGCTTTCCGTCCATTCGGTGTCGCCGGAATAGGCGACGACGCGGGCGCCGTCCGCGATCCGGAGCCCGAGCGAAGGCGCGCCGGAGGGATGGACCACGGCCTCGGCAGAGACCTCCATGCCGGCGAGCGGCGCGGAGCCGCCGGCCGCGATCTCGCGGATATCCAGCGGATAGCGCCATTCCGTCCGCTCCGAGCCCGGGAAGAGGACGGCCTGCGCGCGCGCGATCCGCTCGGCGCACCCTTCGGGGCCGAGGATCGCGAGCGGGCGCTCCCGCCGGGACGTGAACTGCGCGTCGAGCAGGAAGAACGGGATTCCGCCGAAATGGTCGCCGTGGAGATGCGAGAGAAGGACGGCGTCGACGGCGTTCGGGTCGAGCCCGAGCCGCTTCAGGCCGGGAAGCGCCGTCGCCCCGCAGTCGATCAGGATGGTGGACGTGCCGGCGAAGTGAAAGCACGTGTTCAGCCGGCCGCCCGAGCCGAACGCATCGCCGCACCCGACGACGGTGAAGCGGGCGGTCACGCGGAAGCGCTCGGACGGGCCGAGACCTCGGCGTGCCAGCGCCGGATGTTCGCGAGCCCCTCGGGGAGCGCGATGCGCGCCGGCTTGAAGAAATCGACCGCCACGAGCGCCGTAATATCGGCGATCGTGAACCGGTCGCCGGCCACGAAGGGCCGGGCCGACAGCTCCTCGTCGAACCAGCCGAGCGTCTGCTCCACCTTCTTGCGGCACGCTTCGCCCCAGTCCGGCAGCTGCGGCACCTCCATCTCCGCCATCGCCGGATGGGTATGGCGGAAGGCGGCGGAGGTCGGCATGTAGAGCTCGAACTCCATCCTGCGGTTCCACATCTCGACCAGCGCCCGCTCCTTCGCACCGACGCCGAAGAGCGGCGGTTCGGGCTGGATCTCCTCGAAATAGCGGCAGATGGCGACGGATTCGGCAAGCGGCGTGCCGTCGTCCAGCACGAGCACCGGCAGCCTCTGCATCGGGTTCAGCGCCCGGAAGGCCTCTGTGCGGTGCTGACGCGCCGCCAAGTCCATCGTCTCGAGCGGTACGCCGATCCCCTTCTCCGCAAGAAAGATGCGCACGCGCCGGGGATTGGGCGCACGGCCGCCGTCGATCAGTTTCAAGTCCGTCTCTCCTCAACCGTTGCCATCATGCCCGGACGGCCGGTCCGGGCCGCGGTGTCCATCGCGAATACCCCTGGTTAACCCTCGCGGTAGGCCCGTTTCTTAACGGGCTTTCGATAAGAGTTTTCGCCAACGAGAACTATACATCTTACAGGTCGGCTCATGGCATCCGCTCAGGATGTGGATCCTCTCATATCGGATCCCCCGTCTCGCGTGGCGCGGCGGCGTCTGATCGCCCGAGCGCTGATGGGGCAGTCGCACAGCAGCGACGATCCGCTCCGCCAGCTCTTCCACTTCGAGCAGGAGATGGCGGACCAGTTCGCCAAGAACAGGCTCTCCTCCGGCATCGTCATCCCGATCCTCGTCCTTATCATGGCGTTCGCGATCGGGCTCCTCGGGAACGTCTATTTCGCCGGGGGCTGGGCGATCCTGATGCTGGCGGCGCATGTCTATGCCCTGCACGCCTGCCACCGCTTCCTGCGCGAGGGCGTGAAGCGCGCGAACCTTCAGACCTGGAAGCGGACCTTCGTCCTCCGCGACCTGATCTACGGCCTGTGCTGGGCGGCCTTTCCCCTGATCTTCCCGCTCAGCGAGAACCCGGAGATGGCGAACGGCTTCGGCATCATCCGCCTCGCCGCGGTGATCGTCGCGCTCTCGGTCGGCGCCCTCCTCTCCTCGCCGATCCCGGCGGCGGCGGTCGCCGGCACGCTGCCGATCGCGCTCTGCATGGCGGCGGTCCACATCGTCCAGCCGACCTTCTTCAACATCATGATCGCGCTCGCGACGCTCGGCGCGGAGATCCTCTTCCTGCATCTCACCGGCCATCTCTACGAGCAGAACGCGCGGAACCTCGCCTACCGCGCCGAGAAGGACGCGCTCTTCGCCGAGCTCGAGCAATCGAAGGCGGTCTCCGACGAGGCGCGCCGGCGGGCGGAGGCCGCCAACATGGCGAAGTCGCAGTTCCTCGCCACGATGAGCCACGAGCTGCGGACGCCGCTCAACGCCATCCTGGGCTTTTCCGAGCTGATGCGGGCCGAAATGCTCGGGCCGATCAACAATCCCGCGTACAAGGACTATCTCAACGACATCCATGACAGCGGACAGCATCTGCTGAAGATCATCAACGAGATCCTCGACCTCTCCCGGATCGAGGCCGGCAAGCGCGAGCTCCGGGAGGAACTGACCTCGCTCGCCGACCTCGCCGACGAGGCCTGCGGGCTGCTCGAGCTGAAGGCGCGCCAGAAGAACATCAAGGTCGACCAGATCTTCGACGAATCGCTGCCGCGGATCGTCCTCGACGAGCAGGCGATCCGGCAGGTGGTGCTGAACCTCGTCTCGAACGCCCTGAAGTTCACGCCGAACGGCGGCGAGGTGACCGTGAAGGTCGGACGCACGCAGTCCGGCGGGCAGTACGTCTCCGTGCGCGACAACGGCCCGGGCATTCCCGAAGAGGAGATCCCGATCGTGCTGTCCGCATTCGGGCAGGGCTCCGTCTCCATCAAGAACGCCGAGCAGGGCACCGGGCTCGGCATCCCGATCGTGCAGGCTCTCGTCCATCTCCATGGCGGCAACTTCACGCTGAGGAGCCAGGTCGGCGTCGGCACCGAGGCGATCGCGACGCTGCCGGCGAAGCGGGTGGTCTCGCCCTTCAGCCAGGACAACCGGTCGCGCGCCGCGGCGCCCGCGCCGAAGCAGGTCAAGCTCCGCAAGTCGGCCTGAGCGGCCGGCAGGCGCGGGCATCGCAGGTCGGCCGCCGCACCTGCGATGCGGCGCGCGGGCCGGACCTTCCGCGGAACCGCCCCGATTCCGATCACGTTTAGCCCCCGAGGCGTGCCGCAACCGGCGTGGCACCCGGCCGGAAAGCCGGCCCTCCGCAGGACATCGGGAGATCGTGATGAAAAAGCTCGTGACGACGGCAATGGCCGTGGCGATGGTCGCTACGTCGATGGTTCCCGCCATGGCGCAGCCCAGCAAGAACATGAAGCAGCGCCAGCAATATGTGGAGAGCTACTGCGCCAGGTCGCCCAATTCGGCCGACTGCCGCGATTTCCGCGCGAACCGGAACCGCTGGGACAATGCGCGCTACCAGCGCTGGTACCGCGACCACCATGATAATGGCGACGCCGCCGCCGCGGCGCTGTTCGGCCTCGCCGCCGGCGCGATTCTCGGTGCCGCCGCCTCGAGCGCGGCGAACAGCAGCAACAGCGCGGCGCAGGCCCATGTCGACGCGTGCCAGGCGCGCTACCGCTCCTACGACGTGTCGACCGACAGCTATCTGGGCAATGACGGCCTCCGTCATCGCTGCCAGCTCTGACGCGGAGAGGCTCTGCGCAAACGCAGGGCCGGCTTCGCGCCGGCCCTTCACGTTCCGGCCCTTCGCGTTCCGGCCGGGGCAGGCCTAAACGGCGGCCTCGGCCCGGCCCCGGCAGGAACTTCGCGCTTCCGCCCCCGTTCGATTCGATCGGCCCGAAGAGGAGGAGATGCAGTGGCGGAAGCGTACATCCCCTATTGCGGCAGCCCTCCCGTACCGGGAGCGGCCGCGTGGAACCTCGATCCCTGGCTGCTCGGAGGCCTCGCCGCCGCCGGCCTCGCCTATGGCTGGCTCGCCCGCGCGGCGCCCGCGCGCGAGCGGACCTTCTTCTATTCGGGCCTGGCGATCGCCGGGCTCGCGCTCGTCTCGCCGCTCTGCAACCTGAGCGTCGCACTCTTCTCCGCGCGGGTCGCCCAGCATATCGTGCTCACGCTCGTCGCCGCGCCGCTGGTGGCGCTCGGCCTCCCGGCCCGCTCCCCCGCTGTCGTAAGGACCGAGCCGCGTGCGCTCCGCTTCGTCCTCGCCGCCGCGCTCTTCGCGCTGGCGCTCTGGACGTGGCACCTTCCCGGCCCCTACGACGCCACGCTGCGGAGCGATCTCGTCTACTGGACGATGCACGCCACGACATTCGGGGCGGCGCTCTTCCTGTGGCGCACGATGACGCGTTCGTCCGGCGCCGCAATCTTCGTCGGCTTCGCGACCGCCCTCCAGATGAGCGGGCTCGGCGCGCTCCTCACCATCGCGCCCCGCGCGCTCTTCGCGGTCCATTTCGACACGACGCTGCCCTGGGGCCTGACCCCGCTCGAGGATCAGCAGCTCGGCGGCCTGCTGATGTGGGTGCCCGGCGGCATCCTCTTCACCGTCCTCGTGGTCGGCGGCTTCGGCCTCTGGCTGACGCGCCTTTCCGACCCGCTGCCCGGAGGCGGGATCCGCTAGGTCCGGTCGGCGACGCCCGCTTCCTCGAAGGTCGCCATGCCGCCATGGACGGCGGCGGCCGCGCGGACGATGCCGGCCGCGATCGCCGCCCCCGTGCCCTCGCCGAGGCGCATGCCGAAATCGAGGAGCGGCTCGGCGCCGAGCCGGTCGAGGACGGCGCCATGCGCCGATTCCGCGGAGCGGTGGGCGAAAAGGCAGTGCTGGATCGCCTCCGGGCGCATGGCGTGGAGGATTGCGGCGGCCGCGGTCGTCACGAAGCCGTCCACGATCACCGGCACGCGCTCCATGCGCGCGGAGAGGATGGCGCCCACCATGGCCGCGATCTCGCGGCCGCCGATACGGCGCAGGATCTCGAGGGGGTCGCGCTCGTCCGCAAGCCGCGCGACCGCCGCCGCCACCGCATCCGCCTTCCGCCGCAGGCCTGCATCGTCGACGCCGGTGCCGCGGCCGACCCAGAGATCGGCGGAGCCGCCATAGAGGGCGTGGTAGACGGCGGCCGCGACGGTCGTGTTCGCGATCCCCATCTCGCCGAGACAGAGGAGGTCTATGCCGCCGGCGATCGCCTCCATGCCGTAGGCGATCGTCGCCGTGCAGCCCTGCTCGTCGAAGGCATCCTCGGCGGCCACGTCCGGCGTCGGGAAGTCGAGCGCGAGCTCGAACACCTTCAGGCCGAGATCATAGGCCTTGCAGAGCTGGTTGATCGCCGCGCCGCCGACGGCGAAGTTCTGGACCATCTGCCGCGTGACCGATTGCGGATAGGCGGAGACGCCCCTTTCCGCCACGCCGTGATTGGCGGCGAACACGGCGACGAGCGGCCGCGTCACCGCCGGCCGCTCCCGGCCCTGCCAGGCGGCGAGCCATTCGGCGATGCTCTCGAGCCGCCCGAGGCTTCCCGGCGGCTTGGTGAGCCGCGCATCCCTTGCGCGCACGGCCGCGGCGGCGGCCTGATCGGCGGCCGGCAGACGCTCCAAGAGCGTGCGGATGTCCTCGAAGGGCAGAGCGGATAGGGAATCGGCCAAGGGATCGTCTCCGGTAGGAGCGTCCGGGTTTACAGAGCAGGGCGCCGGCAGGCAAACATAGGAGGCTCGGACCGGGACGGCTGATGCGTGACTTCGACCAGGTGAGACGGCTGCCGGCGGACACGCGCGCGTGTCTGGCGTTCTTCTCGCGCCTTCCCGTGACCGTGCCGCCCGGCGCCTTCGAGCTCGGGCGCGCGGCCGGCGCCTTCCCGGTCGCGGGCCTGGTGATCGCGGTCGGACCTGCCGCCGCGCTGGCGCTGCTCTCCGCCGCGGGCGCGCCGGAAATCGTGGCGGCCGGCGCCGCGCTCGCGCTCCTCGTCCTCGTCACGGGCGGGCTCCACGAAGACGGCCTCGCTGACAGCTTCGACGGGCTTGGCGCCGTCGCCGCGCGCGCGGGCCGGCTCGCCGTGATGCGCGACAGCCGGATCGGCACCTATGGCGCGCTCGCCCTCGCCTTCACGATCCTCCTGCGCGCAGGCGCGCTCGGCGCGCTCGCCCTCGATCCGGGCAATGGCGCCGCGGCGCTGCTCCTCTCCGCCGGGCTTTCCCGCGCCTTCGCCCTCTGGCACTGGCGCGCGCTGCCGCCCGCCCGCACGGACGGCCTCGCGGCCGCAGCCGGGCGCCCGACGCCCGAAGCCGTGGAACTGGCGCTCGCAAGCGCGGCCGTGCTCGCCCTCCTTTCGCTCGTCGCGTTCGGCAGAGGGGGGCTGCTCGGGCTCGCGCTCGGCGGCCTCGCGACGCTCCTCTTCAACCGGCACGCCCGCCAGAAGCTCGCCGGCCATACGGGCGACACGATCGGCGCGGCGCAGCAGCTTTCGGAGACAGCTCTCCTCGTCGGCTTCTCGACGAGCTGGTTCTCCGCCGTGGCCGTCGGGATCTGAGCGGGTCGGATGTTCGGTCTCGACGACGAGAGGCTCGCCCGCTTCGTCTACCTGCTCCTCTGGCTGGTCCTGCTGCTGAGCGGCGCGATCGTCTATCGCGGGCAGCGCCGCCTCGTCTTCCGGCATCTCTTCACCTGGGCGGCGATCCTGCTCGGGCTGGTCGTGCTCTACAGCTTCCGCACGCCGCTCCTCGACCTCGCCGCGCCGGTCCTGCGCGAGCTCGATCCGAGCCGGGCGGTCGAGGTCGAGAGCGCGTCCGGAGCGCGCGAGCTGGTGGTGACGCGCGGCGCCGACGGGCATTTCCACGTGCGGGCGAGCGCCGACGGCACCGCGCTGACATTCATGGTCGACACCGGGGCGAGCAACACCACCCTCACCTTCCGGGACGCCGACCGCATCGGCCTGCACCTCGAAGGATTGCGGTTCGAGCGCCCCGTCCGGACGGCGGCAGGGCTCGCCTTCGCCGCGCCGGCGCGCATCGGCGCTCTTGCGATCGGCCCGTTCCGGCTGCGCAATCTCGCCATCGGCGTGATGCCGGAGGGTTCGCTCGACACGAGCCTGCTCGGCCTCGACGTCCTCGACCGGTTCCGCTCCTGGCGCGTCGAGGGCGACCGGCTGGTGCTCGTGCCCTGACCGGAGACCGTTCGGAACACCGCCTCGGAGCGGCCGTTTCAATGCCGAGGACCCGAGCGTGGGAGAGGCTCATGAATGCGGACGTCGCGGTCGACGAGACCCGGAACCTGATCTCGGCCGACAAGGTCGAGGGCACCTACGTCTTCGATTCGGAAGGAGAGCAGCTCGGGCACATCAAGACGATCATGCTGAACAAGCTGAACGGCAGGGTCGCCTACGCCGTGCTCTCGACAGGAGGCTTCCTCGGCCTGGGGACGGACTACTATCCCCTGCCCTGGGAGATCCTCCGATACGATACGGATCTCGGCGGCTACGTGGTCTCGGTCAGACGCGACATGCTCGACGGAGCGCCGCACTATCCGGCCGACCAGGAGCCCGACTGGGCCGACCGCCTCTTCGGCGAAGCGGTGCGCGGCTATTACGGGGCCCCCGGCGCCGCGGCCTGACGGCTGCCTCAGGCGAAGAGCGTCACGCCGAGCCGGACCGCAACGGTGAGCAGGAAGAGCCCGAAGGCGACCTCGAGCTGGCGCCGGCTCATCATGTGGGCGATCCGGACTCCATAGGGCGCGACCGCGATGGAGAGCGGGATCATGACGGCCACGGCGAGGAGATTGACGTAGCCGAGCGAGAAGGGCGGGAGCCCGGGCTCGCCCCAGCCGGCGACCATGTAGCCGAGCGCGCCCGGTATCGCGACGAGGACGCCGATCGCCGCCGCCGTGCCGACCGCCTCGTGGATCGGCCGGCCGAACATCGTCATGTAGGTCATGCTGAGCACCGCCCCCCCGATGCCCATCAGCGCGGACAGGAACCCCACGACGATGCCCGCAAGCGCGCGAACCGGCCAGCCCGGCATGCGCTCGGAGACGCGGCCCGCCTTCAGGTTGAAGATGAGCTTCAGGGAAAGCAGGAACGCCAGGCAGGCGAAGGTCGCCCGAAGCTGCACCCCGGTGGAGACCGCGGCGACGAAGGAGGCGAGCCCCACCCCGAGCGGGACGGGAACGAGCCAGCTTCTCAGCACTTCCATGTTGATCGCGGCACGCCGGCGATGCGCCATGAAGGCGCGAAACGAGGTCGGCACGATGACCCCGAGCGACGTGCCGATGGCGAGATGCATGCGCACCGAATCGTCGTAGCCGAGCGCCGCCAGCACGAGATCGACGATCGGGACGATGACGGCTCCGCCGCCGACGCCGAAAATGCCTGCAAGCAGGCCGGAGATCGCCCCCGTGGCGGCGAGGGCGAAAGCGAGCGGGAGAAGCTCGCCGGCGGATGTATCGAGAATCATGCGCGGCAGTCTGGCGGCGGGACGGGTCAGGCCGCCCTATCGACCCTCGGCGCGCCGCTGTCCAGCCCTTCGCGCGAAGACGCGACGGCCGCGAGGGCGGCGCGGATGACATCCGGCCCCGCCCCTGCCCGCGCCCCTTCGACCGTCAGGATCTGCCGCCAGCGCCGCGCGCCCTCGCAGCCGTGGAAGAGGCCGATCATGGGCCGCACGACGGGAGCCATCCGCCCGCCTTCCGCCAGGACCCGCTCGGCATAGGCAATCATGCGCTCGGCCGCCGCGAAGGGGTCGGCATCCCTTGCCGCGCCGAAGAAGAGCCGATCGACCGCGGCCAGCCGCCACGGCTCCCGGTAGGCCGCGCGCCCGACCATCACGCCATCCACGGCGGGCAGTTCGGCGGCGGCCGCCTCGAGATCGACGAGCCCGCCATTGAGCCCCACGAAGCGGCCCGGCAGGCGCGCCTTCAGCCGGCGGACCCGGCCGTAATCGAGCGGCGGGACGGTGCGGTTCTGCTTCGGGGAAAGCCCCTCCAGCCAGGCCTTGCGGGCGTGGACCCAGAGCGCGTCGGCGCCGGCCGCGAAGGTTCCGTCCGCCAGCCGGTCGAGCGCCTCCTCCGGATCCTGCTCGTCGACTCCGATCCGGCACTTCACCGTAACCGGGATCCCGACCGCCGCCTTCATCGCCGCGACGGATTCCGCGACAAGATCCGGCGTCCGCATCAGGCAGGCGCCGAAGGCGCCGGACCGGACGCGGTCGGACGGGCATCCGACATTGAGGTTGATCTCATCGTAACCGGCTTCCTCGCCGACCCGGGCGGCCGCGGCGAGGCGCGCAGGGTCCGAGCCGCCGAGCTGAAGGGCGACCGGATGCTCCGCCTCGTCGAAGGCGAGGAGCCTTGCGCGGTCGCCGCGAAGCACCGCTTCGGCCGTCACCATCTCGGTATAGAGAAGCGCGTGCTTCGTCAGGCCGCGATGGAAATACCGGCAGTGCCGGTCGGTCCAGTCCATCATCGGCGCGACGGCTATCATAGGCGCCTGATATTTCAGCATTTTTCCCGTATTTCAGACACACAGACCGTGTGCAAGTTCGCCTTTTGTAACGCGCTTTTACGACCCAATGCGACCTTTACGACCGCTCACTGCACACGAGGTGCACACGTTTGGCCACCGTCTCAAAGCTCCCCTCCGGCAAGTGGCGCGTCCAGGTCCGGCGCACGGGTCGCTATCTTGGTGAGGCCTTTATGTTGCGCAAGGACGCCGAGCTGTGGGCACGGTGGATCGAGCGCGAGATCGACCTCGGCCGGACCCCGACACCGAAGAAGGTCCAAGGCGTTAAGACGTTCGGCGATCTTATAGACCTCCACCTTCGCGACATGAAAGAGGCGGGCAAGCCAACCGGCCGCTCCAAGGGCTTCAGCATGGACCTGCTGAAACACCGGCTGGGCCGGGTCCGTCTCGCGGACCTCGGCCGCGAGCGGCTGATCGAGTTCGGGAGGGACCGCGCCGCCGAGGGCGCCGGGCCGGGCCGCTTGGCATCGACCTGGGATAAATCCGCAATCTCCTGGCGCATGGCGCAGCGGTTCACGGCCTGCCGTTCTCGTCCGGGCCGGTAGAGCTCGCCCGCATTGCGCTGAAACGGCTCGGACTGGTTGGGAAGGGCAACGAGCGGGATCGCCGTCCCACCGAGGAAGAGATCGACACCCTCCTCCGCCACTTCCGCGCCAAGAACGTTCCGACCATGCCGGTCGAGCGCATCATCCGCTTCGCCATCGCCACGGCGCTGCGGCAGGACGCGATCTGTCGGGGCGAATGGTCGGACGTGAACACCCGCACCCGAACGCTGCTGATCCGAGATCGGAAAGATCCGCGCGGAGGAAGAAGGGCAATCACCAGGCCATCCCCCTCCTCTCTGCGAGCAATTATGATGCCTGGGCGATCCTGGAGGAGCAGCGTCTGGCAACCGGCGCCGAAGTCGGCCGCATCTTCCCCTGCAATGGCCGCTCGGTCGGCACTGCCTTCCTAAGGGTCTGCAGAAAGCTCAAGATCGAAGACCTGCACCTCCACGACCTGCGGCATGAAGGCACGAGCCGCCTGTTTGAGGCCGGGTTCTCGATCGAACACGTCTCGCTCGTCACCGTCAGCCAGCCAACATCGCGAGGCAAAGAAGCTGACGCGGCTCCGCTATTCAGGGAAAAACGGAGCTTCGAGGGCGATCTTCTCACTTCTTGAAAGCGTCGGCCTGCTGACGCCGGAGAATAAGGTAGAAGACACCCGCCACAAGCGACATGAACGCGATCCACAACAGGCCCAGAGCGGCAACTTCCCCCGCCAGCCCGACGCTCCACAATGAGAGCATCCCGACCGAGATCGTCCTGGAATGCGACCCGGCAAGCAGAATGGGGATCGTGATTTCGCGACAGCAAACCAAGAAGACGAAGAGCCAACCCGAAGCGAGCGCCGGCGAGGCCAATGGAACCACGATGCGGGAAATCGTCGCGAATGTTCCCCCGCCCGCTACAAAGGAGGCCTCCTCCAGTTCACCGTGAATCTGTATCACGCCCGAATAGGCATAACGTGTGCCGTGCGGCAAATAACCGATGGTGAACGCCAGGATGATCAGCCAGAGCGTTCCGTAGACCGGCAGCGGTGACGCAAGGCCAATCTGAAGGACGGCGACGCCAAGAACGATCCCAGGAAAAACCAAAGGAAGCGTCGCCAGCTGGTCAACGACTAACCCCAGCGGCCGCCGCCTGACGGCAAGCCAGCCGACGATCAACGCCAAACACATGACGACTGTCGCAGACGCCGCCGCTATGATGAGCGTGTTCACCACAAGCTCGTAGTAGCCCTCCGTATTGAAGACGGAATAGAAGTTCTTCAAGCTGATCACGCTTAGCGTTCGTGCGCTGATCGAACCCACAAACGGCGTCAGGGCCATCCATAGCAGCGCAAGGAGCGGCAGGACGTTCGTGACCACGAATATGGTGACGATGAACGCGCCCGCGATCCAGCGCCCCCTTCCCAATTTGAATGGCCGCGGCCGAAATCCCTTTCCAGTAACGCTGGCGTACCGCTCGGCGGCACGCGAGAGCCTGCTGTAAAAAAACAGCAGGACGGATACGAGGAGGAGGAGGAGGAGCGAAAAGGCGCTCGGATATCCAGCTCGCGCCGGAACCTCCCTCATCGCCTGATAGATATCGGTCGTTAGAACGTTGATCCCTGCCGGCATCCCGATCAAAGCCGGCACCTCGAAAGCTTCCAGGCTGCGAATGAAGATGAAGATCGCGAGCGCCAATATCGCGGGCCAGGCCAGTGGAAACGTGATCTTTTTCACAGTCTGGAAGATAGAGGCGCCAGAAATCCGCGCGGCTTCTTCCATATCTGCATTTGCGGCCTGAAAGGTCGCTGATAGCAAAAGAAAGGTCAGTGGCATCCAAAGCAGTGACCCGACAAACACCATCCCGAACATCGAATTTATGCCGATCGGCCGATAGAGATCGCCAAAAATGAGCGACAACATCTGGTTGAAAGGCCCAGCACGACCAAACAGGAATACCCAAGCCGTCACATAGAGAACGTATGGCGTCCCCATAGAGATGACGCTCGTGACATAGCTGAGGCTGCGTAAAGGCGCATCGGTTCGTTCGACCAGCCATGCCAGTGTCCCGCCTAAAACGATGGCGAACGCCGTACACAATGCCGCAAAGACAATTGAATTGACCGCCGCCGTCAAAGCCCTGCCCTGGGTCAAGATCGTTTGAAAGTTGTCCCAGGTGAAGCCCGTCAGACTTCCGTCGGGTTTGGTCCCGGTAAACGCATAGACGAGCAGAACGCCAATCGCCGGAAACACGAGCAAACAGAGCACCAGGGTCATCGCCGACCCTGGCACCCATGCGCCAATGCGTTGATAAAGCCGGAGCCACGAGTGGCGCCGGCCTTCATGTTCCACGCCGGCTGCCGCGACGTCCGCGGAGTAGTACATCGACGAACCTCTGCTCATGTTCCGTTAGACTGCCGTAAGTTCGTCGATCGAGGATCGTCGATGCGCTTCCGCTCCGCTATTGCTGGAAGATGCTCTTTTCGAGTTTAACCCATTCCGGCATCCCTGCGGCAAGTTCGGCATGAGGCATCAAGTTGACCTCGTAGTGCTTTCCGTCCGGGGTAAGTTCGGGATCTCTCGGGATCACCTTGGGGTTGGCGGGAACGTAGCCCGCATCCTTGATGAATTGCTGGCCTTCTTCCGACGTCATGTATTCCAGCATCAGCTTCGCGGCGTTCGGGTGCCCGCACCTTGGAAATAGCCAACCGCGTGGACCGTGACCTGCATCGGATTGAGCTTGAGCCACTTGAGCGGAGCCCCCTGTTCGGCGCTGAGCACCGAATGGTACGCCAGGGTCTGTAAAGCGATGGAGTATTGACCTTGGCTGACCTGGTCCAAAACGACGCGCGGCGAGGCCGGAATGAGCGCGACGTCCTGATTTGCCAAAGCCTGGAGGTAGTCGACAGCCTTTTTCTCGCCCCAAGCTCTGATCAAATAGCCGGTCATGCCCGGCAGCCCAATTTGAATCGGCTCTGACGTGACGGCCATTTTCCCCTTCCACTCGGGCAGCAGCAGATCATCCCAAGTCTTGGGCTTGTCGGCCTCGCTCACGAGATCCGTATTGACGGCCGCTCAAGTGACGTAGACGCAGATGCCGGTCCAATGACCGTCGGCATCCTTTCGGTTGTCGGGATAAGCAGCGGCCGCCTCCGGCACGTATTCACCGGTGACTTCCGGATCGCCAAACGGCGGGTTGGCCGGAGATCCGTCCCAGACGTCGCCGAGCACTTTGCCGGCGGGGAGCTCATTTCTGACGCGCGCCGACATGCCTGGCGGATCGCTGTTGACCAGTTCGACTTCAATCCCGTACTTTTCCTCGAACGCGGACGACAGCGGCCGGCCGATCTGCCTGAGGAATCAGGACGGAATACCACACGACCTTGCCTTCTTTCTTGGCCGCGTCGACGAGAGCTTGGTCCGCGGCGAGCACTGTCGAAGGCACTCCGCACAAGAAGGAGAGGATGCCTGCGAGGGTTCCGATTCTGAGGCATTTCCCGACCATTATCTGTTCCTCCCGTTCCAGCGTTGAAAGGTTCTGCGATCCGCCATAAAAGTCAATAGGCTTTTCAATTGACCTTTTCGTTTTAGAAGCGGCGGCGCGAATTTATTCCTAGAGTGTCGTGAGCACACGTCGACTTGCTCGGCCTGCGAAGCCCGCTCGCGACACGCGTCGCGATGCCGCCGCTTCTGCCGAGCCTGCGGCCGGTTCATCCGCCGATCCGGCCCCGGGGCCTTTGTGTAGCCGCCGCGCGTCAGCGCTCCATGTCATGGGCGATCCGATGCCGAGCAGCCGGATGCATGTCGGTTCCGTCCCAGTGCAATTTGCTCAGCCTGCGGATGTCAAAGCGCCTGAGCTTTCGGCATCGGGAAAGCCGATAGTGTCTTTTGGGGAAAACGCCAGAAGCACCTCGTCCCCTTCCTGCCACTGTGCGTCGGCACCAGCTTCGACTTGAATCGTCAGCCCCGCCGCCTCGACGCTGCAGCGCCGCGACTTGCCGGAGAAACGTGTCATGGTCACTGTTCCGGTGAAGTGGTTGAGCGCTTCGTCGCGGGAAAGGCTCGGCGGGTGAAGTGAGATGGCTTCCGGTCTGATGGAGATGCGGACATTGCCCGACGCGGCGGCCGCGCTTGCGAAGCTGCACTTGATCGTCCACTTGCCCGCCATGACCGTGCCGACGGCCTTCGCGGAGATCGCCTCGAGAGCCTTGGCGCTGAAGAGATTGGTCGAGCCAACAAAGCTCGCGATAAACGGATCCTGGGGACGGAAGTAGACGTCATCCGGTGACCCAAGTTGCACGATCTTGCCGTGGTTCATTACGGCGATGGAATCGGACAGCTCGAGCGCCTCCGCCTGATCGTGCGTCACGTAGATCGTCGTGACACCCATCTGCTCCTGAAGGCGCTTGAGCTCAACCCGCATCGCCTCACGAAGACTTGCGTCCAGATTCGAAAGAGGCTCGTCGAGCAGCAGCAATGTCGGCTCCAGGACGATCGCACGGGCGAGCGCCACCCTTTGCTGCTGCCCACCCGACAGCCGCGTCGCGGATCTATCGGCGAATGAAGCCAGGTCCACCGAGGCCAAGGCTTTCATCACGAGCCGCTTGATCTCGTCGTGCCCGAAGCGGGTCTTTGAGACTCGCAAGGGAAAGGCCACATTGTTGAAGACGGTCATGTGCGGCCAAACCGCATAGGACTGGAAGACCATACCGATGCGGCGGCGATTCAAAGGAACGTCAACGCCCTTGCCGATGTCGAAAAATGTCCTTCGACCGAGGCGGATGGTGCCCGAATCAGGCGTCTCTAAGCCCGCGATGCACCGCAAAGTCGTTGTCTTCCCGCACCCGCTGGGCCCGAGCAGCGTGAAGAAGGCCCCCGGGGGAAGAGAAAATGTCGCGTCACGGACGCCGCCAGGATTAGGTCCGCCCTGGGCGTAGACCTTGGTAAGCCCTGATACTTCGAGTGAGCGATCAGTGTCGGACATTCCGTGCACAAAAGACTCCTACCCCGCTAGAGGACGATTTCTTCTTGATCCGCCTCTTTCCGGCCCAAGACGGTCGCCCCCGGAGCGGATGATGTAGCCCAATTTTCTGCTCACCCCTGGGACAAGCCGAACTTGAAGACGGTCTTCCAATTCGCATCATCGCCAGGAGCCCGTACCTGCGGACGCATTGGGCTCTGGAGGTGCCACGGACGCGGCTCCATCATGTCCAAATCGGGCCAGTAAACGTCCATCTGCGCGTAGAGCTCTAGGAGCTTGCGCTGCGTATCAAAGAAATAGCTGGAGATGTTGTGGCCGGACGTATGTCGTGTCGGCCCCCAAAGAACCGGATAGTTGTGGGTCGCCAGAACATCTGACGCGCGCGCGTGCGCGGCATAATCTCGCAACTCGAACGCGACATGGTGAACTCGCGGCGCGGCCGAGGGGACGTCTATGATGTTCAGCACATGGTGGTCATGGTTGCAGGTGTAGAATTGAGCAGCACCCAGCGTGTCTGTCGGGTAGAAGCCCAGAAGCTCTCGGTAGAAGGTATTAAGCTTCCCGGCCTGCTGGGTCAGCACGGCAACGTGACCGAGGCGTATAGGTGCAATCCCCCTCTCGGAAAACCCGGGCGCGGGGGCGTCCATGTCGGAAAAGAAATGGACGGTGTGGCCCGGCACCGCTTCGACCTCCAGCAGGTCGCTCACGCCAGGCCGTTCGTCGCGCTTTCGCGTCGGCCGGAGCCCGTGATCCCGCAAGAGACGGTCCACGTCGTTCAACGAGACTTCGGCTGCCAACTGATACCCGATCGCCGAGAGTCCGCTCGGGCTTCCATCCCGGATTGATATGTTGTGGTGATCGTACCCCAGCGTAAGAAAGGCCTCGGAGGCATTTCCCGACTCGGTTCGGATCAGTCCGACAACATTGGTGTAGAATTCGCACTCTTTCTGCAAGTCGTCGGACACAAAATCCAGGTATGCCAGCCTGAACGTTTTCGGTCGCGCGGCCATGACAGCTAAGCGGCCGACTTCAGAAACGAGATGACTTTAGGATTGAATTGCTCCGCCGCCTCGAATTGTGGCCAGTGTGCCACACCCGTAATCGGCCAGATTTCGGAATTCGACAGCAGCTTGTGGGCCCGCTGAGTGTTCCTGCGGAAATGCTCGCTATCGTCGGCGGAATCGAGCAAGAGCACATGGTGCTTGATCGTGCGCCATTGATCGTCCGACAAAGCACTTTCGTTGAAGTGCTCCGTAGCGGTAATCGCCAGAATGCGCTGCATGGACGCCTTCATCTCCGGCTGCATGTATATGGCCTGGCGCAGCTTGATCAGATCGGGGATTCGTTTGTCGGGATTGTGAATGAGATCCCTGAAAATGTAGGCGATATTGTCCCAGCTGGGATTTTCAATCGCCTTCGCCCTCTCATCTCGTATGCTCGTGATGGCTGTGGACTGGAAATCGGCGGGGCGTTTCATGCCGGAGGCAGCCGCAACGACCAAGCGGTCAACCTTGTCCGGATAGGCGTGGGTAAAGTTTATCGCGCACCATGCCCCCATCGAAACGCCGATCAGGGAAGCTTTGGCAATCCCCAGCGCGTCGTAGATGCCGTGCAGTTGGGCGACATAGTCCGACATCGCGTATAGCGGCTTGTCCGGCTTTTCGGAAAAGCCTGCACCGACATTGTCGAACGCTATGACTTGGAAGTGCTCGGAGAAGGGACCGATATTGGCGCAGAAGGCCTCCCAGCTGCCGCCTATGCCGTGGATGAATATGACCGTCGGATTGTGCGGGTCGCCGGCTTGAACGAACCGTGTCGATACACCACCGGCGTCTATCCAGTCTTGCTTGAACGCAACTCCCGTCAGATGAGACCAAATGCTTTCGTAAGACTGAGACATAACTGAAAGACCTCGCTGCTCACCATTATCCGATCGGCGGTAGCGAATGACACCTACCGTTCCGCTCGACCGTCTGTCAAGGGTAAAAGCTAGAAGATTGACCTAATGGCCTATACGGGGTAGATGTGAGTGCGGCAAGCCCTTCGAACCTGCGGCGCATCGTCCGCATTTTCAGCTTGCGCGAAGCGATAGCGCGGTCCCGCCTTATCCCCTCAGGGCGACCAGAGTGTCATCTCATCATCTGACTTTTTGACGCTTATGAAATCAAGACGAAAGGCGCACCATGAAAGCTGCTCTGATCGGCGAGTCCAAGACCCCCGAATACGGCGACTTTCCCGATCCAACGTCTGGAGAGACGGTGCAAGTCTGTGCGGCCGCATTGACGAATCTGGACATCGCCGTCGCCGAAGGTCGGCACTACTTGAGCCCAAAAACCTATCCCTTCGTGCTGGGGATGGAATGTGTCGGGCAGACCAAAGACGGAAAGAAGCAATTCTTCAACGCCATGGCGATCGTGTCGCCTTTCGGCTCCATGGCCGAGAGGACGATCGTTCGGCCTGAGTTCGGCCTGCCCGTTCCCAGCGGCGTTCGCGATGATCTTGCCGCCGCGATAGGGAATGCGGGCCTCGCGGCTTGGCTTCCTTTGTCATGGAGGGCGAAGATCCGCCCCGGGGAAACGGTCCTCGTCCTCGGAGCGACGGGCACAAGCGGGCTGATCGCAGTCGCAGCCGCGAGACGTCTTGGAGCGGGGAGAATCGTCGCTGTAGGCCGTAGTCCGGAAGCATTGGAGACGGCGCGAATGCTCGGCGCGGACGCGACTGTCGATATCTCCGGCGGAAGCGATCTTACGCGCGCCTTTCAGCAGGCAGCAGGCCGGGATATCGATATCGTCGTTGACTACCTCAACGGAGCCCCCTGCGAAGCCTGCCTTCCGCTGATGGGAATCGGCGGACGGATCGTGCAAATCGGCGCCCGCGCAGGAACGAGCATCAGGCTGCCCGTTCAATCGGTGCTCCGTAACTCGATCGATCTGATGGGCTTCGCCTACTACCGTGCTCCTCATGCCGAGCAGGCGGCGGCGTATCAGGCGCTTTGCAATCTGGCTTCAGCCGGCGAGCTTGTGCTGCCTACACAATGCCTGCCGCTTTGCGACATACGAGAGGCATGGGACCGGCAGAAGGCCGGCGGCAGCGCTCGCCAGGTCATAATCCCCCAATAGCGCTGCCCCCTGAAGCCGGCGCCGAAGAGTCCTGTGAGGACGGCTATCGCAATAGCGGGCCCGATTGCCTGTAAACTTTCACCGACCCTCGGCAGAGCCGCTGATCCGCTCTAACTCCGACCTACCGCTCTTGGTCCTCTTCATCTCCGCCAAATGCGAGTATTTCTCTGTCAAAAGCGAACCGAAATAGTAGGTTGGCTCGAAGGCCGGATGCGTGCGGATCAGGTCAAGCCAGCACGGGATGTTCGGCCGTCCGTCCCATAGATAGTCAAGATTGATGTCTTCCATGCGCACGACGCTCGGCATCATCGCGATGTCAGCGAGTGTGATGACGCTGCCCATCATCCACGGGCCTCCGCTTCCCGTGATCGCCTCGTCCATCCGTTTCACCGCACGAAAGAGGCGGTCGAGCGCAGAGTCCATCTCCGGCTTGGGGAAGCCCGTGCGGCCCATTTTCAGCAGGAATTCCTTGCGGAGTGGCTTCGAATTTGCCTCGGCGAGGAACTCCTCTTCGGTCATGGCCTGAAAACGCGGGAGGAAGGCAAGGTTGTACGAAGGAATACGCACTGCCGAGCTGGGCACCTCGTCGATGAAGCGCATGAGAGAACGCATGCGCGCTCTTCCAAGTGCATCCGGCGGTGTAAAGCAAACCGGCTCCGGAGAGATTTCGTCGAGATATTCCAGGATGACGGCGGAGTCGACGATCGGCTCACCGTTGTGAACCAGTGTAGGAACCACGGCGTTTGGATTGATCTTCAGGTAATCCGGGGTCAGTTGGTCGCCCCTGCCGAGGTCAAGCTGCAACTCCTCGAAGGGTAAAGCCTTGGCGTTCAGCGCGAAGCGAACGCGCTGCGAGCAGGTGGATTGCGGTGCACCATAGAGGACGAGCTCGGCCATAGCTAATCCAGTTCTGCAAGCGCTACAACCTTCGCTCCAACTGTCGGTGTCAGCACGTGTCCAGCCTAGCGTCCGATGGTCCGTAGCAGTCAAAAGATCGTTTGTCTAGCTTTTTATACGATATAGCGCAAGAGCGTGATCGGCGAGAGCGACGGGCTCCGCAGCACGAAAGAGACATCCCACGCTTCGTCAAAGTAGGCAGGCGGTCATAGTTCAGAGCAGGTGGCTTGGTGGAGCACCTCCTCCAGATTGGGTGCGACGCGGACACCGGGGCCGCTTGCCTTTGCCATCTGCGCAATCGATGCGAGCAGATCCTCGCGCGGCTGCCGCGCGGCCCAATGCAGCAATCCGCCTTTGAGTGCCGGAAAACCATAGCCGTTCACGAGCACCAGATCGACGTCGGAAGAACGAGCAGCGATTCCTTCAGCAAGCACCAAGGCCGCTTCGTTGATCATTGCTGCGAGCAGGCGCGCGCGGATCGTGTCAGGTGGGATCGGTTGCCGCTCGATGCCCTTTGCCTGCGAGGCGGCATTGATCATCTCGCGGACACGCGGATCCGGCATCGCACCGCCGCTGGCATAATCGTACCAGCCCTTGCCGATCTTACGTCCGAACCGTCCTTCCTCGCACAGCATGTCGGGGATGGTGACGTAACGGGCGTCGCGTCGGCGCGTCGACGCCAGGCGTTTGCGCATGGCCCAGGCGACGTCGAGCCCCGCGAGGTCGAACACCGCGAAGGGGCCCATCGCCATGCCGAAATCGGTCATGGCCCGGTCGATATCCTCCGGATAGGCGCCTTCCTCCAGCAGGAACTCCGCTTGCGTGCGGTAGGCGTTGAAGATGCGGTTGCCGATGAAGCCTTCGCCGACCCGCGCGACGACGGGCACCTTGCCGAGCCTGCGGCAGACGGCGAGAAGCGTCGCGAGCACGTCCACGGACGTCTTCTCCGCCTGCACGACCTCAACCAGGCGCATGATGTGGGCGGGGTTGAAGAAGTGCAGCCCCGCCACGCGCTCCGGGTGGGAGGGAACTGCGGCGGCGATTTGGTCGATGTCGAGATACGAGGTGTTGCTTGCGAGGATGGTCGTGCTTGGGACGGTTCTCGCAAGGTCGGCGAAGAGCGCGATCTTGGCGTCCATGTCCTCGGTAATCGCCTCCACCACAAGGTCGCAGTCGGCCATATCTGTAAGCGGGCCGGCGGATATGCGGTCGGTGACAGCACCGGCCGATTTCGCGCGGCCGCGCTTGGCCATCTGCTCGGCGCCATCGGCGAGTGACTTTTCAGCGGCCGCAAGTACCTCGGTACTCTGCTCGGCGAGCCGCACTTCGAATCCGAGGCTGGCGAAGGCGAGGGCGATGCCCACCCCCATGCGGCCGGCGCCGGCGATTCCCACTTTGGAGATTGTGCCGGCGGTCGCGCCTTCCGGTGGGCGAGCCGCGACGCGCTCTGCCAGGAAGAGATGCCTGAGCGCTTGCGATTGCGGACCGCGCCTCAGTCGGAGCGATGCTTCGCGCTCAGCGGCAAGCGCCGTCTCGGCGTCCGCAGTGGCTGAAGCTTTCACCGCTTCGATCGCTTCGCTGACGGCGACCGAACCTGAAGCGCTGCGGAGCGCCGCCTCCTGGGCGGCAGCAATGTCGGCGTTGTCACCGCTCTGCAAAGGGAAATCGCGGAGAACACGCTTCTGCAGCCCGCCTACGATCAGGCTTTCGGCAGCCTTGATTAAGTTACCCGCCTTGACGGCGTCGACCATACCAAGCCGAGCGGCTTCCTCCGCCTTGAGGCGGCAACCCGACGTGACAAGTCTTATCGCCGCCGCGACCCCAACGAGACGAGGGAGCTTGAACGTGCCGCCCGCTCCCGGGATAAGGCCGAGCGTCACCTCCGGCAGCCCGACGACCGCGTTCGGCCCCGCCAGTCTGTAATCGCAGCCAAGTGCCAACTCGTAGCCGCCCCCAAGTGCCGCCCCTTCGATCACTGCGACCACCGGCACCGGTAGCCGTTCGACAAGGGCGATCACTTCCGGCAAATGCGGTTCCTGCGGAGCAGCGTCAAACTCTCGGATGTCGGAGCCAGCTAGGAAATTGCCATTTGCGCCGCTAAGCACGACACCCGCAAGGTCTTTGTCTGCGTCAAGCGACGACAATGCCGCGAGCAGATCGCGGCGAACCCCGACCGAACCGGCATTGACCGGTGGGCGGTCTATTGTGAGGAGAGCGATCCGCCGCTCGCCTACAGGTCGGAACTTCAGGCGCACGAACTCCCAGGAATCGGTCGTCATGTCCAGTCCGGATCTCTTTTCGTTGTGGAGGGTCGTTGTGGAGGGTCGTTGTGGAGGGTCGTTGTGGAGGGGAGCCAGATCCCGGCGCGGAGAATGTCAGCAGCCTATCATATATAGAACTAGCTTTTTATTCTATAGCGGTCCATATTGTCGGTACGCATTCCGCTGCTCCCTGGGAACAGGGAACGCTACGATGACAAGAGCTTGGATTGGAGCCGATGACGCTGAACGTCGAAAGGGCGAATGGAATCGCTTGGATCACCATCGACAGGCCGCCGGTCAACGCGCTCACCATCAAGCTCTATGAGGAGATCGGCCACCTGTTCGCCGGCATGGAAGATTGGACAGACGTCAACGTCGTTGTTCTCACCGGCGCGGGGAATCGCGCCTTCTGCGCCGGGCTCGACTTGAATGAATTTCTGGGCGCGAGGGTCGAGGACGATGCAGCGCGCGCCAAGATTGTGCGGCACATGTTCGCCGCAGTTCGCGGCGCGGCGATGCCGGTCATCGCGGCGGTGAACGGCCCCGCGCTCGGCGCGGGGTGCGTGCTGGCCTCGGTCTGTGACGTTCGCATCGCCGCGGAAAAGGCAACCTTCGGTCTTCCGGAAATCAATGTCGGCCGATGCGGCGGCACGGCTCACATGGGCCGCCACCTGCCTCAGGGCCTACTGCGGCGCATGTTCTTCACAGGACAGCCGATTGATGCCGCAGAGGCCTACCGCCTCGGATTCGTGCAGCAGGTTGTGCCGGGCGATAGGCTGAGCGGAACTGCCGAGGAACTGGCCTCTGTCATCGCGAAAAAGGCACCGCTCGGCCTTCGGCTAGGCAAAGAAGCGCTCAATCGGGTGGAGTTCATGCAGGTAGACGAAGGCTATGAGCTAGAGCAGCAGTTCAGCACCAAGCTCATGGCAACCGAAGATGCGCGTGAGGCGATCCGCGCGGCGGTGGAGAAACGAGCGCCGGTTTTCCGCGGTTGGTAGCGCCGGTCCACTGTGCTTGGTAAAAGTGTTCTGGGTGCGTAGCCCGTTCCCTACCCGTCTTTGGCATTGCCGTGTTGAGTTTGTGCATTCCCACAAGCACTAAGCGTCGACGTCAAGGCGATGATGCAAGCGTGAGTGGCAGACCGTATTTGAGTCGCAGTGTGCCGACGAGCAGTCTACGCAAAATAGAGGGCCGTTTGAACAGATGAGCATTCCGCAGCGAAAGGCGCTCGACTTCAGTCGCAGCGCGGTATCGCGCTACATCCAGCTGGCGACACTATTCCGGCAGCGCATCGATTCCGGTCAGTGGCCCGTCGGCAAGCAGACCCCGACCGTGGAGGAGCTTTCCGTCGATTGCGGCGTGGCGCGCGCGACGATCCGGCAGGCGCTCGACATCCTGGAGGACGAGGGGCTGATCGAGCGTTTTCGCGCAAAGGGCACTTTCGTCCGGCGTCGGCCGCGCGAGGAGCTGTGGTGCGCTGTGGGCACCGACTGGTCGGGGCTCCTGCGGCCGAGCACCTCTGCGACGATCGAGGTGCTCAGTGACGAGCCCAATGTCGTGCTCGAAGACGTGCCCTACATGATCGGCGAGCTCGCGCCGGCCTACAGGCATCTGCGCCGGCGTCACTGGCGCCACGACGTGCCCTTCCTTCTCACGGACGTCTATATCGACGAGCGTCTGCGCAACAAGATCACGCAGAAGGATATCGAGACGAAGACGGCGCTGCAGCTGATCAACGACGTCAAAGGCGTCACGATCGTCGATGCCCTTCAGACACTGACGATCGGCACTGCGGACATGGAGACCGCGGAGTCTCTATCCATCCCGCTCAACGCGCCTGTCGCCTATGTCTACCGCCGTGCCGTGGACAAGAAAGGCACTGCCGTGCTGATCGCGCTGGGCATCTACGACGGCAAGGTCGTCCGCTTCGACATCAAGCTCCGCTAGGGGCTTTCAACAGCGGAGTCCTGATTGCTTCGGAACAACCTACAAGCATGAGTTTTTGATCTAAGTGCGGCCTAGGCGATTTCGCGGGAGGCGGTGTGACCGGCGAGGATATTTTCGTTGAACATGACGGGCTGGCCTTTCGCTGCCGACTCGACGGTCCGAAACAGGACGCGCCCTGGATCATTTTCAGCAATTCCATGCTGACCGACGTCACTATTTGGGATGCCCAAGTCGCTGCTCTGCGCGGTCGCTATCGCATCCTTCGCTACGACCAACGCGGACATGGAAAGAGCAGCGTTCCGCAGGCGCCCTGTACGTTCGACCAGTTGGGCAGCGACTTGCTGGCACTGATGGACTACTTCGGGGTGCCGTCGTGCGTTTTTGTCGGCCTCTCCATGGGTGTGCCGACCGGCCTCCATCTCGTCTCGCGTCACCCGGAGAGGGTGGAGAAGCTGGTGTTTCTCGATGGTCAGTCAGCTACTGCACCGGGCGGCGCCAAGACCTGGGAGGACCGCATTGTTGATGCGCGCCGGCTCGGCATGTCGGGGCTGGCCGACCTTACCATTGCACGCTGGTTCAGCCCCGCATTTCGGGAGGCCGGGAGGGCAAGGAAGCCGCGCGATGCAGCAGCAGGGATGTCGCTGGAAGGGTACATCGCTTGCGCGCGAGCCCTGCAGAATTTTGACTTCACCGATGTACTGGCGGGGATTGGCGTTCCGACCCTCGTCATGGCGGGCGCCAACGACGGCAACATGCCCATCTCCATGGCGAGGCTGCGCGAGGCCATCCCCTGTGCGGTCATGCATATCATCCCGGATGCCGGGCACATACCGAACTACGAGCAGCCCGAGACGGTCAACCGCCACCTTCTCGACTTTCTCGGTTGAGGCGCCCTGCGCCAGCGACCCTCAGACGCTTTAGACCAAATGTCTGTACGATTGACTTTACTCTGATCGCTCTTTAGCTTCGGCAGAGTTGACCAGTGAGCCAAGGGCCCGAGGGCATGGGCGAATTCCAGAAGGGTCGTGATCTGTGAGGCTGCATTGGTCGCCACGCTCGCCTTTCGTCAGAAAGGTCATGATCGTGCTGCACGAAACCGGGCTCCTCGACCGGGTTGAGTGTGAGCGTTCGGTAGTCGTCTATGCCGGCGACCCGAACGAGAAGGTGCTTAAGGGCAACCCGTTGGGAAAGATCCCGACACTCGTCCTCGAAGACGGTACTGCCCTCTTCGATTCTCGAGTCATCTGCGAGTATCTCGATACGCTGCATTCCGGCTTGCGTCTTTTTCCCGAGGAGGGTCAGCCCCGTTTTCGTCAACTGCGCTGGCAGGCTCTGGGCGACGGCATGACCGATATCCAAATATTGTGGCGTAACGAGGAGATGCGGCCCGGCGGGCCCTATGTGGTCATCACCTCCGCCTTCGACCGGAAGCTCCGGGCGAGCTTCGCTCTGCTTGAGCAGGAGGCGAGCGAGCTCGAGGCAATTCCTTTCGGCATCGGGCATATCGCGATCATCTGCGCCATAGGGCAGCTGGACTTCCGCTTTCTCAAGAGCCATTGGCGGGAGGCGTTCCCCGCGCTTGCCAAATGGCACGCGCAGGTATCGCAGCGACCGAGCGTCGTCCGGACCGAGCCTGAAGACGATCTTTCGCCGCTCGTTGTCAACGGGTCGTTCGACGACTTCGTTTCGCCCGTCAATTTCCTCAGTGTGGGCCGATGAGCGGTCCACTTTCGCATATCCGTGTGCTCGACCTGAGCCGCATCATGGCGGGCCCCTGGTCGAGCCAGATCTTGGCCGACCTGGGTGCCGATGTGATCAAGGGGGAGCGGAAGGGCGCGGGCGACGATACCCGTGGCTGGGGTCCGCCTTACTTGAAGGACCGAAACGGCAAAGACACCCTGGAATCAGGTTACTTTCTTTCGGTCAACCGAGGGAAGCGCTCGATCGAGATTGATCTCTCCAATGAGACGGACGTGCAGCTTGTACGCGCACTCGCCGCGCGCTCCGACGTTCTATTGGAGAATTTCAAGGTTGGCACGTTGCCTCGCTACGGGCTTGGCTACGAGGAGCTGAAGGAGCTCAATCCGGGACTCATCTACTGCTCGATCACCGGCTTCGGGCTCGACGGGCCGCGCAAGGACCAAGTCGCCTACGATTTCATGATCCAGGCGATGGGCGGGCTGATGAGCGTCACCGGCGAGCGCGACGACTGCCCTGGCGGCGGTCCGCAGAAGATCGGCGTGCCGATCATCGACATCATGACCGGCATGTATGCCACGATAGCGATCCTCGCCGCTTTGGCGCGACGTTACGAGACCCGCCAGGGCGAGTGGATCGACCTCGGAATGCTGGACGTTGCCGTCGCCACGCTTTCCAACCAGGCCATGAACTACCTGGTGTCCGGCAACGCCCCAACGCGTAGGGGAAACAAGCATCCGAACATCCAGCCGCAGGACGTGTTCGCGGTTAAGGACGGGTACATTGTACTGGCGGTCGGCAACGATGAGCAGTTCCGCCGTTTCTCCAAGGCCATCCAACGTACCGAGCTGGCCGAAGATCCTCGCTTCGCGACCAATGTCGAGCGCGTACGAAACCTCGAGATTCTGCATCCGCTCATCTCGGCCGTGCTTCTGGAAAAGCCGCTCGACCATTGGATCGCGGCGCTCGGCGACGCGGACGTCCCCTGCGGGCCGATTAACACGGTTCCGCGGGTCTTCGCCGACGAACAAGTCAAGCACCGACAGATGCTACGCACGTTCAAGCACCCCTTGAGCGACGAGGTGCCACAGGTTGTGAGCCCCATGCGCTTCGCGAATGCGCCACTGAGCTTTGATCGTCCGCCGCCACTGCTTGGCGAGCATACGGACGAGATACTGGCGGAGCTCAGCCAAGCACCGAAAAGCGCGGAATAGGCGGGCTTATGACGGTCAACGATAGCCAGGTTGGGGCGACCGACGACCGAGCAAACGATCCTGGCCGGGAAGGACGCATTCCTCTTCCCGACCGCGCGCAAATGTCGCCGCAGCAGCAGAAGGTCTATGACGAAGTCGTAAAGGGGCCGCGCGGCATGATGGTCGGTCCATTGCGGGCTGTCATTCACAGTCCCGAGTTGGCTGACCGCTGGCAGCGGCTGGGCGAATTCGTGCGTTACCGCACGGTTCTCCCTGTCGATTTGAAGGAGCTGGCTATCATAGCTTCCGCCAAGCGTTGGAACAGCGAGGTCGAATGGGGCGTGCACGCGCGGGCTGCCAAGGAGGCCGGCGTCGCAGATCGGGTGGTCGACGCCATTCGCGACGGCAATGAGCCGCACCTCGACGAAAGCGCAGCTGATGTCTACAAGTTCACTTGTCAGCTGCAGATGTCTGGAGAGGTAGAAGACGAGACCTACCGGGCAGTGCTTCGGCGCTGGGGCAATCGCGGCATAGTGGAGCTGACAGCGCTGATCGGTTACTACACGATGGTAGCGATGATGTTGAACGCGCACCGCGTTCCGCTCCCGCCAGGAATGCCGTCGGTCTTCGAAAAAGGCGGCACAGGGGCACGGGAACTCGCAGTCCTTGCTCCTCCAAAGCTTCGCTCGGCGACAAGCCCTCCTGATGAAACGTGATCCGTCACAACGTTGACATTGCGGTAGCCGCGCTGGCCAAGCAGCAGGCGACTGCTGCGCTCGTCGCTCGGGTAACCCATGGCCGACGCCCCTAAATGGCAGCGCCGGGCGCAAGGTGCTGACTAGATTGTCAATGGTTCAGCATGCGTTTCAGGAGATGATCGACGCGGCCCCAAGCGATCACCGGCGACTTCCCGCGCGTGCCCGATGAATGCCGGCTCATTAAACCCGTCTTAGCATCGCATGCGCGAGGCTGCGTTCGAGGAGGAGCCATGGGCGGTCTGCCGGACGGATGGCGCGTCGAGAGCGGGCGGGACCCGGAAGCGGCGCTCGCCGACCTGAAACGGCGGTTCCGGCGGGTGAGCCGCGCCTATGCGCGGGCGCAGGCGATCCGGCGCGCCAAGCCGATGCTGAGACTGGCGCTCTGGGGCGTGGCCGCGGGATTCGTGCTCTATCTGACGCTGGCCACGCTCTCCCCCTGGCCGCCGACGACGACGCTCAGGCACGTCGCCGCCGCATCGAATTGCGGCGTGGCGCGCATGCTGGACGTCGCGCCGGCCCGACGCGGCGAGCCCGGCTACTGGCGACGGCTCGACCGGGACGGCGACGGCATCGCCTGCGAGCGGATATGAGCCGCCCCCGCCTCCGCCCTTCGGCGGGTCTTCTCGTCGCCGCCCTCCTCCTCGCCGGCTGCGCGAGCACGAGCCGCGAGCCGCCCGGCGATACCGCGTCCTGCACGGGTTCGGCCTGGCAGGAGACGCGGCTCTTCCTCGGACGCGGCATGCCCGGCGGGCGCGAGGTGAGCGAGCGGGCCTGGAACGCCTTCGTCGCAGAGGCGGTGGCGCCGCGCTTCAGGGACGGCTTCACGGTCCACGATGCGCGCGGCCACTGGCTGGACGAGGCGACGGGACACACCGAGGCCGAGCGGTCGAAGGTGCTCGTGGTGCTGCATCCGCGGGAGCGCGCGGCCGATATTGCACTGCGGGAGATCGGGGAGGACTATCTTGCCCGCTTCCGCCAGCAGACGGTGCTGCGCGCCGACCGGCCGGTCTGCGTCACCTTCTACGAGAATTCCCGGGCTCCCTGATCCGGCCGGAAAGCGAGCGCGCGGGCGCAGAAAGAGGCGGCGCCGCGTTTACTTTCTCGGCTCATCGATGCTACCCATGCTGCACCGCAGCGAACCGGTTACGGCCGGCGCGCTGGCGTTATGTGAGCACCTTCGGCCGATCCGGCTCTCCGCCGGGTGCGGCCGGGCAACCGGCGAGGTTACGTGGCCAAACGCAGATCTCGGACGAACCAGAAGGCGAGCCCTGCGCCGAAGGCGGAGCCGGCCGGGGCACTTCCCGAGCGCGATGAAGTCGCCGGGCCATCTGCTACCCCAAACGGATCGGAAGGATCAGACTCGATGCGGTTTCTCACGCTCCATCTCGCCAAGGCGGGCGGCGGCCTTATCCGCGTCAAGGCGGACCAGGTCGTCACCATCCAGGAGAGCCCGAACGGAACGCTTCTGAGGCTCGCCGTCGCGGAGGAAGGCAAGCTGGTGAGAATTCTGGTGAGCGAACCGACCGAGGAGGTCGTTCGCCAGCTTCAGTAGCATCCGGAGCGGAGGGCTGCGGCAGCGGCCCTCGTCCCTGACGGTCAGGCGAATCCCGGTTTCCGGCATCGCCCGTGGCCGTCGCGGGCGCTATCTCACCAGGACCGAACTGGGAGGGCGCCATGACCGCCGCTGGCTATCGGATGCGCGATTGGGAAGCGCATCCTCCGCTTCTTTTTCCCGACTACAAATCCACGGTGCTCCGCGCGCCGACCAAGCCGCTCGTTCCGCTGAAGCACACGCTTTCGGAACTGACCGGCCCGGTCTACGGCCACGAGAGGGTCGGGCCGCTCGACGCGGACCTGACCAAGAACGGCGCGAAGAACGGCGAGCCGCTCGGCGAGCGCATCGTCGTCACCGGACGCGTGCTCGACGAGGACGGACGCCCCGTCCGCAACACGCTCGTCGAGGTGTGGCAGGCGAACGCCGCGGGCCGCTACATCCACAAGGTCGACCAGCACCTCGCGCCGCTCGACCCGAACTTCTTCGGCGGCGGCCGCTGCGTGACCGACGATGACGGCCGCTACCGGTTCTACACGATCAAGCCCGGGGCCTATCCCTGGGGCAACCACCACAATGCCTGGCGGCCGAACCACATCCACTTCTCGCTGCTCGGCCCGTCGATCGCGACGCGGCTCGTCACCCAGATGTATTTCCCCGGCGATCCGCTTCTCGACCTCGACCCGATCTATCTGAGTTCGCCGGCGGGCGCCCGCGAGCGCCTCATCTCGGACTTCTCGATCGACGTGACGGAGCCGGGCTTCGCGCTCGGCTACATCTTCGACATCGTGCTCCGCGGCCGCTACGAGACGCCGATGGAGACGCCGAAATGACCATGAAGCAGACTCCCTCGCAGACGGTCGGGCCGTACTTCGCCTACGGGCTGACGGCGGAGCAGTACGGCTATCCCTTCACCGCCATCGCCGGCGGCAAGGTCGCCGACGAACTCTGCACCGGCGACCGCATCCACGTGACCGGGCGCGTGTTCGACGGCAACGGCGACCCGATCGACGACGCGATGATCGAGATCTGGCAGGCGGATTCGGAAGGCCGCTACCTCCATCCGGAGGACGGCCGCAGCTCCAACAGCGTCTTCACCGGATACGGCCGGTACGGGACCGGCACCGATCCGCAGAACCGCTTCCTCTTCGAGACCGTGAAGCCCGGCTCCGTGGACGGCGTGCAGGCGCCGCACATCAACGTGATCCTGTTCATGCGGGGCCAGCTCAGCCACCTTTATACCCGCATCTACTTCTCCGACGAGGTGGAGGCGAACGCGAAGGATCCGGTGCTGGACACGGTTCCGGAGGCACGGCGGGAGACGCTCGTGGCGCGCCGCGAGGACATGCCGATCGGCGTGGTCTACCATTTCGACATCCATATGCAGGGCGAGAAGGAGACCGTCTTCTTCGACCTCTGAGCCGATCCGATCTCTGGCCGCAGGCGCGCCGAATGGCGGCTTGCGGCCGCCGGCGAACCCGGCCGGCACCGGCGGGAAGCCGTCCCGCATGATCCCGCGAGGGGAACGGGCGCGACCGCCTCGCGGCGGGAGCCGGCCGTCCGCCGATCGATCCCTTGATTTTGTGAGCCGGCACCATGATTTTCAGGATGGTCCGGGTTTTTTCGTGCGTGTCCCGGCAGGCTTCGGGAGGGAGTCCCTCGAATGCTGTCACGCTTCCTTGCGCATGTCCTCGTCGCCGCGACCGTTCTCGCTTCCGGCGGCGCCTCCGCCGAGGAGGCGGTCGTGCCGCTCGCCGCACCGGACGCCGGATTCGTGGAGCGGCTCGGCGGCGCGAAGATCTCCGCCCAGTTCGTCGTCGGAGCGCGGCTCGGCCACCACGCGAAGCCGTTCGCGCCGGAACAGGTGGCCGCCTATCTCGGCGACCGCAGCATCGGGGACTCGCTCTGCGCCCGGGTGACCACGCGCGACGGGCGCTACTGGGCGCTCAACCGCTACGATGCGAGCCGGGTCTCGGCCGGCTCGGCGCGGCTCGCGTTCCCGTCGCACCACCTCGACGCGCTGCGCGCCTATGAGGGCGAGGACGTCCTGGTGCGCGCCTCACTCGTCAAGGACTGCGAAGCCGGCGAGCCGGGCGTGCTGCTGCCGGCGCGCGGAGACGCGAGCCCTGAGGGGCCGCGCACGCTCTTCGTCTATCTCAATGTCGGCGACATGCGCGCCAGGGCGAAGCTCTCCGGCACGGACGGCGCCGCCCTCGCGGCCACCGCCTGCGAGCCGACCAGGGACGGTATCGCGGTGAGCTACACGCGCATCTGCGCGATCGAGCTGCCCGCCGCCATCGGACCGGGGCTCTACACGCTCGCGCTCGAGCGGCGCGGCCTTGTCGGGAAGGCGGCAGTCGACACACTGCGCATCTGGCTTCCTTGAGCCGCTGGTCGCAAGCGGTCCGTCTGGTCGATCCCGCACGGGCCGCTCTCGCCGCCGTCTGGACGAAGCCGCTCGCACGCGTGATGGCCGCGACACTTGCGGCCACCCTTGCCTATGTCGCGTTCCTGGCGACGCTGCCCTCGCCGCGGCCCCTCCTGATCCTGAAGGCACGCACGGAACAGGCCTCGTTCGTCGTCTCCAACGCAGACGTCGCCTCGTTCGCCGTTTCCGGCCTGATGCTGGCGACCGACGACGCCGATCCCGCCTGCATCGGCGGCGTCGTGCAGCCGCGGCTCGGGAGCAGCGTCTCCTACCGGCGCAGCCAGAGCGGATCGCTGGCGATCGTGATCGCGTCCGACCTCGAAGGCGGCGCCGGAAGGATCGAGGCCGAGGACGGGGCGGTCCACCCGCTCGGGACGTTCGCGACGCTCGTCTCCGATCCCGACGCGTGCGGGCCCTGGCTCGTCGAGCACATGCCGATCTGGGGACCTGCCCGGTTCGGGGAGGTGCTTCGCGGACAGCCGGACATGATGACGCCCGCTCCGGCCGCCCTTCTCGAAGGAGAGCTCGCGATCTACGGCCGGGCGATCGAATCCTGGCTCGGCATCGGCCTGCAGGGCGGCCTCTACAGCATCGAGACCCTCGATCTGCCGGCCGGCGGCTTCGTCGAAGCCGATCGCGCGCTGCCGGTCCGCGAGCAGGACTGGTGGGGAATCATCCGGCCGGATTCCGAGCTCGGCCTCTTCGTCGCCGCCTCGACGGAAGCGCCGCTCCTGCGCATCTTCACCCCCGGCCCGAACGCGGCGCCCGAGACGATCGCGGTGTCCACCTTCACCCAGTCCCTCAACGATCCGAACCTCGTCGGCGTGCAGATCGTCGCCGCGGCCGCGATCGTGATCGTGCAGCTCTTCGCCGCCCTCGCCGGCCTGCAGAAGAGGAAGCCGGTCGCATGAGACCGATCGCGATCCTCGCCCTCTCTGCGCTCCTCCAGAGCGCCGGACCGACCCAGGCGGAAACGGTCCGGGTCCGGACCGAGCGCGGCTTCGGTCACGCCTGGCTCCACGTCTCGCAGGACGGCATCTGCCGCATCGCGACGCCGGCCCATGTCGTCGCCAAGGCGGACGGGACGCTTTCGGATGCCATCGTGATCGACCGGCGCGGCTTCGAGCGCGAGGCGCTGAACCCGGTGCAGCCGGACCCGGACGTCGATCTCGCGTTCCTCGACGTCGCCACCACGGAGAAGGACCGCATCTGCACGAACTCGCGGCTCGGCCTCGACCGCCTTGACGCGAGGCTCGAGAGCTGGCGCGAGGGGTTTCTCACCACCAGCGTCGAGGGCGAAACCCGCACGATGCGTGTCGAGCGCAGGGCCGCCTCGATGGACGAGCGTGCCGGCGCGGTCTTCGCCGTCGTTCCGATGCGCCGGGAAGACCGGATCGTACAGGGCATGAGCGGAAGCGCAGTACTCGATGCGACCGCCGAGGCGACGCCGCTCGGCCTCCTGATCGAGGCCGTCGAGGAGGACAATCTCGCCATAGCGCTGCGGTTCGATATCGTGAAGGCGCTGGCATCGCACCGGACCAGGAACGAAGCGCCGCGGCGCGCCGAGCGCGCAATCCTCGAGACCGCGATCGGCGCCACGCCGGATCCGGCCGAAGGTCCGCGCAATCTGCTGCGGCCGGGCGCCCTCTGGCGGGTCGCGCCCGTCGCGGGCCGCGTCCGGGTCGTCCTCCGCTTCCCCGAGCCGATCTCCTTTTCCCGGATCGAGGTCGAGCGGACCGCCGCGCCGGGCGCCTCGGTGCCGGACGCACTCGAGATCAGCATCGCCCCGCTTTCCGGAGCGGGCGCGTTCCGTTCCGTCGGCTTCTGCCGTGCCGACCCGGGATCGGAGAGGCTCGCCTGCCGGACCCCGCCGGTCACGGCCTCGTCGCTGCAGCTGACCTTCAGCGGTCCGCGCGAGGCCGAGCAGTTCGCGATCGGACCGCTGACGCTCGATTGAGGTCAGAACATCGGCATCGAGACCTTCGCATTCGGATAGGTGGGCCCGGTCTGGCAGGCCGCTTCGCCGCTCAGCACGAGGTCGGATCCGGGCGTCAGAATGAAGGAGCAGCGAGGCTCGAAGCTGCGCCCGCCCCCGCTCAGCTGGACCCGTGCGTTGACCGTGAGCGTCGTTCCGCGCACTTGGCCCTCCCCCGAGAATTGCTGGTCGAGCTCGCTGAGGCCGTTCATCGCCGCCACCTCGAGCCGGCCGCTGCCGAAGTCGAAATTCGTCACCTTCAGGCGGATCACCTTCGCCCCGTAGACGAAGGCAAAGATCGGCTCCCGCTCCTTCGCCTCGAGAACCCGCTCGTCCGTGCTGTCGGGCGGGTAGGCGGCATGGAACGCGTCCGGCAGCTCCACCTCGAGATCGAGCGATTCGAGGCTCGCGACATAGAGACGGAGGGCCGTCGCCCTCAGATCGGGATCGTCCGACGACAGCGCATACCGCACGGCCAGCATGGTGACGGTCTGGTCCTTCGCCTCCGCATATTCCTCGAGATAGGCGAGCCGCATCAGCGGATCCGGATCCGACATCCGTTCGCGGATCTGCGCGAGCTGCTCGCGCCGTTCGGCGGCACTCTGCGCGGGCGCCGGATCAGGCGGTACCGCCAGACCGAGAGCGAGCGCCAACACGGCAATCCGGATGGAAACGCCCCCCATTCTCTCCTCCCCCGCTCATCGCCGCCGCCTGCAGCCGCCCTCTCCGGACGGCATCCTGCGGGCGGCGGACCTTCCCCCGCGGTACTATGGCGGACGAAGCGCACCGCTCTCAAGCTCGGAAAGGGCCGGATGCGAGCGGCGCTTGCGGCCCGCCGGCCGGCCACGTGCCGCTCCCGCGCTCAGAAGGGTCCGATCTTCCTAGCGCTCCTTCTGCGCGTTCCACGAGCCTTCGCAGTTCTCGGTCGGGGACACCCAGCTTCCCGCTCCGACGCCCGCCTTGACGGAGCCGGTCGCATCCAGCCTGTCGCCCTCGTAGTTGAACCGGACGCGCACCCGGCCGCTCGCGAAGATGCGCCCCTCCGCCGTCACGTGCTCGTAATCCTCGTAGCTCACCCGCCCTGCCCTCACCGTGACGGCCACGCGACGGCGGGACGCGCAGCCTCCGCCCGTCGTCTCCAGGAGAACCGACCACCGGCCGTCGAAGGACCCCTGCGGAGGATCGGTATTGCCCGCGCGCGGGGCTGCACGCGGCTCGCCCGCGGCGCCGACCGCGAGAACCGACGCCGCCACCACTACCGCCATCCACCGTGACTGCATTTCAAGCTCCCCGTTCACGTCTCCCGGAGCATGAACGCGGGGCTCTCCGGCTGCGATCCCGGCCCGCCCGGATCGTTCCCACCGCCTCGCCATTCTAGAGTTGAAGCGGCAGCCGACACATCGTGGAGGAACGGAATGGCGGGCAATTCGCGCAAGGTGATCTACGCCGCCCTGGCGGGCAATCTCGCCATTGCAGTCACCAAGTTCGCCGCGAGCCTCTATACCGGGTCGAGCGCGATGCTGAGCGAGGCGATCCACTCCTCCGTCGACACGGGCAACCAGGGCCTCCTCCTTCTCGGCATCAAGCGCGCCGCCCGCCCGGCCACTCCGAGGCACCCGCTCGGACACGGGATGGAGCTCTACTTCTGGGCCTTCGTGGTGGCGCTGCTGATCTTCGCGCTCGGCGGCGCGTTCTCCATCTACGAGGGCATCCGCAAGATCGCCGAGCCGCATCCGGTGGAGGATGCCTGGGTGAACTTCGCGGTGCTCGGCGCCGCGATCATCTTCGAAGGCCTGTCGTTCCGCGTCGCCTGGCGCGAGTTCCGGCACGCGACCGGCCGGAATCCCAGCCTCGCGACGATCCGCGCGAGCAAGGATCCGGGCATCTTCGCCGTCCTTCTCGAAGATTTCGCGGCCCTGATCGGACTGGTCGTCGCCCTTCTGGGCCTTGCGGCGGCCGAGATCCTGGAGATGCCGGTCTTCGACGGCTGGGCCTCGGTCGCCATCGGGGCGCTGCTCGTGCTGACGGCGGTGTTCCTCGCCAACGAGACCCGCAGCCTCCTCACCGGCGAGAGCGCTTCCCCGGAGCTGGTGGCGGGCATCCGGAGGATTGCCGAGAGCGACCCGCGCGTCGCGCAGGTCGACGAGGTGCTGACGTTCCATCTCGGTCCGAACGACGTCCTCGTCGCGCTCGGCATCGACTTCCGGGACGAGCTCGGCGGCGACGAGATCGAAGCCGCGGCGCGCGGCATCACGGCCCGGATCGAGGCGGGCCACCCGGAGGTGAGGCGCGTGTTCATGAAGCCCCGCCGGCTGGGCAGGGCCGGCGGTCCTGCGACGATTTCCGCCACGAAGCCGGCTTGATCGGCGGGCCGCATTGACGGCAATGCGATGGCGGCCGCCGAGGGACCGGCGGGGCGAGCCTGGAGGGGGCGCTGCGCGGAATGAACGAGGCCGTTGTCGTCCGCCACCACATTCCCGGCCGCACGCGGCTCGTCGTTTCGGCCTGGCCGGAGCCAGGCGGCCTGCGGCGGCTCGAATCGGCGCTCTCGGCCCATCACGGGCGGGTCGCATCCGCCAATCCCCTCACGAGGACCCTTCTTCTCAGGCACGGCCGGGACCTGAACCCCGCCGCGCTCGCCGCATGCGTCGCCGCGGCCCTTTCCGAGCAAAGTCCCGAACCCTCCATCGCGGACCGCGAATGCGGCCCGGCCGGGCGCCACCCGATCTCCGGGGCAGCCGATCCCGGGCCGATCTCGCCGGACGCAATCGCCAGGCAGAGCATCCCGGATGCGCTCGCCGGCCTCGGCAGCACGCCGCGCGGGATCTCGTGCGAGGAGGCGCGCGACCGGCTCGCGGCATTCGGCCCGAACGCCATGCCGGAGCCGGAAGGCCGCTCGCGCGGCGAAATGCTGCTGTCGCAGCTTACGACGGTGCCGGTCGCCCTCCTGGCCGGCTCCGCGGTGCTCTCGCTCGCCACCGGCGGCATCGTGGACGCGGCCGTCACGATCGGGGTCGTCTTCGTCAACGCGGCGATCGGCTTTTCCTCCGAGGACGCGACGGAGCGGCTCATCCGCCGGCTTTCGCGGCCGATCGAGCACGAGGCAACGGTCTGCCGCGCGGGCAAGACGATCCGCATCCGCGGACGCGACGTCGTCCCCGGCGACGTCGTTCTCCTCTCGCCGAGCTCGATCGTGCCGGCGGATGCGCGCGTGCTGGAGGCCAACGACGTCGCGCTCGACGAGGCCGTCCTGACCGGCGAGAGCCTGCCCGCGGAAAAGACGGCCGACGCGATGGAGACCGCGCCGTCCGGAGTCGCCGACCGGCGGAACATCGTTCACGGCGGCACCGTCGTCACCGGCGGCAATGCCCGCGCCGTCATCTTCCGGACTGGGACGAACACGGAGATGGCGTGGACGCGCGGCCTGATCGGCAACGCGACGCCGCCGCGGCCGGCGAGCGAGGAGGCGCTTGCCTCGCTCGGCGTGCGCCTCGCGGCCGGCTGCATCGCGATATCGGGGCTCGTGATGGGGATCGGCCTGATCCGCGGCGAGCCCTTCGTGGCGATGGCGAAGAGCGCGATCGCGCTCGCCGTTTCGGCCATTCCGGAAGGCCTGCCGGCGGTGGCGACGACCGCCCTCGCCCTCGGCGCGCGCGCCATGGAGCGGGAAGGCGCCTTCGTCCGGGCGCTGCCGGCGGTCGAGGCGATCGGAACCGTCGACACGATCTGCCTCGACAAGACCGGCACGCTGACCGAGAACCGGATGGCGGTCGCCGCGATCCATCTCGGCGGCGAGACGCGGGAGCTTGCGCCGGGGGAGCGCTGGCCGACGGCGGAGCAGCCCGACCTCGAGGCGCTCGCGCGGGCGGTCACGCTCTGCAACGAGGCGAGGCTCGGCCGCCTTTCCGGTACGGCGACGGAGCTCGCGCTTCTCCGCTTCGCCGCCGATCTCGGGCTAGACCCAGACGGGCTGCAGGATCTCGCCCCGATCCGCGCGGCCAGGAGCCGGGACGCCCGGCGGCGCTGGATGGCGACCGAGCACGCCCTGAATGGCGCGCCCTATATCGCGCTCAAAGGCGCACCGGACGAGCTCCTCGCGCTTTCCGGAACCGAACTGATCCAAGGCGGGGCCCGGCCGCTCACGCCGGAGCGGCGGGAGAGCATCCTCGAGGCGAACGGCGCGCTCGCACGGAAGGGGCTGCGCGTCCTCGGCGTGGCGCAGGCCGCGAGCGCGCTCGACCACGACCAGCCGCAGGATCTCGTCTGGCTCGGACTGATCGCGCTCGCCGATCCCGTGCGCATGGAGGCGCGCGAGGCGATCGGCATTCTCCACCGCGCCGGCGTGCGCACCGTCATGATCACGGGCGACCAGCCGGCGACGGCGCTCTCGGTCGCCCAGGCGCTCGACCTGTCGCGCACCAGCATCGTCAACATCGCCGACGGCGCGCAGATCGGCCGTCTCGACGATGCGGCGCTCGGCGAGCTCGCGCTCAGGACCTCGGTGTTCGCGCGGGTGAGCCCCTCGGACAAGCTGCGCATCGTGCAGGCGCTCCAGGGGGCGGGGCGCCGGGTCGCGATGATCGGAGACGGCGTCAATGACGGCCCGGCCCTGCGGGCCGCGGCGGTCGGGGTCGCCATGGGCAGGAACGGCACCGACGTCGCCCGCGAGGTCGCCGACATCGTCATCGCGGACGACGACCTGCGGGAACTCGCCCGCGCCATCGCGCGGGGCCGGGCGACCGACGACAATGTGCGGAACTCGGTGCGCTACCTGCTTGCCACCAATTTCTCGGAAGTGCTCGTGATGCTGACGGAGGCCCTGCACGGCAGGGGCGAGCTCGAGGCGCCGATGGAGCTGTTCTGGCTCAACCTCGTCACCGACATCCTGCCCGCCATAGGGCTCGCGCTCGCCGAGCCGCGCGGCGACGTCCTGGCGCGTCCGCCCCGCGCCGTGGACGCAGGCTATTTCACGCGCGGGGAAGCGGCCGGTATCGGCCTCGACGGCGCCGGAATTGCCGCCGCCGCGCTTGCCGCCCACTTCACCACCATGGCGCGCGCGGGGCTCGGACCGCGGGCGCGCACGGCCACCTTCACGACGCTCGCGCTCGCCCAGATCGCCCACGCCTGGACGCTGCGCGACCGGTCCCCGGGCGCGGACGCGGCGCTGCTGGCGTCCGAACGCCGGCTCGAGGCATTTCTCGCGGCAGCCGCGGCGCTGCTCGCCGTCCCCTTCCTCCTCCCGCCGCTCAGGCGGCTCCTCGGAATCGCGCCTCCAGCCCCGGGCGACCTGCTTGCGGCAGGCGCGCTCGCGGGGACCTCCTTCGCGCTCGCCGAGGGGCGGAGGATCATCGCCCGCGGCGGACGGAGCGCGAAAGCGCCAGGCTAGCCGCCTGCCCGAACAGCGTGACGGCGGGGCCGGCCACCCGGCCGCGTGCCAGCTGCACCAGCCCGCCTGCGACGAGCCCGAGATAGGCGATGCTCCAGAGATCCGCGCGGCCGCCCGTCAGCCGGCCGACGAGGTCCTCCGCCCGCTCCAGCCGCTCGAAGGTTTCGCCGACGGGGTCGATGGGCGCGACCGGCTCGGCGGGCGCGAGCAAGAGCAGCCCCGCCTCCTCCAGGGCGGCGGCAAGCGGCTCGAACCTGCCCCTGTGGCGGAGCAGCAGGCTTGCGGTCTCCGGCCGGAACTCGACCTGCTCCACGCCCGGGACGCTTGCGATGGCGCGGGCGGCGTCGGTGAGTGCCGCCACGTCCGGCAGCGGCCTTTCGAGGCCGATCCGGACGCGGCCGGGCAGCTGATGGCGGATGCGGCCGCGCATCGTCAGCCCGCCTGCTCCGACGCTTCCGCCGCCGCGTCAGCAGCCCCGGCGCCGGCCTCGCCCGCCCCGGCTTCCGCCTCGGTCATCTCGTGCAGGACCTCGGCGACGAGGTCCTCGACCTCCTCGCCCATGCGCGCCGCCGCGACCCGCGCGGCGGCATATCCCTCGAGCCCCGCCCGCAGGGCGGACTTGGCATAGGGCCGCGCGGTCCGCCAGACCACGGGGCCGACCACCGCCGCGCCTGCGCCGAGCGCGACCCCGACGAGGAATCCGCCCTTCACGATCTCTCTGAGCGCCATCGGACCTCCCCCGCTTATGTCTTGCGCCCAAGATGCGGCAGCGCGCGGAACGGCCGCAAGGCGGACGGGCCGTCGCGCCGCCCGGCGCCATTATGAAGGGGACGGTCCGCCGGCGCCATGGAGCAGGGCGGGCAAGGCGCCGCCTCTGCGCGTCAGACGCGCCGGAAGAGGAGCGACAGATTGTTCGCAGGCATCTCGACCACCTTCTCGAGCGCGAGGCCGGACCCGGCCGCGGCCGCTTCCACCGCATCGAGATCGCGGAGCCCCCATTCCGGATCGGAACGTCCGAGCTGCGCGTCGAAGGCTTCGTTGCTCGGCGCCGTCGGCACGCCGCTCCGGCGGAACGGGCCGTAGAGATAGAGAAGCCCGCTTGCGCGCAGATGCGCCCCCGCACCCTCCATCAGGCAGAGGGTCGCGCGCCAGGGCGAGATGTGCACCATGTTGATGCACAGGATCGCGTCGAACGGGCCGGCCGGCCACGCTCCCGCGCAGACGTCGAGCACGATCGGCGCCCGCACATTGGCGAGGCCGCTCGTCTCGACCCAGGCCGAGATCGAAGGCAGCATGCGCGGATCGCGCTCGCTCGGCTGCCACTCGATCTCCGGATAGGCGCCGGCGAAATGGACGACGTGCTGTCCGGTGCCGCTCGCGATCTCCAGGACCCGGCCGCTTTCCGGCAGCGCGCGCCGGAGGATTGTGAGGATCGGCTCCTTGTTCCGCTCAGCCGCCGGCGCGACCTGCCGCATCCCGGTGTCCATGCCGGCCGTCTCCTAAGCGCCTCACACGCCGATGAAGCTTTTCACGATCTCCGAATCCGGGGCAAGCTCCGCCATCGCGCCCTGGAAGACCACACGGCCGCGGTCGAGCAGGCAGCATTCGTCGCAGACGGCCCGCGCCACGTGGAAGTTCGTCTCGACGAGGAGCATGGTCGTTCCGTTCGCGCGCAGCCGCCGGATCGCCTGCGAGATCTGCTCGATGACGACCGGCGCGAGCCCCTCCGTGGGTTCGTCCATGATCACGAAGCGGGAGGAGCCGACGAGCGCCCGCGCGATCGCGAGCATCTGCTGCTCGCCGCCGGAAAGCTGGCCCCCGAGATTGCGCCGGCGCTCGGCGAGCCGCGGAAAGAGGCCATAGACCTCCTCCACGCTCAGCCGCTCGTGACGGCCCGCGGCCCGGTCCGCGACGCGGAGATGCTCCTCCACGGTCAGGCTGCGGAAGATGCCGCGATCCTCCGGCACGTAGCTGATGCCGCGGCGGACGATCTCGTAGGTCGGCCGGCCTTCGATCGCCTCGCCGTCGAAGCGGATGGTGCCGTTCCGCGCCCGCAAATAGCCGAGCACCGTGCGCAGCGTGGTCGTCTTGCCGACGCCGTTCCGGCCGAGCAGGCCGAAGCAGGCACCGGCGCGAACCGCGAAGCTCACGTCCTGCAGCACGTGGCTGTCGCCGTAGAAGGCGTCGACGCCGGCGAGCTCAAGCATGGGCCGTTCCGAGATAGGCGGCCTGCACCTCACCGCTCGCGCCGACCTCCTCCGGCGTCCCGGTCATCAGCACGCTGCCGCGAACGAGCACGGAAATCCGGTCGCAGAGATTGAAGACGAGATCGAGGTCGTGCTCGACGAGCATGATCGTGATGTCGCGCGGAAGGTCGCGCAGGAGATCCGCGAGAAGCCGGCGCTCGTAGGGCGAGGCACCGGCGGCCGGCTCGTCCAGAAGCAGGATGCGCGGCTTCTCGGCAAGCGCCAGAGCGATCTCGAGCTGGCGCTTGCGCCCGTAGGAGAGTTCGCCGGCCCGGCGTCCGAGCTCGTCGGCGAGCCCGACCCGCTCGGCAAGGCTCCGCGCCGCCTCCAGGACGCGGCGGTGGCGCCCGATGCGGCCCCAGGCATCGAAGCGCGAGGGATCGGTCGCCTGGACGGCGAGCCGGAGATTCTCCTCCACGCTCAGCGCGTCGAAGAGCGCGCTCTTCTGGAACGACCGGCGCACGCCGAGATGGGCGATATGCGCCGGCGGAAGGCGCGTGATGTCGCGCCCGAACACCTCAACCCGACCGGCATCGGGCGGCAGCCATCCGGAGATGATGTTGAAGAAGGTCGTCTTGCCGGCGCCGTTCGGCCCGATGATGCCGCGCCGCTCGCCCTCCGGCACGGCGAGATCGATGCCGTCCGTCACCCGGAGCGCCCCGAAGGTCTTGCGGAGCCCGGCGACCACCAGCGCGCTCACCGCCGCCGCACCTTCGCCAGGACCGCATCGAGCCCGCCCGAAACGCCTTCCCGGAAGAGCGCGACCGCCGCCATGAAGAAGAGACCGAAGAACAGCAGATAGTGCTCCGTGACGACGCTCAGGCCCTCGCGGATCGCGATGAAGACGAGGGCGCCGATCGCCGGCCCGAGAAAGCTCCGCCAGCCGCCGATGATGACCATCAGCAGCACCTCGGCCGAGACCCGCCAGGAAGCGAGCTCGGGGCTCGCGAAGGAGAGGTTCTGCGCCTGCAGCATGCCGGCCAGCGCGGCGGCCATGCCGGCGACGGTCAGGCAGGCGAGCTTGTTCGCCCAGACCTCGTAGCCGAGCGCCCGCGCCCGCATCTCGTTCTCCCGCACCGCCACGATCACGCTGCCGAACGGCGACTTGATGAAGCGGTAGAGGATCAGGAGGGTCAGCCCGAAGAGGACGAGGACGTAGTAGTAGAACGGAACTGTCGCCCACAGATCGATCCCCCAGGCATCCAGCTCGGGCCGGGGGATTCCCACGATGCCGTTGTCGCCGCCCATCTGGGGCGTCCTCACCAGGACCGCATAGAGCATCTGCGAGAAGGCGAGCGTGATGAGGAGAAAGCGCACGCCGCTCGTCCGCAGGCAGAGCGAACCGAGCGCGATCGCGAAGACCGCCGATCCGGCGAGCGTGACAAGCATCGCGGGCACGGTCGGCCATTCCCAGAGCAGGGTGAGGGCCGCGAGCCCGTAGGCGCCGAACCCGAAATAGGCGGCCTGGCCGAGCGAGACGTAGCCCATGTAGCCGAGCAGGAGATTCGTCGAGACCGCGAAGAGCGCGAGGATCAGGATCTCGGTGCCGAGCACGACGAGATAGTCGCTCGCCACGAAAGGAAGCGCCGCAAGCAGCGCGAGCGCGACGGCGAGCGCCGCAACCACCGGGAGGCGCTCGCTCCGTGCCGAGGCCGGAACCGGCGGGACCCGGCCTTCTGCACTCCCGGCCGTCATCCGGCCGAACGTGCGACGCGGAAGAAGCCGCCCGGGTTGAACGCGAGGATCAGCGCCAGGAAGATGTACATGGCGAAGCTCTCGAGGCCCGGCAGGTAGGCCTGCGCGAAGGTGTTGATGAGGCCGATCGCCAGGGCGGCGACGAAGGAGCCCATGATCGAGCCGAGCCCGCCCGCGATCACCACGATCAGCGTCAGGATCAGGATGTCCATCCCCATGTGGGAATAGACGCTGAGGACGGGCGCCGCCACGGCGCCGGCGAGCCCGGCGAGCCCCGCCCCGAAGCCGAAGACGAGCGCGAAGAGCCGGTCGACGTTCACCCCCATCCCGACCGTCATGTCGTGGTCGTCGACCGCGGCGCGCACCGTCGCGCCGATGGTGGAGCGGTCCATCACGAGCCAGACGCCCGCCCCGACGGCGACGCCGAGAGCGATGATGAAGAGCCGGTAGGTCGGGTAGCCGACGCCGAACACGGACACCGAGCCGCTCAGATAGCCGGGCGTCGCGATCGTGTCGTATCCGGCGCCATAGACCATCTCGACCACCCCGATCACCGCGAAGGAAAGGCCAAGCGTGAAGAGGGCGATGTCGAGATGGGTCGACCGCCCTCCCCTCACCAGCGGCTTCAGCATGAAGTACTGGAAGAGCGCGCCGAGGAGCGCGGGCACGAGAAACGCCACGGCGAGCGCGAGCCAGAACGAGCCGCTGAAGCGCGCCACGCTGAACCCGGCATAGGCGCCGATCGTGTAGAAGGCACCGTGCGCCAGGTTCAGATAGTCCATCATCCCGAAGATGAGCGTCAGCCCGAGCGCCAGCAGGAATGCCAGCATGCTGAGCTGGAGCCCGTTCAGGACATTGATGGCGAGCGTGTCCACGGCTGCGCGCCCGGCCCGCTCATCCGTCCATCTTGCAGCCGGGCAGATCCTTCCCCGGCTCGATCGTCTTCACCAGCTTCTCGACGAGCTTGCCGCCCTCCTCGGCGACCTCGACCAGATAGAGCTTCTCCAGCTGGGCGCTGTTCGCATCGCTGAAGGTGATCCTGCCGCGCGGCGCATCGATCGTGAGGCCCCGGATGGCGTCGACATAGGCCTTCCCGTCGGAGACATCGCCCTTCACCGCCTCGATGCCGTCGAGCACGGCGAGCGCGTTGTCATAGCCGAGACCGGCCGTCACGTTCGGCACCATGCCGTACTTCTCGGAATAGGCCTTCACGAAGGCGTCGCTCGCGGGCGTACCGGCGGCCGAGGTGTAGACGGTGGCGTAGCGCGCACCGAGGACCGTATCCTTGCCCATCGCCGACCAGAGCGCCGAATCGTAGAGCCACTGGTCGCCGCGGAGCGGCATCGTGTCCTGCAGGCCGAACTCGGCATGCTGCTTCACCGCCTGGATCGATTCCGCGCCCGCATACCAGGCGTAGACCATCGCGGCGCCGGAATCCTTCGCCTTGGCATAGACCGGACCCCAGTCCTTGGTCTGGCGGAACACCGTCCAGTACTGGTCCTTCACGGTCCCGCCATTCGCGGTGAAGCCGTCCACGAAGCCGCGGATCATGGCCCTGCCGGCGGCATAGTCCGGACCGAGCGTGACCGCCGTCTTGTCCTGCAGTTCGTTCGCCCAGTAGGCGCCCGAACCCTCCTGCAGGGCATGCGCGCTGAAGCCGGAACGGATGGCATAGGGGTGGCAGTTCTCGGCGTTGAGCTCGTCGGCGACCGCAAGCGCGAGCACGAGCGGCGTCTTGGTGCGCTTGGACAGGTCCGAGACTGCGAGCGCGACCGCGGAGCTGACCGTGCCCGCCAGCACGTCGACGCCGTCCGACCTGATCAGCCGGTTGGCGACCCTGACGCCCACGGTCGGATCGGCCTCCGTGTCCGCCTTGACGAGAACGATCTTCCGTCCCGCCGCCATGCCGCCGCGCTGCTCGAGCGCCAGTTCCCAGGCGCGGTCGATGTCCTCGCCGAGCTGGGCGAACACGCCCTTGTAGGGCAGCAGCAATCCGACCTTGATCTCCTCCTGCGCCATCGCGGCGGACGAGCACAGGGCGCCCGCCAGTGCGGCGAGCCCCGCAAACGCGGCAAGCTTCTTCTTCATCGGCTCCTCCCAACAACCCCTTCGGGGGCGGGCGGGTTCGGCCCGCCCTGCCCCGCGCTTCAACCCATCATGCCCGCTTCGCGATAGGCGCGCTCCGCGCCGGGATGCAGCGGGACGCCGCCGATGTTTTCGCTCTTCCATGCAACCTTCGGGTCGAACGGCGACAGCGCCTTGTTCTGCTCCTTGAGCGCGGCGGCATTGTCGATGAGCTGCTTCGTCAGGCCGTAGGCGAGGTCGTCCGACATGTCCTTGTTGACGATCAGCACGGTGGTCGCGCCCGGATAGACCATGTCGCTCTTCATGTCGTCGAACGACCCCTTCGGCAGCACCGCGCGCTGATAGCCGAGATCGACCATCTTCTGCATGGCAGGATCGGCGATCGTGCACCATTCCACGTCGTAGCTGTAGGCGATCTCCTGCACCTTCGGGTGGCCGACCGCGGCCGGCTGCACCCAGACGTCCGCCTTGTCCTCGACCAGGGCGGAGGCCGCCGCCTCGAGCGCGCCGCGGTTGATGGAGCCGCCCCAGCTCTTCAGCGTCGCCTCGTCGATGCCGTGGGCGCGCAGCAGCATGTCGGTCGTGACCGCGCCGAGCGAGCCCGGCTGCAGGCAGGTGAAGCGGACGGGCTTCTTGGCGGCGAGCGCCGCCGAGACGTCGGCGAAGCCCGAGCCGGCCTTGGTGACGATCACGAGGTAGTACTGGTCGAGGCTGCCGGCGAGCGCCCGCACGTTCTCGGCGGTCGCGTCCTGCACGTCGGTCATCTTGGCGCGCGCCCAGCGCAGGTTGCAGCTGAACGTCATGCCGACCTGGATCTTCTCGCCGGCATTGATCAGCTTCACGTTGCCGACGGCAGCCGCATAGGGGCGCACGTTGACGGTCCCGCCGGCGGGGAGCGCATCCTTCAGGAACTGCGCCATCTGGATGCCGTACTGGTACCAGGAGCTGCCGGCGGCCATCGTCCCGATATCGACGCTCTGCGCCTGGGCAAAGGCGCGGCCGCCCGCGAGCATCGTGGAAGCGGCTAGCGTTCCGGCGACGAACTGCCGGCGCGAGGGTGCAATCATGACTGCCATCAAGTCCTCCCTTTCAATACGGTCTTGGCGGCCTCGCCGCTGGTCGATGTTCCGAGCTCCGGCGCGGAGCCTTCCCTGCCCTGCCAGACGTAGACGAGGACGAGGACGAGGCCTCCGGCGAGGCTGATCCAGAGCGAAGGATAGATGAGCGCGATCGCCGCGGCGATGAGCAGCGCACCCTCGACCGGCCGGTTCTTGCGTCTCAGATAGCCGACATTGCCGGCCGCGAGCGCGTAGACGCCGATGAGAGCGGTCACGAACGACACCGCGGCCACCGTCATGCTGCCCTCGAGGATCATGGCGGGCTGCACGACGAAGGCGAACGGCACGAGGAACGCCGGCAGGCCGAACCGGACCGTCGTCCATCCGACCCGCGAGGCGGACGCCCCGGCGATCGAGGCCGCGGCATAGCTCGCCAGGGCGACCGGCGGCGTGATCATCGAGAGGCACGCGAAGTAGAAGACGAAGAAGTGCGCCGCGAGCGGGTTGATGCCGAGCTTGGCGAGCGCCGGCACGAACAGCGTCGCGCCCATGATGTAGGCGGCGGTCGTGGGAAGCCCCATCCCCATGATGATGCAGCCGGCGGAGACCGCGAGCAGGCAGATGAGGAGGTTGTCCCGCGAAAGGCCGACGAGCAGCTCGGTGAACCGGACGCCGATTCCCGTCTGGACCACGATGCCGACGATGATGCCGGCGGCGGCGCAGGGGATCGCCACCATGATGGCGCGCGAACCGCCATCGGCGAGCGCCTTCAGGATCCCGCGCGGGCCGATCCGGGTCGCTGCGGAGAAGAGGCTCACCACCAGCACGACGCCGATCGATTCCACCGCAGCCATCATCAGCTGGCGCCCGACCATCACCGAATAGACGAGATAGACGAGCGGCAGCAGGAGATGGAGCCGCATCAGGCTCTGCCGGAGCGGCACCTGGTCGGCGGCCGGGATCGGCTGGATCTTCCGGTAACGGGCCTCCAGATCGACCGCGATCAGCACCGCGAGGTAGTAGATCGCGGCCGGGATGACGGCGGCGGAGACGATACGGCTGTAGGGCAGGCCGAGATTCTGCGCGATGATGAAGGCGGCGGCGCCCATCAAAGGCGGCATGATCTGCCCGCCGGTGGAGGCGAGCGCCTCGACTGAGCCGGCGACGTGCGGGGCGTAGCCCGTGCGCTTCATGAGCGGGATCGTGAAGATGCCGGTGCCCATCACGTTCGCGACCGCGCTGCCGCTCGTCATGCCCATCAGCGCGGAGGCGGTGGTCGCCGCCTTCGCCGCGCCGCCGCGATAGCGGCCCGTGGCGGTGGTCGCGAGATCGATGAAGAGCCTGCCGCCGCCGGACGCGTCGAGGAACGCGCCGAACAGGATGAAATAGAACACGTAGGTCGCCGAGACGCCGGTCGGCACGCCGAATATGCCGTCCGTCGTGAGCGTCTGGAGGTCGATGAATTCGGTGAGGGACAGGCCGGAATGACGGAAGCCGAGCGGCAGGCTTGGCCCGACGAAGGCATAGGCGATGAAGATCAGCACGACCACCGTCATGCCGAGGCCGGCCGTGCGGCGCGCCGCCTCGACGACGAACACGACCACGGCAATGCCCACCATTGTGTCGCCGAGCGTGAGCTCGTCGACCTGCGGGATCCGGAGCACGAGCCGGCCGACATTGAGCATGTAGTAGGCGGCGATGGCGATGCTCGCGAGGATGACCACCACGCTGACGGCGACGTCGATCCGGCTTCGCCGCCGCACCAGTTCGCCGCCCTCGTCGATCTTCTCCTTCGGCGGGATCGCGGGGATGAGCGCGAAGGTCACCGCGAGGGCGAACGCCAGATGGAGCGGAAGCAGCACGAGATCGTCGTAGCTCGTCAGGAAGGCGAACGCGATCTGGACGATCGACCAGATTCCGGCCAGAACCATGCCGACGAAGATGAGGCGCTGGCCGAGGGTCTCGCTGCTATCGGACATCTAACTCGCTTTTCCGGACGATCGACTTGACGCGGAACGGACCGCAAGTCGGGCTGCGGCCGACCGGGACTGATCGGCGCTGCGGTGTGTCGATGTCGACATCCGGCCTCCTCCCGCGCTGCAGCTCTTTGCGGCTACTCGTGCCGAACTGGACCATCCCGAATTCAAGCTGTCAAGTACCAAAATGCCGATTTGCTGCCTCGGCCGCGCCGGCGACCCTGGCTCGCCGCGGCCGGGCGGGGCCCCGATATTGGCATTATCGTATTTGTATGCTTCTTGGGCGGGTCAGGAGTGAAGCGGTTGCGCGCGCTCACCAACGCGGCAGACGCTCCCTCCGGCCGACCGCAGAACGATACGAGCGAAAGGGCGGGAGCACCAGATGATCACGCGGGCCGAAACGCGTTTCGATGACCGGATCTATTCGAGCGAGTGGCGCACCTGGCGCGATCCGGAGATCCCCGAATACTTCAATCCGGTTTCCGTGCTGCTCGGCCGGCATGCCGGCGGCCCTGCCGACGACAAGCCAGCCCTGCTCGTCGACGGCGCTCCCATGAGCTATCGCGAGCTGCGGGCGCTCGTCGCGCGCACCGCACGCGGCCTCGCCGATCTCGGGCTGCGCCCCGGCGAGCGCATTCTCCTCTTCGGCACCGACAGCATCGAATATCTCGCCGTCTGGCTCGGCGCCGTGCAGGCGGGCATCGTGCCGGCCGTGGTCTCGGACCTCTACAAGACCAAGGACCTTCTCTATTTCATCCGGGACACCGATTCCCGCGCCCTCTTCATCGATTCCGAGCAGCTTCCGAAGCTCGCCGAGATCGCCCCAGAGCTCCCGCCCGGCCTTTCGACCATCCTCGTGCGACCCCCGGTCGCGATCGAATCCGGCGCGGTCGGCGGGCGGACCGTGGTCGATGCGGCGGCGGTGACCGCCGCCGCCGGCGAAGCGCCCTGCCCGCTCCGGCACTGCAACGACGTCTGCTACATGTTCTATTCGGGCGGGACCACCGGCACCGCCAAGGGCATCACCCATCTCTGCCACGACTTCTTCCTGGTGCCCTCGCGCCAGGGCGCGTTCTGGGAATACAGCGCCGATGACGTCGTCTTCGCCACTTCGAAGAAGTACTTCACGCACGGGCTCTGGCCGGGCGTGCTGATTCCGCTCGCCTTCGGAGCGACCGCCGTCCTGCAGCGCCGGCCGCCGAGCCCGGACGCGGTGATCGAGGCGGTGACGAGCACGCGCGCCACCAAGCTCATCACGGTGCCGACCGTCATCAAGAACCTGCTCGAGCACTGCCGGGCGAACGACCTCCACCCGGACTTCGGCTCGGTCGGCCTGGTGGTGAGCGCCTCGGAGAAGATCCCGCCGGAGGTGTTCGACCGGTTCGAGGCGGCCTTCGGGCTGGAGATCCTCGATTCGATCGGCAGCTCGGAGATCACCTACGAGTGGATCGCCAACCGCCAGAAGGATTCCAAGCGCGGCAGCCTCGGCAAGCCGGTCTTCGGCTACGAGATCCGCCTCGTCGGCCCGGACGGGGAGGACGTGACGGAGCCCAACGTGCCGGGCGAGGCCTGGGTGAAGAGCCGCACCTCGTGCTTCTTCTACTGGCGAAAGTTCGACAAGTCCCGCGAGACCTTCGTCGGGCCGTGGACCCGGACAGGCGACAATCTCACCTTCGACGAGGACGGCTTCTTCTGGTTCTCGGGCCGCGACAACGACGTCTTCAAGGTGAGCGGGCTCTGGGTTTCGCCGATCGAGATCGAGGCGGCCATCACCGAGCACCCGGCGATCCTGGAGGCCGCCGTCGTCGCATTCGAGGACGGCGACGGGCTGACGAAGCCGCGGGCCTTCGCCGTGCTCCGCCAGGGCGCCGAAGCGAGCGATGCCCTCATCGACGAGCTGAAGGCGAACGTCCGGCGCCTCGGCGGCTACAAGGTTCCCGCCGAGTTCCGCTTCGTCGACCAGCTGCCCCGCACCACCCTCATGAAGATCGATCGCCGGGCGCTCCGCGCGCTGCAGGCGGCCGGCTAGCCCCAGATCGCCTCGACCAGGAGCTGGACGCCGACGACCGAGAGGAGCACCAGCACCAGATAGTCGAAGGTGCGCTGCGACAGGCGGCGTCCGATCCAGGCGCCGAGCGGCATGCAGATCAGCACCGGAATCATGGACAGGAGCCCCTGCACCAGGATCGGTCCGGTCATCACGCCCGCGATCAGCAGCGACGGGATCTGGATGACCGAGAAGAGCGCGAAGAGGAGCGCGACGGCGAACAGATAGCCGTTCCGGGTGAGCTTCAGCGAATGAAGGAAGGTGATGCTGACGGGCGCGGAAACGCCCGTTGCGGCCTGCATCGTCCCCGCCGCGACGCCTGCGACCGGCGCAAGCCGCTGCCCGGCATCCATGGAGAGGACGAAGTGGGGCTTGGAGACCTTGAGCCCGATATAGAGGAAGAGGAGCAGCGCGAGCATGCCGGACAGCGCGCGCTCCGGGATGATGGTGAGCAGCAGCGTCCCGAGCGGGATGCCGACGAGCCCCCCGAGAAAGAGAAACTTGAGCGGCTTCAGCTCGGGCCAGACCTTCCGGAACTGCCAGACCTGCCAGATATTCGTGAAGAGCACCGGGATGGTCTGCACCGCAATCGCATGGGGCAGGCCCACCACGGTCGCCAGGATCGGCAGCGCAACGACCGGGATGCCGATCCCGGTGGCACCCTTCACCATGCTTCCCGCGCCAAGGGCAAGCGCCATCACAGCCAGGATTTCGAGGTCCGTCACGATCCGCTCTCTCGCATCAAAATGGAAAGGGGCGGCTCGCGCCGCCCCGGGAGAAGATTGTGGCCGGGACGGTCAGTCCTCGAAGCCGTAATCCTTCCAGCGCCGCTCCACGACATCGGAATGCTCCGGCAGCGGAACAACCGTGGGCGGGAAGCGATCACCGCCATACTGCTTCTGCGGCTCGAAATCGAGATTGCGGGTCGCGTCGATGAGGACACGGCACCACTTGCCCGTGCCGAACTTGATCGGATCGCGGTATTCGAGGCGGGTGGACGGATCGAGCAGCGAGCCGAACGTGGCCGGGAAGAACACGATGTCGTCCTCGGCGGCGTTCACCCGGTAGGCGAAGGCCCAGTCGATCGAACCGTAATCGTGGATGTCGATGTCGTCGTCGACCACCCAGATGTTCTTGTAGCGCAGATGCGCCGCGTTCGATCCCCAGATCGCCGCCGCCGCCTGCTTGGCCTGGCCGCGATAGGTCTGGCGAAGCTGGATGACGAGGGTCGTGCCGTTGTTGGCGGCCGGGCAGTGCACGTCGGTGACGCCGGGCACGCCCGCGGCCTTCAGCACGTTCCAGGCGACGCCGGCGCGCTGCACCGAGCTCGTCATGGAGTTCTCGTTGAGCCGCTTCGGCAGCGTGCCCTCGAGCGTGCCGCGATAGATGGGGTTACGCCGCATGGTGACGCAGGTCACCTTCGTCACGTGCTTCGGCCCCTGGTCGCCACCGAAATAGCCGGTGTACTCGCCGAACGGCCCTTCCATCTCGAAGGTCGACGGATCCGGATCGATGAAGCCCTCGATGACGATCTCGGCGCTCGCCGGCACCATGATGTCGCTCGTCTCGCACTTCACGAGCGGCACCGGCGCGCCGCGGATCGCGCCCATCACCTCGTATTCCGACACGCCGGTCGGGATCGGCGCGGATGCGCAATAGGGCAGGCAGGGCTCCCAGCCATAGACATGCGCCACCGGCATCTTCATGCCGCGGTCGGCCCATTTCTGGAAATGCACGCCCCAGTTCTGGGCCCGCCAGAGCAGGACCGGCAGCGTGTCGCGCTGGCCGATCATGCCGCGATAGATGCCGATATTGTGCTGTCCGGTATCCGGGTCGATCGTGACGGTGCCCTGGTAGGTGTTGATGTACCGGCCGCCGTCGAGCCCATGCCAGCGCGGCACGGGGAGCTTGTAGAGGTTGATGTCGTCGCCCTTGAAGATGAGCTCCTTCACCGGGCCGGTCTGCACCGTCTCCGGCTTCACGCGCTGGGCGAAATAGTGCTGGGTGGCGAGCACGAGGTCGGTGACCGGCGCGTCCTTCGGCAGCCCCAGCATCATCGCGATGCGCGAATAGTTGGACAGGCCGCCGGTGAAGAGCTGGTTCGACCAGACGTCATCCCCCGGTCCGTAGCCCTTGATGTTCTTGAAGAGGAGCGCCGGGCCCTTGCCCTGACCGAAGACGCGGCGGGCGATCGCGCCGATCTCGCCGTCCCAGTCGACCTGGGCATCGATCTCGTGCAGTTCGCCCTCCTGGCGGAGCGCCTCGATCCAGCCGCGCAGGTCGCCGAAGCTCCGGGGCTTCAGGCGATTCGAAATTTCCGGATTCGCGTTCATGGCTCCTCTCACTGGTACGTCCTTCCCGGGCCGGCCGTCCTTCCACCGCGGCCAGTGCCGCAGCCGGTCATTCGACCGGTCCCTTCTCTGGATTCTCGGGTGGTGAACTGCGGCCTTGTTGACGGATGCAGACCGCGCCAGACCGTCGCCGCCCACATTCTTGCATACCTATACCAAAAGCTCGATTTCTGTCTACGGCGATCGAACCTCGATTTTGCGGGACTTTGAGCCGGTTGCGGCCGCCTCCGCGGCAGCTTTTCGGCGGCCGCTTGATTTCCGGCTTGGGATGCAGAATAGCCTCGGAACGCGCCGGGAGTGGGAAGGAAAGCCGCAATGTGGGACGAACGCTATGCCGGAGACGAGTACCTGTTCGGCACCGAACCGAACGCCTTCCTGAAGGCCCAGGCGCACCTGCTGAAGCCGGGACAGCGCGCGCTCGCCGTCGCCGACGGCGAGGGGCGGAACGGCGTATGGCTCGCCGAACAGGGGCTCGACGTGGTTTCGATGGATGCCTCGGGCGTGGCGATCGCGAAGGCGCGCAAGCTCGCGGAGGCGCGCGGCGTCCACCCGACCTTCGTCCAGGCCGACATCGAGAGCTGGGACTGGGAGGCAGAGGCCTTCGACGTCGTCGCCGCGATCTTCATCCAGTTCACGCCGCCACCGCTCAGGGACAAGTGCTTCGCCGGCTTCAAGAAGACGCTGCGGCCGGGCGGCCTGCTCCTCCTCACCGGCTACGGCCCGAAGCAGCTCGAGTACAGGACCGGCGGCCCTGGCGTGCTCGAGAATCTCTACACGCGCGCGCTGCTCGAAGAGCGCTTCTCGGACATGGACATCCTGCTCCTCGACGAGCATGACAGCCTCGTCTCGGAGGGGAAGCGCCACACCGGCATGTCCGCGCTCGTCGATCTCGTCGCCCGCAAGCGCGCGTGAGGCGGGCCCGGCCGGCGAAGGCGGACCGGGCCGCCGCTCAGTTCCGGATGTCCTGGGTGAACCAGTCGATCGGGATCGGCATGCCCAGACGGGCCGCCCTCGCCCGCTCGTAGACGAGCCGCCCGATGGCCGCGAACTGCAGGCCGGCCGAGGTGTTGTGATAGAAGATGGTCTCCCCGTCCGAGGTCCGGCCCTCGATCTTCCCGGCGATCACGTCGGCGAGCATGCCGTAGGAGGTCGTCTTGTACCGGCGGCGATAGGCGCTGTCAGTCGGCCGCCGGGCGCGCTCCTCCTCCGTGCCGATGACGAGGTCGGTATAGGCGCCGGTGGCGTTGACGAACACCTTGTCGACGGCCTCGAAGGTGGCGTCGTCCATCTCGTCGTAGCGGCAGCGCACCAGGAACACGCCGGGCCGGTGGAGCTTCAGCATGTCGGCCGTGTAGACCGGCACGCGGGAATCCGTGCAGGTCGCCACCATGTCGACGTCCTTGAGCGCCGACGCGGCGCTGTCGCATGGCACCACGCGGATCCCGAGCTTCTCGCCCATCTCCTCCGCGAAGGCCTCGCGGTTCTTCGGCGTCGGGCTGTAGACGCGGACCTCCTGAAGCTCGCGGGCGACGGCGAGCGCCTCCGTATAGGTGCGGGCCATGCCGCCGGACCCGAGCACGCCGAGCACGCAGGCGTCCTTCCGCGCCAGGTATTTCGCGCCGACGCCCGCCGTCGCGCCGACCCGGACGTGCTGGAGGACGCCGTCGTTCAGAAGGCCGATGATCTCCCCGTTGGAGGTATCGATGAGGATGATGAAGCCGCAGTACCGGCCCGGCTCCATGCAGAACCATTCCTCGGTCTTCACGCCGCTATAGTCGGTCCATTTGAGGATGTCCGACTTGAAGCGGAGGGCAAGCGTCGGCGGATCCGCCATCGCGCCCAGAAGGTGCCCCCAGCGATAATAGTCGCCGTCCTTCGCGGTCGGCGACCAGAGGTCCACCCGCGGCTGGAAGGTCGCCTGTCCCCGCGCGTGCTGGAGAAGCGCGTTCTCCATAGCCGCGACCGCCTCGCCCATGTCGAGGACACGCGCGGTCACGTCGTTGTTGATGAGAAGGGTCATCGCTCCGGTCCGATCCGATCTGCCGTCAGGAAAGAAGAAGGCGGAGCTTGCCGCTCCGCCTCCGCGCCGCGTCGCAGATCGGGCCCTAGCCCTCGGTCATGTACTGGCGGGCCTTCTCGACGACCTCCTTCGGCGTCGCGAGAATGCCGTCGATGATCGTCTTCATCTCCTCCGCCGAGGCGGACGAAAGCGGGATCCCGCGCTTCTTCGCCAGCGCCTGGAAGTCCGGATCCTTCAGCACCTCCTGGAGCGCCGTGCGCACCATCGCGACGCGATCCTCCGGCACGCCGGCGGGGAACACGAGGCCGCGGCCGATGCTGTTGGCGGCCGACATGAAGCGGTAGAGCTGCTTCTCCTCGTCCGAAGCGGCGAGTTCCCGCAGAAGCGGGACATCCGGGATCGCGGGATCACGGGTCTCGCCGATCTGGAAGACGAGCTTGGCGTCGCCCTTGCCCGTCACCCAGTCCGGCCGGCTCTCCTGGAAGGTGAGCAGGCTCGACAGCATGCCGTGCACCTCGCCGCGGTCGACGGCGAGCATCGTCTCGCCGGTGCCGGGATAGGTCGTGATCACCTTGAACTTGGTGTCCTGGAAGCTGTTCAGCAGCGTCGGGATCACGTACTGGTACGAGCCGCGGCCGGTGGTGCCGATCAGCACCTCCTTCTGCTTGAAGCCCGCCAGGTCCGTGGCCGGCGCGTCGTTGCGGATCGCCATCGCGCTGTTCAGCGCCGAAATGACGCCGATCGGGATGAACTTGCCGGCGTCGTAGCTCACCTGATCGGGCGAGAGCAGCTGCTGGCTCGGCGCGTTCTGATGCATCAGGTAGATGACCGTGCCGTCCGTCTCGGCGGTATTGGCCACCTGGTTGGAGGCGCGCATGCCGCCGGCCCCGCCGACATATTGCGGCAGAACCTGCGGATTGCCCGGAATGTGCTTCGTGAGCGCGTCCGCGACGAGCTGGGCATAGATTCCGTACGAGCCGCCGGCGCTCGCAGGCACGATGAGGGTGATCGTCTTGCCGGCATAAAAGCTGTCCTGCGCGGCCGCCGGCCCGCCCAGGAGCGCAAGCGAGGTCGCCGCCGCGGCGGCCCATTTTAGCCAGGATCGCATCCGAATTCCTCCCGATGAAAGTGCCGCTGGCCCTCAAGGGCTGTTGAACAGCAATGGCACATATGGATACGATATTACCAAATCGAGCCCTCACGACAAGCAGGACAAGCAGGAAGGGAGCCCCATGCTCAAAGAGGCGGCAACTGGGGAGGCCGGCGCGGCCTACCCGGATCTCCATCGGCATCTGAAGGCCCTCGAGGAGGCCGGGCTGCTCATCAGAGTCGACCGGCCGATCAACAAGGACACCGAGATGCACCCGCTGGTCCGCTGGCAGTTCCGCGGCGGCTTCAGCGAGGCGCAGCGCAAGGCGTTCCTGTTCACCAACGTCGTCGACAGCAAGGGAAAGAAGTACGACATTCCCGTCGTCGTCGGCGCCCTCGCCGCCAGCCGCGAGATCTACCGGATCGGGCTCGGCTGCGAACTGAACGAGATCGCCGCGACCTGGAGCCGGGCTGCGGCCAACCCCATCCCGCCGAGGGTCGTGGAGAACGCCCCTTGCCACGAGATCGTGACGGTCGGCGACGACCTCGACCGCCCCGGCGCCGCGCTCGACGGCATCCCGGTTCCGATCTCGACGCCGGGCTGGGACAACGCGCCCTACACAACGCTCTCCCAGTACATCACCAAGGACCCCGACACCGGGGTCCAGAACATGGGCAACTATCGCGGGCAGATAAAGTCGCGCCGGCGGATGGGCATGAATCCCTCGCTCGAGCTGAGGCCCGGCATCTACACGCACTGGCTGAAGTACAAGGAGCGCGGCGAGCCGATGCCGGCGGCGGTCGTGCTCGGCGCACCGCCGGTCGTCACCTTCACCTCGACCATGAAGCTCCCCGAGAGGCTCGACGAATTCCACGTGGCGGGCGCGCTCGCCGGTTCGCCGCTCAACGTGGTGAAGGCGAAGACGGTCGATCTGCTCGTCCCCGCCGAGGCGGAGATCGTCATCGAGGGCTACATCCACACCGACTGCCTGGAGCCGGAAGCGCCCTTCGGCGAGAGCCACGGCCACGTCAACCTGCAGGAATTCAACGCCTTCATGGACGTGACGGCGATCACGCGCCGGCGCGATGCGATCCTGACCTCGATCATCAGCCAGGTCACGCCGAGCGAATCGAGCCTCATCAAGCGGGTCGCGATGGAGCCGCTCCTGCTCGACCATCTGCGCGAGGGACTGGGGCTTCGCTGCGTCAAGAAGGTGAGCCTGCACGAACCGCTCACCAATATCCGCAAGGTCGTCCTCATCCATGTCGAGAAGGGCACCCCGCGCGTGGAGATCTGGCGGGCGCTCTACGGACTGGCGAGCCAGCACCGGGCGATCGGCAAGTACGTCATCGCGGTCGACGACGACATCGACGTCGACAATGCCGATTCGATCCTCTGGGCGCTCTCCTACCGCTGCAATCCCGCGCTCGACATGGAGGTGATGAAGCACCGGGACCAGGGCCACGGGCCCCGCAGCGAGCGGAACGGCGGCGAGGACGCCTCCGTCCTCTTCGACGCGACGCTCAAGGAGCCGTTCCCCCCGATCTCGCTGCCCAAGCAGGAGTACATGGAGAACGCGCGGCACATCTGGGAGGAACTCGGCCTTCCGGAGCTCAAGCCGCAGACGCCGTGGTACGGCTATTCGCTCGGCGAATGGGACGCCAATCTCGAGCAGATGGCCGAACGGGCGGTGGCGAGCGACTACTGGACCACGGGCGACATCATCGCCCAGCAGAGGCGGAGCGACGTGCCGATGAACACGGAAGTGCGTCGCGTGAAGGATTAGCGGAGCGCGCCCCCGGCCAACCGGGGGCGCCTTTCGTTTCGCAACGCTGTGGATGCTCCCCGAGAAGGAGCGCGATCGGAGGAACACGGATGTCGGGCATGCTTACGGCCGCCTGGGCCGCGCTGGGGAACATCGCCGATCCCCTCAGGCTCGTGATGCTGACGGCCGGCGTGCTCGGCGGGCTCGTCCTCGGCATCGTCCCGGGGCTCGGGGGGCTGGTCGGCCTCACGCTGCTCCTTCCCTTCACCTATCACATGGACCCCTACACCGCGCTCGCCATGCTGATCGGCATGCATGCCGTGGTCGCAACCTCCGACGCGATCCCGGCCGTGCTCTTCGGTGTGCCCGGCTCGGTCGGCTCGGCGGCGACGGTGCTCGACGGCTTCCCGATGGCGAAGCGCGGCGAGGCCGGGCGGGCGCTCGGCGCCTCGTTCGCGGCCTCGCTCGTCGGCGGCCTCTTCGGCGCCCTGCTCCTCGCGGCGACGCTCCCCGTGATCCGCCCCGCCCTCCTCTTCGTGGGCGCGCCGGAAATGCTCGCGTTCTGCGTCTTCGGCCTTTCCCTCGCCGCCGCGCTCAGCGGCCGCTACATGCTGCGCGGCCTCGCGGTCGCCTGTTTCGGCCTGCTCCTCTCCATGGTCGGCGAGGACTACCAGTCCGGCACGCTCCGCTGGACCTTCGGCTCGATCTATCTCTGGGAAGGCATCCCGATCGTCCCCTTCGCGCTCGGGCTCTTCGCCATACCGGAGATCGCCGACCTCGTGGTCCGGCGCACCGCCATCGCCGGCAAGGAGCCGATGTCCACGCGCGGCCAGTGGGACGGGATCAAGGACGTCCTGCGCAATCTCGGCACGGTGATGCGGAGCTCGACCATCGGGTCCATCATGGGCGCCGTTCCGGGCCTCGGATCCGCCGTGATCGACTGGATCGCCTACGGCTCCGCGGCGAAATCGGTGAAAGGCGCGTCCGACACGTTCGGCAAGGGCGACGTCCGCGGCGTCATCGCGAGCGAGGCGGCCAACAACGCCAAGGAGGGCGGCGCGCTGGTGCCCACACTCGCCTTCGGCGTGCCCGGCTCCGCCGGCATGGCGATCCTGCTCGGCGCCTTCCTGATGCAGGGCATCGTCCCGGGTCCGGACATGCTCGGCAAGCATCTCGACGTCACCTACACGATGATCTGGAGCCTTGCGGTCGCGAACCTGATGGGCGCCGCCATCTGCTTCGCGTTCGCCCACCGGATGGCGAAGATCGCGCTCATCCCGATCGGCTATCTGGCGCCGGTGATCCTCGCGATCACCTTCGTCGGCGCGTTCCAGGGCTCCAACGACTGGGGCGACATCTTCGTCCTTTTCGGCGCCGGCGCGGTCGGCTACCTGATGCGCTCGCTGCAATGGCCGCGGCCGCCGCTTCTCCTCGGCTTCGTGCTGGGGACGCTGATCGAGCGCTATCTCTTCACCTCCATCCAGATCTACGGGCTCGGACTGTTCGCGAGACCGCTCGTTATCGCCACGCTGGTGGTCACCGCCTGGGGCCTGCTCGCGCCCGTCGCCGGCATCTTCCTCCGCCGCCGCGGGCGCCCGCCCCGCAAGCTCGCCTTCGGCTTCCTGCCCGGGCGCCTCGGCTGGGACACCCTCTTCGCCGGAGCCGCGCTCGCCCTCCTGGTGGTCGCCCTCGCCGACATGTGGCGGTGGCCGTTCGGCGCGCGGATCATCCCGGAGATCGTCTCCTTCGCAGGCATCCTGTTCCTCGCCGGCTATCTTGCGACCCGCCTCTTCGTCGAGGTGAAGTCGGCCGAGCCGGAGCCGGTGGGCGCCGACATGGATCTCGGGATCAGCCACGAGGACCTGACCCTGCCGGTCATCGTCAGGCGGTCGCTGGTGTATTTCGCCTGGCTCGGGCTCTATCTCGTGATCGCCGCTCTGATCGGGCCGCTCCCTGCGCTGTTCGTCTGGATGCTCGCCTGCATGATCGTGGAGTTCCGCATGAAGTGGCTGCCCTCCCTCGCCACGGCCGCGGCGACGTGGGGGCTCTCCTATCTCCTTTTCATCCGGGTCCTCCACGTGCCCTGGCCGAAAGGCCTGTTCGGCCTCTGAGGACACCCAGAGAAAAGGGGACACCCAAAGAAAAGGGCCGGCGCGAACCGCCGGCCCTTCCCGATCCGGGATCGATTCCGGAGAAAGGCTGACCGGGAGCTCAGCCCCGCTTCGCTGCGGCGAGCCCGAGCTCCTCCCAGCGCGCCCGCGCCTTCGCCTCGTCCTCCTCGGACGGCCAGACGGTCGGGGGAAACCGTGCGCCACCGAGGTCCGGGTCCGGGTCGTAGTCGAGGTTGATGGTCGCGTCGATCAGCACGCGATTCCACTTGCCGGTCCCGAAAAGGGCGGCGTTGCGGTCGCGCCGCCGCGTGGAAGGGTCGAGCCCCGCCCCGAAGGTCGACGGCATGATGATCACGTCGTCCTCGCCGGCGTTCACCCGGTAGGCGATCGCCCAGTCGACGGCGGCATAATCGTGGATGTCGATGTCGTCGTCGACGACCGTGATGTGCTTGTAGCGCACATGGGCTGCCGACGAGCCCCAGATCGCGTTCGCCACCTGCTTCGCCTGGTTGCGATAGGTCTGCTTGATGGAGACGAGCAGGTTGATGCCCACCTGGACCGGCGGGCAGAACACGTCGGTCACCCCCGGCACGCCGGCATTGTCGAGCACGTTCCAGGCGGTGCCCGCCCGCATGATGGAGCTGCAGACCGCGTTCTCGGAATAGCTGCCGGGGAGCGAACCCTCGATCGCGCCCGACATGACCGGCTTGTTGCGGTGGGTGATGCAGGTGACGCGGCAGGTCGGCTTCGGCGAACGGTCGCCCGCCACATAGCCCGTGAACTCGGCGAACGGACCCTCCATCACGAAATCCTTCGGATCCGTGCTGATCACGCCCTCGATCACGATCTCCGCGCTCGCCGGCACCTCGAGGTCGACCGTCTCGCACTTCACGAGCTCCACCGGCTCGCCGCGTATGCCGCCCATCACGTCATATTCGCAGACGCCCGGCGGCACCGGCTGGCCGGCGCAGAAGCCCATGGCCGGCTCCCAGCCCATGACGAAGGCGATCGGCATCTCCTTCAGCCCGGCCTGCTCGTAGGCGGTGAAGTGGTTTCCGATGTGCTGCGCGCGCCAGATCAGCATCGGGATTTCGGTCCTGCTTGCGAGCATGCCGCGATAGATGCCGACATTCATGACGCCGGTGACCGGGTGACGGGTGACGCAGCCGGCATAGGTGATGATGTAGCGGCCGCCGTCGACCCTGTTCCAATGCGGGCTCGGGAAGTCGAAGAGGTCGATGTCGTCGCCCTTGAGGATGACGTCCTTGACGGGCCCGGTCGCGACGGTGACCGGCTTTATGCGCTCCTGCATGATGGTGCGGGCGACCCGCACGAGCTCGCGCGCGGAGGTCTCCCGCGGCATGCCCAGCATCATCGCAAGCCGGCTGTAGGAGCCGAGTCCGTTTGCAAAGAGCTGGCCGCAGCGGCTTTCCGGACCGTTGTAGTCCTTGATGTTGTTGAAGAGCATCGCCGGCCCGTCGCCCGGCCCCTGGGCGAGCCGCACGATCGTGCCGAGCTCGCAGTTCCAGTCGACCTCCGCCCCGATCTCCCTGAGCTCGCCGGCCTCCCGGAGCGCATCGATCCAACCGCGCTGGTCTCCGAAGGCGACCGGCTTACGTGCAACGCTCATACGCGACTTTCTCCTGTGAGTTCGGCTGGCAGCGGCTCAGGCCGCGAGGGCAAGCGGCATGCCGCGGCCGAGCTCGCGCGCCTTGCGGAACGCGAGCATCGCGATCGCGAGATCCGCCGCGCCGGTGCCATTGTTGTTCTTGTGATAGGTGAGCTGGTCGGGTGCCGTGCGGCCGGGATGCCGGCCGAGCGCGACCTCGCCGAGATCGACGATATCCTCGAAGCGGATGAGACCCTTCTCGATCGGCTGGTAGAGGTCGCCCTGCTTCTCCGCCATCACGCTGTCGCGGAGATTGGCGACGATCAGGTCGGCCTTCTCGGCGGTGCGGTCGTCGAGCTCGCGCCGCACCGTCTTCAGGAACCCGCCCTCGACGAGCTGCATGTTCGAGCCGATGATGCCGGTGATGTGCTGGCCCGGCTGCAGCAGATCGCCATCGAAGAGCACGGTCGAGGTGTTGGTCGCGCAGACGACCACGTCGGCGCCGTCGATGACCGCCTCCGCCGATGCGACGGGTTCGATCGCGACGCCGAAGCGCGCGCCGTACTCCTCCGCGAAGCGCTCCCGGTTGGCCTGATCGCGCCCGAAGACCCGCACGCGCTCGATGCCGGGCCGCTCGGTGAGGAGCGCCTGCAGCTGATGGGAGGCCTGCCCGCCGGAGCCGAACAGCCCGGCGAGCTTCGCATCCTCGCGCACGAGGTGGCGAAATCCGACCCCGCTCGTGGCGCCGGTCCGCATTGCCATCAGGCTGGACGGACCGAGCTCCTTCTCCGGTATCTCGCCGACGAGGATCGCAAGCAGCTCGCCGGTGTTCGAATCGTTCAGCACGAAGACCGGCGGTTCCCGCCGGAGATATTGCTGATGGGCGTCGGCGTGCCCGACGAGCTCCGCCCGGGTCTGCGAGCCGATCACGCCGAGCGCGTGGACGCCGCCGGGGAAATTGCTGACCCGGACGCCCTCGGGGGAGTGCACGCGCCGGCGCGGCGCGTTGATGACCGGATATTCCGAGCCGCCGGCATAGGCGGCGGCGACCGCATCGATCGCCTCGGCCATGCTAACGAGACCCAGAAGCTCGTTCGGCCGCAGAAGAAGAACTTCACTCATGATTCCCGGGCCTCCGCCACATCTTCACCGAGTTCGGCGGAAACGAGCCGCCGCTGACGCCTGTCCTCGCGTCCCCAGACGAACAGGAGCACCACGATCGCAAGGAGGATCGCGGCGCTGATCGGCCGGGTGAAGAAGACCGTCGGGTCCATATCGCTGCGGACCAGCGCATTGCGGAGATTGCTCTCCAGGATCGGCCCGAGCACCAGGCCGAGCACCACGGTCGCGACCGGGAAGTGGTAGCGCACCATCAGGAAGCCGACGCCGCCGAAGAGCACGGTCAGCATGACATCGAAGCTGCTGCTGTTGATGGCGAAGCCGCCGGCCGCCGCAAGCACCGAGATCGTCGGCACCAGGATGTGCGCCGGCACGCGGACGACCTGGGCGGCACCTCTGCGCGCCATCAGGCCGAGCACCACCATCCAGATATTGGAGACGAACAGCAGGATCAGGATCGAGATGAACACGGAGCCGTGGTCGCGAATGAAGAACGGCCCGGGCTCGATGCCCTGGATCATCAGCGCGCCGATCAGGATGGCCGTCACCGGATCTCCGGGAATGCCGAGCGTCAGCAGCGGGATCATCGCGCCGCCGGTCACCGCATTGTTGGAGACCTCGCAGGCGATCACGCCCTTCACTTCGCCATGGCCGAACTTGTCGCCCTCCCGCTTCGTGCGGAGCGCCTCGCCGTAAGCGACCCAGGAGGCGATGGCGGGGCCGGTCCCGGGCAGGAGCCCGATGAAGGTGCCCATCAAGGCGGATTTCAGCGCGAGCCACTTGTTCCGCGCGAAGTCGCGGACGACGTTGCCGACCGAAGCCCTGCGCTCGCTCGTCAGGAATTCCTGCGCCACGTTCGAGCGGAAGGACTTCATCAGCATCTCGGAGATCGCGAAGAGTCCGATCAGCGCCGGAATGAGCGGGATGCCGGCGAGAAGATCCGGGATTCCGAAGGTGAAGCGCGGCACGCCGCTGGTCGGATCGAGCCCGACGGTGGAGATGAAGATCCCGATCAGCGCGCCCGCGCAGCCCTTGAGCAGGGAACCCGTCGAGATGCCGGCGACGCAGACGATGCCGAGCAGGGCGAGCGAGAAATATTCGACCGAGGTGAAGCTCAGCGCCACCTGGGCGAGCACCGGCGCGACCCCGGAGAGAAGCAGCATCGAGACGAGGCCGCCGAGGAAGGAGGCGATGATCGCCGTCGTGATCGCCCGGTCGCCCTCCCCGAGCTTCGCCATCTGGTAGCCGTCGAGCGCCGTCGCGGCATTGCCCGGCGTGCCGGGGGTGTTGATCAGGATCGCCGGGATCGAGCCGGCGAAATAGCCGCTGCAATAGATCCCCAGCAGGAGCGCGAGCGAGGCATTGAGCCCGAGTCCGTAGGTGAGCGGCAGCATGAGGGCGACCGCGGCCGGAGCCGTCAGGCCCGGCGCGGCGCCGAAGACCATGCCGACGAAGGCGCCCACGATCAGGAAGACGTGGACGTAGGGATCGAGGAGGATCGAGAGACCCGCCGCGAAATCCTGTGCGGAGATCAGATCCATGTGGGTAGCAGGATGCTGAAGATGGAACTGAAGACGACGTAGACCGCGGCGACGAAGGCGAGCGGCAGGATCACGAGCTGCGGAATGCTGCGGCACCCCATCGCCAGCATGGTGGCGAGCATGAAGACCCACGAACCGAGCCGGAAGTCGACGCTCTCGAAGGTCAGGAAGTAGACGAGCATCAGCGCGAAGACGGCGACCGCGCGCGCATCGACGAGCGCTGGAAAGGGGACGGGCGCCGCCCACGCCGCCTGGACCATCATGGCGATCCCGATGAGGACGACGCCGATGGTGCAGAGCAGCGGAAAGAAATTCGGCGGCAGCGTCAGGACGTCCGGGCCGGGCGCGATCTGGTAGGAGAGATAGGTGGCGATTCCGCCCACCACTATCAATACCAGACCCGCAACGGAATCAGGATGATGAAAGACTTTGCTCATCTAGTCTAATAGCCTGCCGATCCTCAATGGAAAGCCGCCGCCCGGAGGCGGCGACTTCCGATGGTGCGAGAACTGCTACTTCTTCGCCATCCCGATCCGCTGCAGGACCGGCGCGAGCTCCTTGCTTTCGATCTGGATCTGCTCGGCGAACTTCTCCGGGCCCTGATAGGCGCTGCTGAAGTGGAAGTTGGCGAGGAGCTTGTCGCTCTCCGGGTTGTTCATGATCTTCTCGACCTCGGTGGCGAGCTTGTTCACGACATCCTCCGGCGTGCCGGCGGGCGCCACGAGCCCGAACCATTGCGAGCGGATGAAGTCGAAGCCCTCCTCCTTGAAGGTCGGGATGTCGGGCATGCGCGGCCAGCGCTTCTCGCCGGCAAGGCCGAGCACCTTGATCGCGCCCTCGTTCTCCGACACCATGGCCGGAAAGTTCGACCCGGCCGCCGACACGAAGTCGACCTCGCCGGAGAGAAGCTTCACGAGGGCTTCCTTGCCGCTCTGCGCGTTGATGTGCGTGGCCTGAACGCCGAACTTCTCGAAGAAGGTCTCGGCCGCCAGATGGGGCCCCGAGCCGACGCCCGGGCTCGACCAGGTGACCTTCTGCCCGGACTTCATCGCCTCGACGAGGCTCTTCAGGTCCTGGTACTTGCTGTTGGACGCGACCGCGAAGCCGGTCGGCGCCTCGACCAGGCGCGCGATCGGCGCGAAGCTCTCGCTGGTATAGCCGCTCTCCGTCATCAGCGGACGCGCGGCGAGGCTCGAATCGGAGCCGATGCCGAGCGTGTAGCCGTCCGGCCGCGCACGCGACAGGTTGGCGAGCCCGACCGCGCCGCCCGCACCGGCCTGGTTCACGACGGCGACCGAGGTGCCGAGCACCTCCTCGAGCGGCTGCGCGATCATGCGGCCGACCTGGTCGGTCGCCCCGCCCTGCGCGAACGGGACGATCAGCTTGATCGGCTTGTCCGGATATTCGGCAAGCGCCGGACCGGCGAACGCCAGGGCCATGGAGGCTACGAAGCCAGCCCTGGCGGCCAGGCGCACGCGGCGCGAAAGAAGTTCAATCATTCGGTTCCCTCCAGAGATCTTCGACTATTTGGCGCCGTAGGCCTGCCACAGCGGGGCGAAGGACTGGTCCACCACCTCGGCATAGGCCGGCGCCGGTTCCTGGATCAGGCCGTTCGGGACGAGCAGATCCATCGTCTTCTTGACCATGCTCTCCTTCATGAACGGCACGTAGGTCTTGGCCTGACGCTCGACGGAGATCCGCATCGCGTCGCCGCCGACATCCCCATATTCCTTCTTGGCGATGGCCGTAAGGTCATCGACGTTCGCCGGGTCGGCGATGTAGTTCTGCGCCTTGACGACCGCCCGCACCACCTTCTCGGCCACCGCGCGGTTCTGCGCGATATAGTCCTTCGTGGTCTGGAGCGTGACGTAGCCCATGTCCTGGAAGAGCTCGGGCCCCTCGCCGACCGTCGTGTTCACGACGTAGCGCCACGCATCCATGCCCTCGACCGCGATCGGGCCCCAGGGCTCGGTCACCATGGCCGCCTCGATCTGGCCCGCCTGCCCGGCCGCGATCTGGCGGTCGGCGCCGCGAATCGGGATGAGCTCGGCGTCCTTGTCGGGATCGAGGCCGGCCGCGTTCAGGATGTAGCGGGTCGAAACGTCGGTGAACCCGCCGCGCGCGAGCGTGCCGATCCGCATGCCCTTGAGGTCCGCGACCTCCGGCTTGTGGCCGAGCTTCTCCGCCACGTCCTTGCGCATGATGATCGCGCCGGCATAGTTCGACTGGATGTTCATGATCGTGACGATCGGCTGGCCGAGCTTGGCCGTCTTCACGTTGTTCTCGAACGCCGCGTTCAGAAACTGCAGCGAGCCGCCCATCAGCGCCGCGGTGGCCGGCGGGCCGCCGGCGAAATACTCGATGGTCACCTCGAGGCCCTCCTCCTTGAAGAAGCCCTTGTCGCGGGCGACCACGATCGGCAGCCCGAAGATCGACTTCACCGAGATCCCGACGCTGAGCTTCGTCGTGTCCTGCGCATGCGCGCCGGAGGGTCCTCCGAGCGCGGCGAGACCGAGCGTAACGGCCGCCGCGACGAGCGCGCTCCGTCTCGTCACAGTTGCAAATCCCATGTCAACCTCCCTGCGATTAATTGCTTGTTCCAGGCCGCGGGGTTCCTACCGCGCGTCCTCGCGCCAGATCAGCAGCCTGTCCGACGCCGCCACGAACAGCCGGTCGAGCGCGAAGGCGAGGATCATCAGCACGAAGAGCGGCATGATCATCCCCGTCGTATCGAAGCCGCCCGAGGCGGTGTCGATCATGTAGCCTATGCCGGCGCGCGCCGAGATGAACTCGCCCACGATCGCGCCGATGATCGCGAACGAGATCGCGACCCTGAGCGCGGAGAAGATCCACGGCACGCAATTCGGCAGCAGCACCTTGAAGAAGACCTGATCGCGGCGCGCATGGATGATCCGCATCATGTTCACGAGCTGCGGGTCGACCGATTTGATGCCCTCGTAGGTGTTCAGCATGATCGGCACGACCACCAGCGAGAAGGCGAGCAGGAACTTCGACGCGAAGCCGATGCCGACGAACATCACGATGAGGGGCGCGAGCGCCACGCGCGGCAGGCTGTTCAGCGCGATCACGAACGGCTCGAGCGCCGGACCGAAGACGCGGCTGACGCCGAGCACGAGCCCGAGCAGGATCCCGACCGCGGCACCCGCGGCGAGGCCGGCGAGCGCCTCCTGCATCGTCACCCAGGTATGGTAGGTGATCTCGTTCGCCTTCAGGGATTCCCAGAAGTTGATCGCGAGCAGCGACGGGCTGCTGGTCCAGAAGGTGGGGATCACGCCCGTCCGCGCGCCGAGCTCCCAGCCGCCGATTACGACCACGAGCAGGACGAGCTTCATGAGCGCCACCTGGCGCGAGCGGTCCTGTTCCATCACGCCCTCCCCTGCATGGCCTTCATGGCCTCCGCCCGGAGGTTCTCCCAGATGCTGTCGTGCAGCTCCGTGAAGCGCGGCAGGTGGCGCACCTGCTCGAGATTGCGCGGGCGCTGGATGCCGACTTCGTACTCGGCCATGATGCGGCCGGGCCGCGAGCTCATGACGAGGATGCGGTCGGAGAGCAGGATCGCCTCGGCGAGGTCGTGGGTCACGAAGAGCACGGTCTTGCGGTGCTCTTCCCAGTAGGAGAGGAACATCTCCTGGATGAGCAGCTTTGTCTGGGCATCGAGCGCGCCGAACGGCTCGTCCATGAGGATGAGGCGCGGATTGCAGACGAGGGTCCGCGCGAGCGAGACGCGCTGGCGCATGCCGCCCGAGATCTCGCGCGGATAATGGTCCTCGAAGCCGTCGAGACCCATCACGCGGAGCATGTCCCTGGCGCGCCGGCTGCGCTCCTCCCTGGGCACGCCCGCCACTTCCAGCCCGATCGCCGCGTTCGTCAGCACCGGCCGCCAGGGCAGAAGCGCGTGCTGCTGGAACACGTAGCCGATCGCGGCATCCTTCCCGCCGGGCGGCTCTCCGAATACCTCCACGCTGCCCGACTGCACCGGCACGAGACCGGAGATGAAGTTGAGGAGCGTGCTCTTGCCGCAGCCGGACGGACCCACGATCGAGACGAATTCGCCGTCCTTCAGCGTGAGATCCACATTGTCCAGGATCGGCAGCGGTCGCTTCTGCCGATCGAGCAGCCTGAACCCGAGTCCGCGGATGCGGACGGCGTCCTGCCTGCCCTCCCCGCCCCCCGGTATGACTTGCAAGCCCTTGCGCGCAGCCGTCATCGAGCTGTCGCCTCCCAATCCTTTTATCGCATACGTATACCGAAATTCGAGTTCGGTCTAGCCGCAGCGCGGTTCTCCCGTCAAAACACAGCATAGGACGGTGACCGGAGCAACGGCGCCTCACCGAGTTTTGACACGCGTCGGGGCCTGTATTTTAAAGGGAGGATTTCGCACCGCCCCTCGCAGGGATCGTTGCGCCCACCACGCGTTACGGGTAAACAGGCGCCAAATTGCGTGATTAGGAACGGGAGGTTATCCCCATGAGCATCGTGAGAATGGAAGCGAGCGCGCCAAACGCGGTCCAGGCGAATGCCAATCAGCACCTGCAGGATCTGCGCGGCACGCTCGAATGGCTCGAGCGTCAGGGCGACCTGGTGGTCACCGACAAGGAGGTCAATCCGGACCTCGAGCTGACCGGCCTCCAGAAGCTGATGGACGGGTCCTGCCCGGTCCTCTTCAACAACGTGAAGGGAAAGCCGAACCACCGGCTCCTCACCAACCTCTTCGGCGACATCGAGGTCATCAACAAGATGTTCGGCTGGGCCTCCGACAAGGAGCGCACCCAGAAGCTCGCCTACGCGCTGTCGCACCCGCTGCCGCCGCGCGAGATCGCGCAGTCCGAGGCGCCCTGCCAGGAAGTCGTGATCGAGAATCCGGACGACGTGAACAAGTACCTCGTCCCGATCCGCCACACCGAGCTCGAAAGCGAGATGACCGTCGGCTCCGGCATCCGCGTCGTCTCCGGCGCCTCGTTCGGCGGCGGCACCGATGTCGGCTACAACCGCATGAACTTCCGCTGGGGCAATGTCGGCACGTTCCAGATCTCGCCCGGCTCGCACATGTGGCAGGTCGTGAGCGAGGCCTATCGCAAGAAGGAGCGCGTGCCGCTCACCTTCTGCTTCGGCGTGCCGGCGGCCTGCACGCTCCTCGCCGGTGCCGCCTTCGACTACGTGATCCTGCCCTATGGCTGCGACGAGCTCGGCGTGGCCGGCGCCGCGCAGGGCTTCCCGATCCGCGTCGTGAAGGCGCGCACGGTCGACGCGTGGGCGCTCGCCGACGCCGAGGTCGTGATCGAGGGCTACATCGATCCGCGCGACAAGCGCTTCGAGACGGCCGAGGCCGAGGCCGACCAGACGCAGGGCCGCCACCACTTCCACCCGGAATGGGCCGGCTACATGGGCAAGTCCTATCGCGCGCCGACCTTCCACGTCACCGCGATCACGACCCGCAAGCCCGAATCGAAGCCGATCATCTTCGCCCTCGGCGCCCACACCCTCGACGAGCACAACATCGACACCTCGATCCGCGAGGCGGCGATGTTCGAGCTCTGCAACCGCATGCAGCCGGGCATCGTCCAGGACGTCAACATTCCCTACTGCATGACCGACTGGGGCGGCGTCATCATCCAGGTGAAGAAGCGCAACCGGATCGAGGAAGGCTGGCAGCGCAACTTCCTTTCCGCGCTGCTCTCCACCTCGCAGGGCATGCGCGTGGCGATCGCGGTGAGCGAGGACACCAACATCTACTCGATGGACGACGTGATGTGGTGCCTCACCACCCGCGTGAACCCGCGCACGGACATCCTGAACCCGACGCCGGGCGGCCGCGGCCAGACCTTCATGCCGGCGGAGCGGATGACCGCGGGCGACAAGGAATGGACGGCCACGAACACGAGCTACGAGGGCGGCATGGGTATCGACGCCACCGTCCCCTACGGCTACGAGCAGGACTTCCTGCGGCCGCAATATCCGGTCGACCGGGTGAAGCTCGAGGACTTCCTGTCCAAGGAGCAGATCGCCAACGTCACGGGCCGGATGAAGGGCTGGACCGAGATCCTGGCGCGCACCGGCTACTGAGCCAGAGAAGCGGCCGCGCCGGCTAGGGCGACGGCCGCTCCCGCCCGCTTTCCGAGGGAGGAACGAGAGATGCAGAACGTCTTCGGCGACCATCAGCTGGACATCCCCTTCCAGTCGATCGCCGACCTGCTCGCGAAGTACGCGGTGCGCGACCCGATGAAGCGCGCCATCGTCGATCTCGATCAGGGCAAGGAGATCGCGTTCGGAAAGCTGAAGTCGGTGGCCGACGACATTGCCGGCCACCTGAACGCGCTCGGCGTCGGCAAGGGCGACAAGGTCCTGCTCCTGTCCGACGAGTGCGTCGAGAAGCTCCTCATCTGGCTCGGAATCTGGCGGCTCGGGGCCGTGGTCTGCCCGCTCAACATCGAGCTCAACAGCGAGCACCTGATCGACCTCTCCCGGCTCGCCGACCCGAAGCTCGTCCTGCATCACAAGGACATCGACGTCAGCCAGCTCGCGGCCGACTACCGCTGCATCCGCTTCGCCGGCTGGACGGATGGCGGGCCGGCCGATCCTGAGGATGCGTTCTTTTCGGCGCTCCCCTCCGGCACCGATCCGGCAAGCCTGCCGGAGCGCAACGAGCCCGCCGACCTCGCCTGCATCTTCTGCACGTCCGGCACGACAAGCCGGCCGAAGATGGTGGTCTACGACCACGCGGCCTACTGGCTGAGCGGCCTTTCCACCCTCGACATGCTGGGCCTCACCGAGGACGACCGCACGCTCGAATACCGCTCCTTCGGGTGGAACTCGGCGCAGATCCTGAGCTTCATGCCGTTCCTGGAGGTCGGCTGCACGCTCCACATCGCCAAGCGCTTCTCGCACAGCCGCTTCTTCGAGTGGATCCAGAAATACGGCATCACCTTCTCGGCCGGCGTGCCGACGGTGGTGAACATGCTCCTCAACAAGCCGCTCGGCTACACGGGAGACGACATCCCCACGCTTCGCCTCATGACCTGCTCGACGGCGCCGCTCAGCCCCGAGCAGTGGACGAAGTTCGAGACCATGTACGGCATCAAGCTCCTGCAGCTCTACGGCATGTCCGAGGCCGGCTGGATCTGCGGCAACCGGCATTACAAGTGGAAGCGCGGCACGGTCGGCCTGCCGGCCAAGCACCAGGAATTCGCGATCGTCGACGAGGCCGGCAACGTCTGCCCGCCGGGCGTCGAGGGCGAAGTCACGATCGGCGGCCCGCAGACCGCCCTCGGCACGCTCCGGGACGACGGCAGCCTTGAGCCGGTGCGGGGGCTGCGCACCAAGACCGGCGACCTCGCCGTCCGCGACGACGAGGGCTTCATCACCGTGACCGGCCGGACCAAGGATCTCATCATCCGCGGCGGCATGAACATCTCGCCGGTCGAGATCGACAACGTGCTGATGTCCTCGGACCTCGTCTTCGAGGGCGCGGCGGTCGGCGTTCCGGACCCGATCTACGGGGAGGAGGTCGTCTGCGTCGTGGTGCCCAAGCGGCCGGACGTCACGCCCGAGCAGATCCTGGAATTCTGCAAGAGCCGCCTGCCGCACGCCAAGGTGCCGAAGCGCGTCTACATGGCGGAAAGCCTGCCGAAGAGCGACCGCGGCAAGGTCCTCAGGGACAAGCTTCGCGAATCCCTGCCGAGCCTGCAAGCGATGGCGTGACCCGGGAATGAGCGCATGCGAGGCGGCCGTTCCGCCGCCCGGACGGGAGACGATGGGCGAGACGGCAGCGCAGGACGATCGGAAGGCGCTCGCCTTCGAGGACCTCTCGGTGGGCCAGAGCTTCGTCTCCACCGCCTACGAGATGACGCTTCCCGAGATCCAGACCTTCGCCGGCGCCTATGATCCGCAGGCCTTCCACACCGACCCGGAGGCCGCCCGGAGCACCTTCTTCGGCATGCTGGTCGCCAGCGGCTGGCACACGGCGGCGGTCACGATGCGTCTCTTCGTCCAGGCGACGCCGATCGCCGGCGGGCTCGTCGGCGCCGGCGTCGGCGAGATCGCCTGGCCGCGCGCCGTCCGTCCGGGCGACGTTCTGCGGGTGACGGCCACCATCGAGAGCATCGAGCCGTCCCGCTCGCGTCCGGACATCGGCAAGGTCGTCATGCGGGTCGAGACCTTCAATCAGCGCGGCGAACTGGTCCAGAGGATGCGGCCGACCCTCGTCGTACCGCGTTCGGAGAAACGAGCATGAAGCGCCTGATCGTCGCCCTCACCGGCGCCTCGGGAGTGATCTACGGCATCCGCACGCTGCAGGTGCTCCGTCACATCGAAGACATCGAGAGCCACGTCATCATCTCGCCCTCGGCCGCCCGGACCATCACCGAGGAGACGGATTTCAGCCTCGAGGACGTGCGCGCCCTCGCCGACCGGCTCTACCAGTTCCGCGACATCGGCGCCGGCATCTCGTCGGGCTCCTTCAAGACGCTCGGCATGTTCGTCGCGCCCTGCTCCGCCAAGACGCTGAGCGGGATCGCGCATTCCTACAACGACGAGCTCGTCGTCAGGGCGGCCGACGTCTGCCTGAAGGAGCGGCGGCGCCTCGTGCTGCTCTTCCGCGAAACCCCGCTCCATGCCGGCCACATAGCGCTGATGGACCAGGCGACGCGCAACGGCGCGATCGTCATGCCGCCGGTTCCGGCCTTCTATCACCGGCCGCAGACGATCGACGACATCGTCAACCAGACGGTCGGCCGCGCGCTGGACCTCTTCGATATCGACGCGCATATCGTGAAGCGGTGGCGCGAGGACACCGAGGGCGTCGCGGCGGAGCGTCGCCGGGAGGAACCCGCCGTCACGCCCGAGCCCGCTCTCCCCGGCAAGCTCTGAGCCGATCGGAACGACGCAGGGGCCGCCGCGCACGCGCGGCCGCCCTGTTCGTGTTGCTGTCGAATGGCATCCGCCGGACGCGGACCGGCCTCTACCGGGATGCGCCGCCGATCTCCACTGAACCGGATGAGCGGTCGCGCGGCGGCCGCCCGGACATGCGGCCGCCCGTCTTCCTCCGCCCTCAGGCGAGCTTCAGCTTCTCGAGGAACGACAGCATCGCGGCGCGGCAGGCCTCCGGCTGCTCGATCTGAAGGAGATGGCCGGTCTTCGGCACCGCCTCGTATTCGTAGCCGTTTTCCGTCGCGAGCGCATGGTTGGCCTTGGCGGTCGCGGTGTTCGGCACCAGCTCGTGATCCGCGCCGATCATCTTCATCGGCCCGCCGAACTCCGACGCCTTCGGCCAGAGATCGAGCGTAAGCGCGGCAAGATAGATCGACGCCTCCAGCTCGCGCCGGCAGACCAGCTCATAGCCTTCGCCGTTCGGACGCGGCCGCAGGACGGCTTCGGCCATGTCGTCCTTCGCCTGCTCGTCCCAGCGGCTGCTCGCCTTGTTCCCGCGGAAGAGCCCGGCGAGTTCGCCGACAGAGGCGAAGCGGTCCGGCCTGTTGGCGGCGAACTCGAGCAGCCTCAGCTCGAAAACCCGCATCGCTTCGTAGAGGGGATGGTCCCTCGGCGGCACGTTCGGCGGGTCGAACAGGACGAGCGCGTCCCAGGGGGAGCCGCGCTCCACGGCCTGCTTCATCGCCGCGCGCGACGACATCGAGTGGAACACGCCGACCGTCGGCGCCTTCCCGAGGGCCGCCTCGACCTCGGATGCGACGGACTCGATGTCCTTCGCCATCTGCTCGTAATGGTGGCCGTCCGCCCCCGTCGGCTCGGTCCGGCCGTGGTTGCGCATGTCGAAGACGAGCACGTCGAAGCGCTCGGTGAGCGGCTCCCAGAAGACGCGGTAGCCATCGACCGCGAAGCCGTTGCCGTGGCTGACGACGAGGCGCGTCCCGCCCGGTCGGCCGTAGCGTCGGATCGGGACCGCCAGCCCGTCGGTCATCGTGGCGGTGAAGGTCTCGTTCGGGGCAGGTACCGGCATAATCCATCCGTTCGGCAGGACGCCGCCCGCGGCTCCGCAGGCGGCGTCGGTCTGGTGTGTCAGCCTCAGTGCTTGGCCAGGAAGGCCTCGAGCACCGCCATGAAGGCGTCCGGGTTCTCGAGCGCGGTGATGTGCCCGGCATCGGGGATCACGGCGTGCTCGGCGCCCGGGATCTTGGCGGCCGCCTCGGCGAGCGCCTCGGGCGGCGCGCCCTTGTCCTTGGCGCCGCCCAGGATCAGCGTCGGCACGGTGATCTCGTGGAGCCGAGGACCGAAGGCAAGCGTCTTCAGCGCCTCGCAGCAGCCCTCGTGCCCGACCGGGTTGGTGGTGCGGATCATGTTGCGCACCTTGTCGAGGACGGGCGGGTTCTTGGCGCGCGTCTCCGGGGTGAACCAGCGCTCGATGGTGGGCTCGACGACGCCTTCCATCCCCTTCTCGCGCGCCTTGTCGATGCGCGACTGGAAATAGGCCGCGTAGTCGGGCGGCGCGTCGGGCCGGGAATCGCAGGCCACGATCGTGCGCAGCCGCTCCGGATGCTCGATGCCGAGCCCGTAGCCGATCATGCCGCCGATCGAGAGTCCGACCCAGTGGCTGCGATCGACGCCGAGCTTGTCCCAGATCCCGAGCACGTCCTCGATCAGCATCGGGAAGGTGTACGGCCCCGGCACGGCCTCGGTCTGGCCGTGGCCGCGATGATCGTAGCGCAGGACGCGATAGCGGTCGCTGAGCTTCGCCGCGACGTCGTCCCAGAGCGTGAGGTTGTTGGCGAGCGCGTGCGAGAAGGTGATCCAGGGCGCGCCTTCCGGGCCGGCCAGCTCGCAGTGGAACTTCACGCCGTTCGATTCAATGAACATGGTTCCGAACCGTCCTCTTGAGCGAGCCGCGGCTCACTTGTTCTCGGCCACGTAGGCGATCGGCTCGCTGATCTTGAGCTCGATCAGCACGTTCTCGTCAGCGGAATCCTTCGACAGCTTGGAGCGGTGGGCGATGCCGCGCGGGATGAACAGCATGTCGCCCGGATGCATGGTGCGCTCGCCCATCTCGGTCTCCCAGTCGAGCGCGCCCTTCACGCAGAAGATGATCTCGTGCGCGTCGATGTTCCGGTGCCAGAAGCCCATGTCCTCCTTGCTGCGCTTGGAGAGATCCACCTTCACGGTCTTGCCGTCGTAGAGGCGGAGCGGCTTGCCGTCGGCGAGGTTCAGGTTGCTCGGCTGGAACTTCTCGTCGAAGATGTTGAACATGCGGAACATCTCGGCCATCTCGAGAATGCCGCCGTTGATCATGGGCGACTGGTCGCGCTGCAGCACGACGTTCACGCCGTCGATCGTGACGAGCTCGCGGGTCGGGGTCTTGGTCATTCTTGCCTCCTCAGAAGGTGGTTCGTTCAATCTTCGATCAGCTTGAACCGGACGGAGCCGTCTGACCGTTCGATGCGCTCGGCCTCGCCGCGCCGGACGAGGTAGTTGAGATGCGCCAGCGCCTCGGCCATTGCGAACGCCACCTGGTGGCCGTCAAGCGTACCCTGGAAGAGCGCCGCCAGGCACGCCCCGGCCGAGGCCTCGCCCTGCCGGCGCATGTCAGCCTTGAGCACCTCGAGCCGGTGGGCATGGTGCGCCTTCAGCTCCGCCACCCGCCGGCGGGGGCCGCGGAACGGATCGCGGTGCGAGGGCAGTACGATCGCGCTGTCCGGCACGATCGTCGCGATCCGCTCGAGCGAGGTCAGGAAGTCGTAGAGGGGGTCGGCGAGCGGCTCCCAGGGCCAGACGCTCACATTGCTCGTGATCTTCGGCAGGATCTGGTCGCCGGCGAGATAGATGTCGCGCGCCCGGTCGTAGAGCGTCGCCATCTCGGGCGAATGCCCGGCGCCCGTGATGATCCGCCAGTCACGCCCGTCGATCCGGAGGTCCTCGCCGTCGCGCAGCCGGCAGAACTGCTCGGGCAGGTCGACGCCGCGGTGATAGAGGATCACGCCGTCGTGGAAGACCTGCAGCAGCTCCTCCGAGAGGCCGTTCTGGACGAAGAAGCGCGCCCGCGTCTCGACATCGTCGCTGTAGAGGTTCCGGACGGCGAGATTTGCCGCCATCCACTCGGTCTGGGTCACGTGCGGCAGCAGGTTCCAGTGGCTCGCGATCCAGGCGCAATTGCCCATGTGGTCGGGATGGAAATGGGTCACCACCAGCCGCGTGACCGGCCGCCCGCCCAGAATGTCGTCCCAGGCGGCCGTGATCAGGTCCCGCGTCTCCTGGTCGCCCCAGCCGCAATCGACCATGGTCCAGCCGGACCCGTCGCGGATGAGCCAGAGATTGACCTGCCGGAGGCCGCGGAAGGGGACGGGAATGCTGAGGCGGAAGATGCCGTCGGCGATCTCGCGCCAGCTCCCGATCGGGAGCGGCTCCTGGAAGGTCGCCGGCGGCTGGCTGTCAACGCCCATCGAATCCTCAGGCGGCATGCGGCTCGCCTTCCGGCTCGGTCTCGCCGCGCATCTCCCGGGCCGCATCGAGGACGGCCGCCACCAGCCCGGCATAGCCGGTGCAGCGGCAGATGTGGCCGCCGAGCACCTCGCGCACCTCGTCCTCGCTCGGCTTCGGGTTCCGCCCGAGATAGTCGGTGAAGGACATCAGGATGCCGGGCGTGCAGAAGCCGCACTGGAGGGCGTGATGCTTGTTGAAGGCGCGCTGAAGCGCGTTCAGCCGGTCCTCGTCGCCGGCGAGCGATTCCACCGTCTCCACGCGGCGGCCCTCGACCTGCACCGCGAGCGTGAGGCAGGACCGGCACGCCACGCCGTCGATCATGACCGTGCAGCAGCCGCAGACGCCATGCTCGCAGCCCACATGCGTTCCGGTCGCGCCGAGCGTCTGCCGCAGGAAGTCGCTCAGGAGCGTGCGCGGCTGCGCAGTGCCCGCGGCCCTTTTGCCGTTCAGCTCGAAGCTGACGGAAACGATCTCATCGCGTTCGATACGGCGCATCAGGCGGCCTCTGAAATGATGATGGGCGCCAGCCGGCGGACCAGGTCGCGCCGGTAGCGTGCGCTGGCGTGGATATCGTCGTAGCCGCCGAGCTCCCAGGCGAAGTCCTCGATCGCCTGCCTGCGCTCGGCTTCGGAGCCTCCTGCCGGCAGCTCGAGCAAGCCGGGCCGGTCGGCCACGCCGCCGACGGCAACCCTGATGCTGCCGGCGACCTTTACCGCACCGACCGCCACGATCGCAAAGTCGCCGTGCCGGCGCGCCACCTCGCGGAAGCCGGCGCCCTCCGCTCCGACCCCGACCGGAAAGCGGACGGCGGTGATCAGCTCGTCGGGCCGGCGCGCCGTCGTGAGGAGCCCCTGCTGGAACGCCTCCGCCTTGACCTTGCGGCTGCCCTTCTTCGACCGCAGCACGACCTCGCCGCCGAGAAGCCGGAGCGAGAGCGGCAGCTCGGAGCTCGGATCGGCATGCGCGATCGAGCCGCAGACGGTGCCGCGGTTGCGCGTCTGGAAATGCCCCACCCAGGGCAGCGCCAGGGCAATGAAAGGTGCCCGGGCCTTGAGCTCCGGCCAGGCGAGCAGCCGCGCCTGGGTCACGGACGCGCCGACTTCGACCGCGCCGTCCCGCACGCCGATCTCCGAGAGCTCCTTCAGCTGCGAGATGTCGACGAGGATGCTCGGCTCGACGAGCCGCAGGTTGAGCATCGCCATGAGCGACTGCCCCCCGGCGATGATGCGCGCGTCCTCGCCGTGCTGGGCGAGGAGATCGACCGCCTCCTCGACGCTGTCGGGGCGGACATAGGCGAAGCTTTTCGGTTTCACTGCCCCCTCCCTAGCAGGCTGCGCAGGAACGCCAGCGCACCGGCAAGGCCGCCGGCGCGGGCCGAGGCCGTTCCGCCGACCGCCGGCGCGCCGACCGTGGCCGCGAGCCGCTCGAAGAACTGGCCGATGATGATCTCCGCGGCGCGCTCCATCATGCGCCCGCCGACGGAGGCGACCTTGCCGCTCACGACGACGGAATAGACGTAGTCGAGCCGGCACCCGGCATCGGTCGGCGTGATCGTCACGTCCCCGGTGCCCTCGGAACCGCCGAGCGGTCCGGTCATGCCGCCCGCGAGCCGCGCGAAGCGCTCGGTCTCGAGATCGCTGAGGCGCACGTCGGCGACGAACCGGCCCTTGATCGGACCGACGCCGAGCGAGACCTCGGCCTGATAATGGTTCTCGCCCACAACATTCACCGTATGCGCGCCCGGAACGACCTTTCGGAGCGTCTCCGGATCGAGCAGCGCGCGCCAGATCGCGGAGGGCGGCGCCGCCACCTCGAACGAGCCCTTGCCGGTGAGCGCCCGCCCGCCGCCGGCCGCGGCCTGGGGGGCCGGCGCCGGCGC
>NZ_SPKJ01000001.1 GCF_009866965.1 Propylenella binzhouense | reverse complement strand
TGCGGCCTCGGGCGGGAGCGTGGTCGGCGGCGCGCTGATCGGCGGTGCCGCGGGCGCGGCCGTCGGCGCGGTCGCGGCGCAGTAGCCCGGGGTACCAGCCGGCGGACCGCGCCGGCCGGATTCAAGCCGCCGATGACGCGGACGAAGTCCCGCCGGAGCAGGACCTGCCGCGGCAATCCGGTCGCGTGACCCGTTCGGGCCGCGCCGTAGGCCGCTTAAGCACCCTGCAACCGCTGCCGGTCTATCGCTGCCCCGTGCGCACGCTTCGGTGGGGTGACGGCGGGTGACCGAACAGTACGACAGGCGCGTCTCGGCGCCCCCCTGCGGCCGGGGCCGCGTCTGCGGAGCGGCGGCTTCCGGCCGGTTCGGGCGGCGGCCCTGAGCCGCATCCTCGTCCTCGGCGGCTATGGCGGTTTCGGCGCACGCCTGGCCCGCCGGCTGGTCGGGCGCGGGCATAGCGTGCTCGCGGCCGGGCGCAACCCGCAAAAGGCTGCTGCCCTTGAGGCCGCCTGCGCCAATTTGCGCGCGGTTGCCGCCGACAGGAACGGCGATCTCCTCCCGGTGCTCGCGGCGCACCGTCCCGACCTGGTGATCGATGCGGCCGGTCCCTTCCAGGGGAGCGGCTATCAGGTGCCGCTCGCCTGCATCGCGGCCGGAATCCCCTATGTCGACCTCGCCGACGCGCGGGCCTTCGTATGCGGGATCGGAACGCTCGACGAAGCCGCGCGCCGGGCCGGAGTGGCGGTGGTGAGCGGCGCATCGAGCGTGCCGGCGCTCTCGGGCGCGGCGGCGCGGCGCCTCGCCGAGGGCATGGAGAGCGTCCGGACCGTCGACATCGCGATCTCCGCCTCCAGCCGGGCGACCGCCGGCGCCTCCGTCGCGCGCGCGGTCCTCAGCTATGCGGGCAAGCCGGTGAAGCTCTGGCGCGCGCGGCAATGGACCGAGGGCCGGGGATGGCAGGAGCTAGGCCGCGAGACCTTCGTCGTCCCGGAGCGGCCGCCGCTCCGCAACCGCTGGCTCGCTTTGGCGGACGTGCCGGACCTCGAGCTGCTTCCCGCCATGCTGCCCGGCCGGCCGGCGGTGACCTTCCGTGCGGGCACGGAATCCCCGTTCCAGACGCTCGGCCTCTGGGGCCTGGCATGGGCCGTCCGGCTCGGCGCCGTTTCGTCGGCGGAGCGGTTCGCCCCCCTGCTGCTGCGCCTGCAGCGGCTGACGCAGGGGCCCTCGGACGGACGCTCCGCCATGTCCGTGCGCGTGAGCGGGCTCGCGGGAGGGGCTGCCGTCGAGCGGCGCTGGACGCTCCTTGCCGAAGACGGCGACGGTCCCGAGATCCCGACGCTCGCCGCGGTCCTCCTGGCGGAGGCGATCGCCGCCGGCCGCGTCCCCGCCGGCGCCCGCCACGCAAGCGCGCTGCTCCCGCTCGAGGCCTTCGACCCGCTCTTCGCGACGCTTTCGGTCGCGCACGGTGTCGATGAGGCGGACCTGCCCCCGCCGCTCTACCGGCGCATCATGGGCGCGCGCTTCGACGCGCTTCCGCCGCTCGTCCGGGAGCTTCACGAGGTCCATCGCGATGGCGGCGCCTCCGGCGAGGGGGAGGTCGTCCGCGGCGGCAGCCCGGTCGCAGGGCTGATCGCCCGAATGATGCGGTTCCCGCCCGCGGGCCGCCACAAGCTCCATGTCGCGTTCCGGGAAAGCGGCGGCATCGAGACGTGGACCCGGGATTTCGGCGGGCACCGCTTCAGGAGCCGGCTCGGCGTCCGCGCCGGCCATCTGGTCGAGCGGTTCGGGCCTCTCCGCTTCCATTTCGAGCTGCCGTCGGATGGCGCGGGGCTCCGCATGGAAATGCGGTCCTGGAGCGCCTTCGGGATTCCGCTGCCGATGGCGCTCGCGCCGCAAAGCCTCGCCCGCGAATGGCAGGAGGGCGACCGCTTCAGGTTCGAGGTGCCCGTGTCGCTGCCGCTCGTCGGCCTGGTGGTGCGCTACACCGGCTGGCTGAGGCCGGATTAGGCCGGAGGCGAAGGCGCGGGTCCCTTCCGGCGGTTTCCCGGCCGGGGCGGCCGGAAGGTCCCGTGCCACGCGCTTTCCTCCGCGGCGGGCCGTCCGGCCGGATCCGTCCCGTTATTCTCCCCAGTCCCGTCGCAGGATCTGCGCGGAAGAGGTGAGAAAGATGTCCCCCCAGAAATAAATCTCTATTTTCCAATGATGTAGAAATAAAGCGAAGCCCCTCCCTTGTTTTCGGTTCGCGCATTGCGGTTAATGAAGAGTTACGGGCTGCGGGAACAGGGGGCGATCTGGTGAAAGCGGTATTTCTTGGTGCGGCTGCAATCGGCGCGGCCGTTCTTGCCACGCCTGCGCAGGCGCAGAGCTGGACGCCCCTCGTGGAGTCTCGGGGGCTCGGACGCGGCGCGGTGATCTGCGACAATAACGGGACCGATCCGAGCGGCAACTATCTGTGCCTCGCCCTGCGCTGCATGCCGGGCGGCCCGCTCGAATTCGCGATGATCGCCGAAGGCGGCGACTTCGGCGACGGCAGCCCGGTCGCGGTAACGGTCGGGGTCGATGGCCGCAATGTCGGCGCGATCGTCATGCGCCAGGTTCAGGCGACAGGGCAGAAGCGCGCGTCCGTCCCATATGAAGCGGCGGCCCACCGGGACATCATCGCTGCCCTGCGCGGTGGATCGGGGGCGACCCTGACGTTCTTCGGGACCACGGTCCCGCTGTCCCTGCGCGGCTCCGCCCGCCAGATCGACCATGCCTTCGCCGTGTGCCAGGCCGCCGCGCCGCAGCCTGCCGCAGCGAGCGGCAACCTGACCGCCGCCGATGTGCGGACGCAGCTCATCGGGCGGGACCTGGCGTGGGAAGCCAACGGCCAGAATGTCGTAACCGTCTATCTGCCGAACGGCCGGTTCGAGGGCGTCCTGTCGGGCCGGGCGAACAATGGCACCTACCGGGTCGAGGCCGACGGCCGCCTGTGCTGGCAGAGCATCGCGCGGGGCTGCTTCCGCTTCTACCGCGACGGCGGGGCGCTGTGGGTGAAGCGGGACGATCCGCAGAGCCAAACCGTCCTCGGCCGCGTCACGGTTCAGAACTGACGGGAGCGGAAGACCAAACGTACAGCTTGGGCGAGATGAGACCACATGGGTCAGGTCGCCGGGGCAAGCTTGCGGGCCGGGATCGTCATCGCAGCCACGCCCGCTATAACGCACACCAACCCGATCGATCCGGTCGAGGACAGGCTTTCGCCGAGGAATACGACGCCGATCGCCACCCCTATCGGCACCCGCAGATAGGCTTGTGCGGTCGTGCCGACCGATCCGAGCGTTTGGACCAGCCGGAAATAGATCACGAACGCGAGCGCGGTGGAGAAGACCGAAAGCGCCATCAAGGCCATGATCGACTCCATTGATGGAGCCAGCGTGCACGGCCGTTCCGCGATGAGACTGACGGGAATGAGAATGACAGCCCCGCAGATCATCGACCCCGCCGCCGGCATGATGGGATCGAGCCCTTTGAAATTCCTGCCGAAGATTGCAGCGCCGGCATAGCAGATGGTGGCGGCGACGATAGCGAGTTGCGCCCACAGCTCGCGTCCCAAGCCACCAAGGGCCTGAACGCCGACGATCAGGCAAATGCCGGCAATGCCGGCCCCGACCCCGAACAGCTTGCGACCCGTCACGACTTCATGGCGGGTCACCAGCACGGTCAGCAGGAAGGCGAATATCGGAGACGTGGAATTCAGGATTGTCGCGAGCGCGACATCGGTGGTCTGCTGCGCCCATGCGATCAGCGTGAAGGGGACCACGCTGTTGAGGCACGCCTGAAACAGAAACCGCCGCCAGGTGGCGCGTTCCTTCGGAAGGTTCAAGCCGCGCCAGCGAATGATGGCGACCAGGATCATTCCGGCAATGAAGGTTCGGGCCGCGATCAGCGTGACGGGGGGAATGGTTTCGACCCCGATCTTGATGAAGCTGTAGGAGGCTCCCCACAGTGTGGAGAGCACCAGCAGCAGCGCCAGATCTTTCGTCACGTTCGGATTGTCGGGAGCCATGCCCTGCCTGCCTTGAAGATCGGGATCGCTTCGTCTTCCTAGCACCGGCCTGTCGGAGGATGTTTCGGCCTCGGCCGAAGTGTACGCGGCTGACAGCCACGGAAATGCAGGATAGGCTTTGTCGATGTCCAACATCGCCTCGGGAAACACCATCGCGGGGGTTGCATCCCTGATCGGGGACGCCGCCCGCGCAAACATTCTGTCGGCGCTGATGGGCGGTCACGCGCTGACCGCTGGCGAGTTGGCGCGCCATGCAGGCGTGACGGCCCAGACGACGAGCGGCCACCTTGCCAAACTTGTCGATGCGGCGTTGATCTCGTTGGAGAAACAGGGTCGCCATCGCTACTATCGGCTTGCCTCGCCGGAGGTGGCGCAGGCGATGCAGTCGCTCATGGTGGTCGCGGCGACAGGACCGAAGCGGCATCATCCGATCGGCCCGCGCGACGAGGCGATGCGCACCGCCCGCACCTGTTACGACCACCTGGCCGGCCGACTGGCGCTGGCGCTGGCGGATTCGCTGAGCGAGCGGGGCTATGTTTCCCTTGCGGATGGCGTCGGAATCGTCACCGAGGAGGGGGCACGGTTCTTCTCTGATTTCGGGATCGACCTTGCGGCAGATCGGCGCTCGAAGCGGCCACTTTGCCGGACCTGCCTCGATTGGAGCGAGCGCAGACCCCATCTTGCCGGTCACCTCGGAGCGGCCATTCTCGCCCGCCTGCTCGGACTCAAATGGGTCGTTCGGTCGCCCGGCACCCGCGCGCTGGAAATCACCAGTTCCGGGCAGCGAGGGCTTGTCGCGACGTTCCAAGTTCCACCAATCTGGCGAGCGCCACACCGGCCCCGATGAAGGCTAGTTCCTTCTGTGCCCGACTTCGTTCTGGCGTGGTGGGAAGCTGGCGGCCGCGCCGGGTGAAGACGGGACCTATGTCTACGCCATAGCCCTCTAAGGCCCTCCTTTTGCGATCGCGGCAAAGGCTTGTCTCCCGGACGCGGCACTTATCGCCCCGTTTCCATGCGTGGTTCCCGGCGAAGTCACCGACGCGGAGCTCCGGGTCACGGAAAGCCATGTCGCCGAGGTGTTGGACGCCCTTTTCGGCCCGCTCGCATGAAAAAGATGCGTCCGCCTCGCCCTATCGCGTACTCGGCAAGGCGAAGGCCTGGGGTCGCTGCTGCTCGCCGACGCGGTGCAGCACGCTTGCGCCAGCGTTGGGACCATCGGGTCTTCAATGCTGGTCGTCGATGCGCTGAACGAGCGCGCTGCCGCATTCTACGAATCCTTCGGCTTCCAGCCTTTGCCGGAATCTCTGCGCCTCGCGCTGCCGATGCGCTCGATCGAGGAGTTGCGCGCGCGATGACGGAGGCAGCCGAAAAATAACCGATGGCCTGACAGCAGATGCGCCGGCCACGCCTGCGCCCAGGGCAGCGCTCTATCTGCGTGGATCAACATCTGCGTGTATCAACCGGCCATCGCCTTCATCGAAGCCTGGCGAGCCCGCCACAGCAGAAGGAGGACAAGCGAGCAGGAAGACGAACCGCCAAACAGGCCGCCTGAGCCCGGCTCACAGAAGCGGCACTGTCAAGCGATTACCCTCTCCGTACAAAGAAGCTAATACTTGCGGACGAATGGACTCGGCATTTCAAGATCCGTCGAAATCCAGACGCTCTTGGCCTCCATGTACTCGCGAACCGCCTCCATGCCGCCTTCTCTGCCGATGCCGCTGTCCTTGTAGCCGCCGAAGGGCGTCGTGTAGCTCGTCGAACGGTAGTTGTTGATCCAGACGGTGCCCGCCTTCAGTTTCTCCGACATCAGCATCGCCCGGTGCAGGTTCTGCGTCCAGACGCCCGCGGCGAGGCCGAAGCGGATGTCGTTGCCGATCCGGATGGCGTCGGCCTCGTCCTTGAACTTCAGGACGGCGAGGACGGGGCCGAAGACCTCCTCCTGCGCGATCCGCATGTCGTTCGTGACGTCGAGGAACACGGTCGGCTCGACGAACTGCCCCGCGCCGTAGCCCTCGCCCTCGAGGCGCCGGCCGCCCGCCGCGCAGCGCGCGCCCTCCTCCTTGGCGATTTCGATGTACGACATGACCTTCTCGAACTGGGGCCGCGTCGCCACCGGCCCGATCTGCGTCTCGGGATCGGAGGGGTCGCCGATCCTGGCGGACTTGGTGATGGCGAGCAGCTTCTCCACGAATTCATCGTGGATCGACTCCTGCAGCAGCAGGCGCGAGCCGGCCATGCAGGTCTGCCCGCCGGCCGAGAAGATGCCGGTGATGACGCCGTTGACCGCCTTGTCGAGATCGGCGTCGTCGAAGACGATGTTCGGCGACTTGCCGCCGAGCTCGAGCGAGACCCGCTTCAGCCCGTCGGCGGCCGCGCGGTAGACCGCCTTGCCGCCGGCATCGCCGCCGGTGAAGGCGATCCGGGCGACGTCGGGGTGGCGCACCAGCGCATCGCCCGCCTCGTCGGCGAAACCGGTGACGACGTTCACGACGCCCGGCGGGAAGCCCGCCTCGAGGAACAGCGCGGCCAGCTCGAACAGCGAGGCGGAGGTGAACTCCGACGGCTTGCAGACCGCGGTGTTGCCAGCGCACAGGGCCGGCGCCAGCTTCCACGCCGTCAGAAGGAGCGAGGAGTTCCACGGCGTGATGCTCGCCACGACGCCCATCGGCTCGTAGCGCACGAAGTTGAACACCTTGGGCTTGTCCATCGGCACGACTAGGCCGTGGATTTTGTCTGCGAGGCCGGCATAGTAGTAGAAGTACTTCGCCACGTAGCGGACCTGGCCGCTGACCTCGCTCATCAGCTTGCCGTTGTCGCGCGACTCGATCTCGGCGAGACGCTGGGCGTTGGCTTCGACGAGCTCGCCCATGCGGTGCAGCAGGGCGCCGCGCTCGCTGGGGCTGAGCTCGGCCCACGGCCCGTCCCCCGCCTCCCTGGCGGCGCGCACCGCCCGGTCGACGTCCTCGCGGTTCGCCCGCGGGATCCGGGCCCAGCCCTCGCCGGAGAAGGGATCGAGCGAGTCGAACCATTCGCCGGAGGCGGGCTTCACCCACTCGTTGTTGATGAACAGGTCGTAGCGCTGCGTCATGGGATCGCCTCGTGGTTCGCGGCCGGGCCGCGGCCGGCCCGGCTTCGGTTCGTTGGTCGGCGCGGGGCCGGCGCGTCTCAGCCCCGCCCGGCGACGAACGCGTCGACCGAGGAGACGCTGCCGAACATCGGAATGATGTTCTCGACGGAGAAGCGGTGCCAGTCGGGGTTCGGCGCGGCGCAACAATCCTCGAGCACCGTCACCGCGAAGCCGGCGTCGTCGGCGGCGCGGGTGGTCATCTCGACGACGAGATTGGTGACGACGCCGCCGAGCACGACATGGCCGACGCCATTGGCGAACAGCCAGTTCATCAGGCCCGTGTTGAAGAACGGGTTGACGCACTGCTTGGTCACCAGCAGCTCGCCCTCCTTCGGCGTCAGCGGCTCGGGGAACTCGGTGCCCCACGTGCCGGCGATCGCCGCCTTGTTCTGCTTCAGCTTCTCGATGCGCGGCGCCACGCTCAGCGCGTCGGCATAGTCGGGGCGGAAGCCGAGGCGGACATGTGCGACCGGCAGGCCGCGCTCGCGCGCCGCGCCCAGCGCCCGCGCGGCGTTGGCCACCACGTTGCGCTCGGCGCAGACCTTGGCGAGGCCGCCGCCGCCGATCTTGCCCTCGGGATCCACCATCTCGTTCTGCAGGTCGAGCAGAAGCAGCGCCGTCTTGCGGGACGTCGTGGTCATTCTCTTGTGTCCTTTCGTTGTCGGTATGATGTCGCCTGTTCAGGCGTCGAGCTGGAGGTACTTCTTCTCCATCTCGTACCAGCGGGCCGTGCCGACCGCCTCCTCGCGGTCGTGGAAGCTCGCCAGGCGGTGTTCGATTCGGGCCGTGTCGCCGTCGCTCTTGAGAACGGCGAGCACCTCCTTCATCGCGAAGATCGCGGCGCGGTGGGTCTGCGAGGGATAGATGCCGAGGCGGAAGCCCATCTCCTGCAGTTCCTCGGCCGGCACGGTCGGCGTCTTGCCGCCCTCGAAGATGTTGGCGACGGCCGGCGCGCGCACCTCGGCGGCGACCCGGCGGAGCTCGTCGACCGACTGCGGCGCCTCGACGAAGCCGAGATCGGCGCCCGCCTCGACATAGGCGTTGACCCGGTCGATGGCGGCATCGAGCCCCTCGACGGCGCGCGAGTCGGAGCGGGCGATGATGACCATGTCCGGGTCGCGGCGGGTATCGACGGCGGCCTTGATCTTGCCGATCATCTCCGCCTTCGGAACGATCAGCTTGCCCTCGTAGTGGCCGCACTTCTTCGGCGAAACCTGGTCCTCGAGGTGGAAGCCGGTGACGCCGGTCTTCTCGAACTCGCGCACCGTGCGCACGACGTTGATGGCGTTGCCGTAGCCCGTGTCGGCGTCGGCGATCACCGGGATGTCGACCGCCTCGACCGTCCGGCCGATGAACTGGACGACCTCGGTCAGCGACAGGACACCGAAATCCGGGAAGCCGTTGGCGCGGGAGAAGCCGCCGCCGGTGAGATACACCGCGTCGAAGCCGGCGAGCCGCACCAGCCGCGCCGACAGCGGGTCGTAGGCGCCGGGCGCCACCACGTAGGTCCCCTTCTGCAGAAGGGACCGGAACGTCTTTCTGGGATTCATCAGGGTTCTCTCCGCATCATGTCGAAGCGCGCGCGGTCGTCCGCGTCCCCCGCTTCAGTCCACCCAGATTCCACCGTTCACATCGAGAACCTCGCCCGTGACGAAGCCCGCCCGCTCGCCGGCGAGGTAGAGCACGGCGTCGGCCACCTCGTCGGCCGTGCCCATGCGGCCGACCGGGATCGCCTCGACGAGGCGCGCCGGCAACCCCCTGGTCATCGCCGAGGCGATCGGCCCCGGGGCAACGCAGTTCACGGTGATGCCGTCGGCCGACAGCTCCTTGGCGAGGTAGAGCGTCAGGGCGTGCACGCCGGCCTTGGCGGCCCCGTAGGCCGCGTTGGCGGCCGATTTCTGCTCGGAGCGGTCGATCCACGGCCGCGGATTCCCGCCATTCTTGCCGAGCACGGAGCCGATCGTGACGATGCGCCCGTAGCCGGCCGCGCGCATCGCCGGAATGACCGCCTGGCACGTCAGGAAGACGCCCTTGAGGTTGATGCCGACGACGCGGTCCCACTCCGCCTCCTCGAGCGTCTCCACGTCGCCGAACGAGGTCACGCCGGCGACCGGCACGAGAATATCGATCCGGCCGAACTCGGAGCGCGCGCGGGCGACGACCGCCTCTACGTCGGCCTTGCGGGTGACGTCGGCCGCCAGGGCGACGGCCCGCCCGCCGCCGGCGCGCAGCTCGGCGGCGAGCTCTTCCGGGGCGGCCACGTCGCACAGGCAGAGCGCGGCGCCGGCGGCCGAGAACTGCCGGGCGACCGCGGAGCCGATGCCGCCGCCGGCCCCGGTGATGACGGCGACGCGGCCGTCGAAGTCGGATCGCGCTTTGCTCACAGATAGAACTCCCGTGCCAGGGCCTTGTGGTCGTCGCCCAGCTCGGACACGTCGCCCGACCGCGCGATGGTGCCCGACCGGATGACGTAGAACCGGTCGGCGGCGCCGAGCGCCATTGCGATGTTCTGCTCGACGATCAGCATGGTCGCGCCCTCGGCCTTGAGGACGTTCATGATGTTCGCGATCTCCTGCACGAAGCGCGGCGCGAGGCCGCCCGACGGCTCGTCGAGCAGCAGGATGCGCGGCCGCCCCATCAGCGCCCGGCCGATGGCGACCATCTGCTGCTCGCCGCCCGACAGCGTGGCGACTCGCTGTGTCCGGCGCTCGGCGAGCCGCGGGAAGTAGTGGAAGACCTTCTCCAACTCCCGCGACAGCGTGGCGCGATGGCACACCGCGCCGAGCTCGAGATTGTCGAGCACGGTCATGGCGGGAAACAGGTCGCGCATCTGCGAGACCTGGACAACGCCGGCGCGGAACACCCGGTGGGGCGGCTCGCCGCTGATGACCTCGCCGCGCAGCTCGATGCTGCTGGCGGACGGCGCGATGAAGCCGCTGATCGTGTTGAGCAGCGTCGTCTTGCCCGAGCCGTTGGCGCCGAGCAGGGCGATCACCTCGCCCTCGCCCACATCGAGCGAGAGATCCTCGATCGCCGTCACCTTGCCGTAGCGGGCGGAGATGGACTTGACGGACAGGAGGGAGCTAGCCATGGCCGAGATACGCCTCCAGCACGGCTTCGTGGGACCTGATCTCCTCCGGCGTGCCCTCGGCGATGACCTCGCCGTAGTTGAGCACGACGATGCGGTCCGAGACCGCCATGACGAGATCGATGACGTGCTCGACGAGGAGGACCGCCACGCCGTCCTTCGCGAGGTCGCGCAGGACGTTCATCAGGCGGTCGCGCTCGCTGCTCGACAGGCCGACCGCCGGCTCGTCGAGGAGCAGGAGCCGGGCGCGCGCCGCCATGGCGCGGGTGATCTCGACGAGCCGCTGCTGGCCCGAGGACAGGTCGCCGACGACGTTGTTGGCGAGCCCCGCCAGGCCCATCGTCTCGAGCAGGCTCATCGCCTCGTCGACCGCCCGGCGCTCCGCGGCGCCGGCGCCCGGCAGGCGCAGCACGATGCCGAGCGTCGAGCTCGCGGTGACCGCGTTGAGGCCGGTCAGCACGTTCTCGAGCACGGTCAGCTCGGAGAAGACGCCGCCGTTCTGGAACGTCCGGCGCATGCCGCGCCCGGCGACGACGTGGCGCGGCAGCCCCACGACGCTCTGGCCGTCGTAGACGACCTTGCCCTCGTTCGGGCGGACATAGCCGGTGATCACGTTGAACAGCGTCGACTTGCCCGCGCCGTTCGGTCCGATCACGGCCCGGACCTGCCCCGGCTCGACGTCGAAGGTGACGTCGCTCAGCGCCTTCAGCCCGAAGAACTGGACGCTGACGTTCTCGACTTGAAGAAGCGACACCGCACCTACTCCCGATACAGCCGTTCGCGCAGGCGAGGGAACCAGCCGACGAGCACGCCCTGCAGGCCGCGCGGCATGAACAGGAGCACGCCGATCAGCAGCAGGCTGAACACGATCTCCTCCATGCCGGGGAAGTTGCGCAGCACCTCCGGCGCCGCCGTCAGCACGATCGCGCCGAGGATCGAGCCGAGGATCGAGCCGAGCCCGCCGATCATGACGATGGCGAAGTGCAGCAGCAGCTGGTGCAGGTTGAAGCTCTCGGGCGCGATGCGGCCGATCAGGATGGCGAACAGCGCGCCGGCGATCCCCACGACAAAGCCGCTCCAGGCGAACGCCGTGACCTTGCCGACCGCCGGCGACATGCCGAGGGCCGCCGTCGCCAGCTCGTTCTCCCGGATCGCCACCCAGCTTCGCCCGATGCGCGAGCGGATGATGTTGTTGGTCGCCCAGATCATGACGGCGGCGACGAGGAGGAAGAGATAGTACTTCTCGTCCTCGGTCCCGAAGGTGAAGCCGGCCGCCGTGGCGGGCGGAATGCCGAGGCCGCTGGAGCCGGCGGTGAGCACGTCGCCGTGGATGTAGCTCCAGCGCATGAGCTCGCCGAGGACCAGCGTGACGATGGCGAGGTAGTACCCTTTCAGCCGCAGGGCGGGGAGGCCGACGAGCGCGCCCGCGGCCAGCGAGACGATCCCCGTCGGCACGAGGGCCGCCCAGAAGGGAAGCCCGAGATGGACCATGGAGATGCCGCACGTATAGGCGCCGATCCCGAAGAACGCCGCATTGGCGAAGGCGAGCTGGCCGAGATAGCCGAGCACGACGTTGAAGCCGACGGCGACGAGCGCGTAGACGACGATGAGATTGACGACGTACTGCACGTAGTCGTTGCTGAACACCGGCGGCAGAAGCAGAAGCACGGCGATGGCGAGCCGCACGAGCCAGCGTTTCGCCGAGGCCGGGCGCCGGACCGGCCCGGCCGGCAGTGTCGCTTGCAGGTCAGACACGCTGCGACTCCCGGATTCCGAACAGGCCGGCCGGACGGATCAGCAGCACCGCGATGATGACGAGGTAGGCGAAGATGTCGATCAGTGCCGTCGACAGGTAGCCGCCCGAGAGCTGCTCGAGGATGCCGATCAGCAGGCCGCCGACCACGGCGCCGCCCAGATTGCCGAAGCCGCCGAGCGTCATCGCAGCGAAGGCCTTGATGAGGATGAGCGCGCCCATGTCGGGATAGAGCAGCGTGATCGGCGCCACGAGGATGCCGGCGATCGCGCCGAGGCCGGCGGCGACGCCCCACATCGTGCCGTGGAACAGGTTCACGTTGATGCCGACGAGCGAGGCGCCGCGCGGATTGGCCGAGGCCGCCTGCGCGATGCGCCCGAGATTGGTGCGCTGGAAGAAGATGAAGAACAGCACCACGAAGAACAGCGTCATGCCGGTGATCAGGAGATCCTGCGTGGTGATGATGACGCCGGCGACGTCGATCGGGGGAAAGGAGAACACCGCCGGCATCGGCAGCACCTCGCGGCCCCAGAAGGCCCGCGCGATGCCGCGGAAGAGGAAGGAGAAAGCGACGGTCATCATCGCCAGCGCAATGTGCGGCGCCAAGCCCATCGGACGGATCAGGACCCGCTCGATCGTCATGCCGACCAAGAACATGACGACGATCGCCAGGAGTGCTCCCGGCAGGAACGGCAGGCCGACGACGTTGATCATGACATAGAGGACGAACGCGCCCCCCATGAAGAACTCTCCGTGCCCGAAGTTCACGATCGTCGTCGCGCGGAACAGGGCGGTCATGCCCAAGGCAACAAGGGCGTAGATGCTGCCTTGGGCGACGCCGCTCAGAATGAGCTGGACGAACATGAGGACCTACTTGTCCTGCCACTTCTTCATGACGGTGACCTTGCCGTCGTCGAGGGTGGCCATCGCGCCGCCCTTGATGCCGGCGTGGTCCTCCGGAGTGAAGGTGATCGGCGCCGAGCTGATCCCGCTGTCGAAGTCCCTGAGATCGTTCAGGGCGTCCATGAACTTCTGGCGGGTGAGGTCGGGCCCGGCCGCCTTCAGCGCCTCGACCACGGCGAGGGCTCCGGACATGCCGAGATAGCTGAAGCTCTCGACGCGCTCGTCGGGATAGTACTTGTTGATGAGCTTGCCCCACTTCTCCATCTCGGGCGAATCCGTGGGATGGGCGTACGGATAGAAGACGTAGAGGTTCTCCACCGCCGCGTCGTTGCCGACCCGCTCGCGCGTGTCCTTCAGCGAGATCGACTGCGGTGCCAGCACCGGCACCTTCAGGCCGTACTTGTAGGCGTCGCGCAGAAAGATCGCGACCTCGGCCGGATACATCATCAGCACCACGAAGTCGGCGTCGGCGTTCCGGATCTTCAGGATCTGCGGCGTCGCGTCGCTCGAGCCGCGCTCCATGGTCAGGTCGAGCACGGGATCGAGGCCGTACGCCTCCTTGAGGTGGTCGACGGCGGGGTCGCGGTTCGACTTGCCCCAGTCGTCGGAATGGGAGACGACGGCGATCTTCTTCGTGCCCTCGCGGGTCATCGCGAAGTCGATCATGGTCTTGGCGACGTTGCTCGTCGTCGCGACGGGGTGGAAGAGGTTCGGCATCATCGGGTCGGAGATCGCGCTCGACGCCGCGCCGATGATGACGAACGGGACGCCCGCCTTGGCGACCTCCTCCTTGACCGCCATCACGACGCCGCTGCACAGGCCGCCGTTGATCGCGAACACCTGGGACTGCGAGATGAGCTTCTTGACGGCGGCGGTGCCGCGCGTCGGGTCGCAGCCCGTGTCCTCGCGAACGATGTCGATCTTGCGGCCGTTGATGCCGCCGTGGTCGTTCACGTCCTTGTAGACGGCCTCGACGCCGAAGACGGCCTTGCCGAAGAGCGCCGCCGAGCCCGTCATCGGCCCGAATATGCCGATCTTGATGGAATCGTCGGTGACGCCCGGCGCCTGCGCGAAAGCCGGGCCGGCCAGCATCGCGCCGAGTCCCAGCATGCAGGCCAGATACTTCGTCTTGAACATAATTTCCTCCTTATGCTCCAGTCCACAGCCAACGCCGGCCCAAGGGGGCCGGTCTCGGTGGTCACAGATCGGAAAGTCCGGTCAGGAGCGCCGTGTGGCGCCGTCAGGCGGCGCCGTCGTCCGGCCGCGTCAGCACCGGCCGGTCGAGCTCTGAGAACTCGGAGGCCGAGCGGTCCATGTGCTTGAACAGATGGCATCGCGCATTGCGAAGATGCTCCCGCATGGAGGCTTCGGCGGCCGCCGGATCGCGCGCCTTGAGAGCGGCGACGATGCGCTCGTGCTCCTCCAGCGCCTGACCGGCGCGCCCCTTCATCGTGCTCGACTTGTAGCGATACACCCTGAGAAGGTCGTAGAGATCGCCACAGAGCATGGCGACCAGGCGCTCGTTCCGGCTCGCCCTGATGATCCGGAAGTGGAAGTCGAAATCCTTCGCTTCCTGGTAGTAGCCGCGGCCCTTCCGGATGCCTTCCTGGCTCCTGTGCCGCGCGAGCATGACTTCCAGCGCCTCGACCTCGGCATCCTCCATCCGCTCCGCCGCCAGGCGGCAGGCCATGCCCTCCAGCGCCTCGCGCACCACCAGCAGGTCGTAGAGGTCGCGCGGCGAGAGCGCCGCCACCCTGACCCCGATATTGGGGATGCGCTCGATCAGCTTGCGACCCTCGAGGCGACGGATCGCCTCGCGGAGCGGGTTGCGGCTGACGCCCATTATCTTGGCGAGCCCCTGCTCGCTGAACCGCTCGCCGGGAGGCAGCTCGCCGCTGATGATCGCCCCTTCGAGGCGCTCGACGATCGTGTCGACGAGAGAGGAGACCCGAAGCGGAGTCGAGAGCGTGGATTTCATGCGCATCCAGTGGGCGATGGCGGAAAGTCGGACGATGGATGAATGCTACACGCAGCGGCCGCATCATGACGAGCGCCTCCCTGTGCGGCGCCGCGACGAATCCCAGCAATAGTTTGGCCAGGTCCGCCTCCCGACGCTCCAGGGTGGACGGCCCGTCGGGCTCCTCGATCGTCTCGGACCGCCTCCCGCGGCTCGGCACGATGCTGTGGCTCTGCCCCGACACGACGACTCTCCCGGCGACGTCGGGCGAGCGCACGGCAAGGGCCGCGGCGATCTTGTTTCCGGTATGGAGGCCGCAGCCGTGGGCGGGCGCGAGGCCGGGCCGGGCGATCACCTGGCCGACGCAGTCCGCAGGATCCTCGATCGTTGTTCCGGCGGGGAGGGGGGCGGAGTTGCCGAACGCTGGCGGGGCGATGGCGACGACGCGGCAGCGGTCGGCGAGCAGCGCGATGAGGTCGGCATCTATGCGCGCGGAGCGGCCCGCCTGCGGCGGGAGAACGGGCGGCAGGAGAACGGGCGGCACGCCCTCGCCTTCGGCGAAGAACTGAACCTGGCCCAGATCCGTGTCCGCGCAGCCGCGCACTTCAGCGCTCCTCCTTATGCCCCGCCTTGTCGACCGTGATCGAGTGCAGACTGTATACAGAACGCAAAATCACTGTCAACAGAGGCAAGTGAGTGGCGAGGCGGGTGGGGAGGTGCTGGCGAGCGTTCATGAAGCTCGGTGCGGCGACAGGACCGCGGGCGCCCTGCTGCGGGGCGCCGCTGACCACGCCGACGGCATCGCCGGTCTGCCGGCGGAGGATTACCGGGTCGCCAGCTCGCCGGCGGCCGCGAGGCCTGCCAGCCGGCCGAGGCCGATCGCGTGCAGCAGGCCGCTGCCGGATGCGTATCCGACGCCGCCCTGGCGCCCGGCGATTCCGGCCACCGCGCCGCCGCCGGCAAAGAGATTCCGGATGGGACCGCCGTCCCGCGAAAGCACACGGCCGTCGGTTTCGATGGCCAGACCGCCTTGCGTGCTCAGCAGCGCCGCCTGCACCTCGGTGTGCCAGAAGGGCGCCTCGAGAGGCGCCATCGCGAAGTCCTTGCGCCCATGCGGATCCCGTTCGGCGCCGGCCGCCGCGCGGTTGTAGGAGGCGATCGTCGCGGCGAGTGCGTCGACAGGAAGCCCGGTGGCGGCGGCCATCTCCTCGACCGTGGCGGCCCTGCGCGCGCCGCCATAGTCCAGCACCTCGCGAAACCACGGCTCGCGCGCGGCGACGTCGCGGATCCTCTGGTCGAAGATCGCGTGGACCGGCCCCTCCTGACGGTTCACGGGGCCGGCGAAGCCGGAGTAGCCGATGACCTCGTCGCCGAAGCGCTCGCCCCGCGCGTTCACGAAGATCCCGCCCTTCTCGATCGTCGTCCACGAGAGGAGCTCGCCGTGGGGATGGATGATCGAGGCATAGCCCTGGTAGCTCGCCATGTTGCCGAACCGGCTGCCGAGCGCCTCGCCCCAGCGGATCGCCTCCCCCTCGCTGCCGAGCGCGCCGACATAGCTCGCCCCGGCGATCTCCGGGCAGTACCGGGCGACGAGCGCGCGGTCGTTGCCGAAGCCGTTGACGGCGATGACGGTCTTGCGCGCCGAGACCCGGTAGCTGCCGCTCCGGCCGCCGTCGACCACGGCGCCGACGACGGCCCCGGAGGCGTCGGTCTCGAGCGACGTGACCGGGCTCGCCACGGCGAGCGGAATGCCGCGCCGTTCCACCGCCGCGACGAGGTCGCGGGTGAGATCCGCGCCCTTGCGCGAGGCCGGCGCGTGCAGCCGCGGCACGGAGTGCCCGACATGCTTGTAGTCGGTGATGATGTCGAGCGTGACGCCGAGGTCGTCCGCCAGCCACTCGACCAGGGCGGCGGAGCACTCGGCGAGCCGGCGCGTCAGCGCCTCCGCGTCGTGGGGGCCGCTGAGCGCCATGAGATCGGCGTGGAAGAGCTCCGCCGAATCCTCGATGCCGGCGGCGCGCTGGAAGCGGGTCCCCGCGCCCGGGATGGAGCCGGTGCTGATCGCGGTATTGCCGCCCGGGGTCTCGCGCTTCTCGACGACGGCCACCTGCGCGCCGGCATCGTGCGCGGCGACCGCCGCGGCGAGGCCGCAGCCGCCGGCGCCGACGACCAGAACATCGGTATCGAGATCGGATGTCGACATGATCGGACCTTCCTAAGGATGCGGGGTCGGCAGCTGGCGGGCCGGGCCGCCCGAGAAGTCGCTCTCGTCGAGCGCCGCCGCGCCGGCCACGGCGCGGGCGTGGGCGAGCATCCCGGCGCCGGGCATGGCGTAGTGGCGAACGCGGGAGACCTTGAGGCCCATCGCCGCCTGCGTGCCCGCCATGAAGGCGGCGTAGCGGAACAGGACGCCGAGCGAATCCATGACGGTCGCCCCCTCGACCTGCAGCAGGCCCCGCCGGTAGACGAACTCGTTGAGCACGCCGTCGCCGGGAATGATGACCTCCGCGCCCTGCGCCATGGCGCGGGCGCAGGCCCGGCGGAAGCCGTCCTCGATCGCCTGCGCGCCCTCGCCCTCGTCCTCCAGCACGTACTCGTCGATCGGCGGGTCCATCGGGACGACGCCGGCCATCCGCCGCTCCAGCCCGTAGGCGACGGCGAGCTCCTCGTGCTGCACCCGCTGGTCCTCGTTGAGGGCGACCAGCGCGAACTTGCTGCCGAGCGAGCAGGCCACGAGCATGCAGGTCTCGGACAGGCCGACGACCGGGATCTCGACCAGCGACCGCGCCATGCGCAGGGCGGGGTCGTAGAAGCATCCGATCGCCATCGCGTCGTAGCCGGCACGCTCGGCCGCCAGCGCTGCCTCGCAGATCTGCGCCTCGTTGAGGAACTCCAGATAGCGGTGGCGGATGGCGTCGATCGGCACGAAGTCGTCGCCGTAGGTGCCCGGCCTCAGGCCGTGGACGGCGACGGTGTCGCCGGCATCGAGCACGGCGGCGCCGTGCGCCTCCAGCGTCCTGCGGTAGAGGGGCACGCGATCGAGATCGGTGAAGCTCTGGTGCCAGATGCGCAATATCGGTCTCCCTTCAGTGGGCGAGATAGGCGGACCTCAGGCGGTCGTCGGCCAGGAGGGTCGCCGCTCGGCCCCGCCATGACGAAGCGGCCGTTCTCCAGCACGTATCCGCCGTCGGCGAGGTCGAGCGCGGCCTTGAGGTTCTGCGCCATGGCAGGATCGTCATGCCGGCTTCGTTCACCTCGGCGAGCTTCTCGCAGGGCGTCCGGACGATCACCGGCGCCAGCCGGAGCGAGGGCTCGTCGAGCAGCAGGAGCCGGGGGCACCCCGTCATGCCGCGCCCGACAGGAAGGGAAAGGGCTCGCGGCCCTCCGGCACGTGGAGCAGGCCGGACCCGGCGATGATGTCGTGCGCCGTCATGCCGTCCAGGCTGCTGCCGTCGAACGTCACCGAGCCGGTGCGGTTGGCCGCGCCAGCGATCGCCAGCGGGATCGAGCTGCCGAACGTGCCGACCGGGAACCTGACGCCCTCGCGCGTCACCAGCCGGCGCGCCTCGCTGGTGGCGTTTGCCGGATTCGTGGCGTCGGCGACGACCAGCTCGATCTCATGTCCGTCGACGCCGCCCTGCTCGTTGGCCGTGTCGACGGCCACCTGCGCGCCGGCCAGCGCCTCGGTGCCGAGAACGCTGAGACTGCCGGAGAGCGGATAGAACGCGCCGATGCGCAAGGTGTCCGCGTGCGCGGCCGGCATCAGCGCCCCGATTGACAGCACAGCACCTGGAACCGCACGCTTCGTCTGCCGCCGATGGGATCGGGCCTGTCCGCTTGCGATGGCGGCACGGCCCTTGCGCAAAGGCATCATGGCCAACCTCCCTTGTTCCCCGGGCTCCTCGCTTTCCTGTCGATCGTTCCGGCCGAACTGGTCCAGTTTCGGGAGCCTCGCGATCGTTCACGACCATCCGCAGCGCGATCACGAGCTATCCTCGCATGTGGCCTGCGCACTGTCCACAGCCGACAGCCTTCCGTTCGTTCTGAAGAGCGGAGTGCCGATAGCGCGGCCTTGATCGTGATTGGCTGCCCACACCTCGTTGGCGCTGCCTGCCCCGCCGCGGTCGTCGCGCAGCTTCGGCCGAAGCTGCCGAAGCGCGCCCGCCTGATGGCAAGGATGGGCTTGGCGGCGGTCTATCAGCGGCCGAAGGCGACGGTGCGCCATCCCCGGCACCGGGTCTGGCCCCATTTGCTGCGCGGTCTCGTCGTCGATCGCCCTGATCAGGTCCGGCGCGCGGATATCACCTACATCCCGATGCGGCGCGGCTTCCTCCACCTTGTCGCTGTCCTGGACCGGTTCAGCCGCAGGGTCCTAGCCTGGCGGCTGTCCAACACGATGGAGGCGGACTGCTGCATCGAGGCGCTGCAGGAGGCGATGGCGCGCTTCGGGAGGCCGGGCATCCTCAACACCGACCAGGGCAGCCAGTTCACCGGCCACGCTTCACCGAAGTGCTGATGGAGGCCGGCATACCGGCGGCGCGCAGCGACCGTAGCTCGAGATCGTCCGAGCGGATGGCTTTGAGCTGCCCTGCGGTCGCGATCCCGACCCCCTTAGCCGGCGAACAACAGCATATGGGATCTTCATCGATAACCAAAATCGTTTATGATACGCAAAGAATGCGCTAATAGGGGACATGAACGCAAAGAGAGATTCTGGATTCTGGTATATGGCTCCACCGAAGAAGCAGGCAACGGAAGAGTCCATCGGCGCCAGGCTGCGAGAGTGGCGTACCGGCAAGGGGATGACATTGTCCACCGTGAGCGCTCAGACAGGTGTTGCCAGTTCGACGCTTTCCAAGATCGAGAACGGCCAAGTCTCGGCTTCGTACTATACGCTCAAGAAGATCTGCGATGGCCTCGAGATTCCGATCGAAGAAATCATCAACCCCGGACACAAGAGCTTCGCGCCGGGCCGGCGCGTGGTGACGCGGCTTGGCGAGGGGCCGATCTACCGCAGCAACCAGTACGTCTATGAAACTCATTCCACGGAACTCTCCCGCAAGGAGATGATCCCCATGATCATGACCGTGCTTGCGCGGTCGCCCGATGAATTTGAGGATTGGAACAAGCACGACGGCGAAGAATTCGTACTTGTCTTAGAAGGAGAAGTCGATATCTACACAGAGTTCTACGCTGCCGTAACCCTGACAAAGGGAGAGAGTATGTATTTTGACAGCAGTATGGGCCATAAATACTGCTCTCGTAGCGAAGAGCCTGCGAAGATTGTTTCTGTTTGTTACGATCCCCAGGCGCACCAGCATATCGATATGGCCGACTATTTCGCTAAGGGTCGGCTGAACGTGATGCTCGACGAGTAATGGCGCCGGCCTCGTGATGGCGTGCGCTAGGGCCGCCCGCGATGGGGCGTCCCGGGGTCGCGGAGCTTCCTGGCGCGGTCGCGGGAGGGAGCCCGGCCTGTCCAGTTGCGGTAGGCGCGCCAAAGAACCGTGCCGTCGGAATAACCGAGCGCCTGCGCGATCTGCGCTAGGTTGCGGCGCGGATCCGCGAGCTGGCGCTCGACGATGCGCAGGCGTTCCTCGCGCTGCAACTGCCTGAGCGACGAGCCCTCTTCCGCCAGTCGCCGCTGCAGCGCCCGCGGCGTGAGCCCAAGCTCGCCGGCGACCGTCCCGAGCGAGCATTCGGCGTGGCCGGTCAGTCGCGCAACCACGTCGCGCACCAGCTCGACCGTGCTGAAACTCTCCGAACGCGACATCGAGAGGTCGGCAACATGGCGTTCGATCACGGCGATGAGCGAGCGATCCTCCTCGCGATGGACCGTGTTCACGCCGTCGGCGGAGAACAGCAGCCGGTTGACGCCCTGAGCGAATAGCACCGGCGCGCGGAACATCTGCTGGAGCAGGTCGGGCCGGGGCGACGGGCGGTGCGCGAAATGCACCTCCAGCGGCCGCCAGCGCCGATCGAAGCAATGGCGGATCATCCGGCAGGCGGATGACAGGGTGAGTTCGCCATCCTGCGGCCAGCGGGCCATGTCGAGCCCATGAAGCTGGTAGGAGAAGGACAGCACTCCTTCATGCGCCTCGAACTGCATCAGCGTCGCGCTCTGCAGAGCGGCCACACTCGCCGCATAGCGATTCAGGCCGCGCCAGATGCAGCCCGACTGCTGCATCAGCAGTCCGGCGGGACCGAGATCGGCGGGCGTGGTCTGCTGGCCGAGCCGCGCGCCGAGCACGGGGTCGCCGGCCAGGGCCGCGACCTCCTCCTGAAGGTCGAGCAGGGTGATCAGGGGAATGACCTCATAGGGATCGCGCAGCCGCGCCCGGTCGAGGCCATGCGCCTCCAGCCGCGCCGCCAGAAGCGGATCGTCGCCGAATCTGCGCAGCCAGGGATGCAGGGCGACGGCGCGCACCGTCAGCGGAAACGCCGCACTCCGGCGCGGTGCGGGCATCGCGGGTGCATCCATCTTCACCGATCCCTTTCGCGGGCGCATGCGGATGCTTTCATGCGGCGGGGCCGCGGGCATGCGCAAATCATCGAATGTTCGACGCGATATGCAATAGCCGATGCCGCGCGCGCTTTGGATAGTCGGCTGCATTCGAGGCAAGGAGTGCTGCGATGCCCGGACCCCGGCTCGATCCCATAAACGATGCCGCCAGCCTGCCCGCGCGGGTCGATGTGGTGATCATTGGCGGCGGCATCATCGGCGCATCGGCGGCTCTGGAATTGGCCGAGCGGGGACTGAAGGTCGCGCTATGCGACAAGGGAAAGGTCGGCGGCGAGCAGTCGGGCCGCAACATGGGCTGGGTACGGCTGTCGCATCGCGATCCGCGCGAGATGCCGCTGATGATCGAGGCGGTCCGGCTCTGGGAGCAGCTCAATGCGCGCACCGGCGAGGAGACCGGCTATCGGCAATGCGGCATCACCTATGCCTGCGCGTCGCAGGCGACGCTGGCCGACATGCAGGGCTGGGTCGACTACCAGAAGCCGTTCGGGATCGGCGCGCGGATGGTCGGTGCGCAAGAGGGGCTCGCGCCCTATCCGGGTATCGCGCTGAAGATTTTCGGGGCAATGATCAATCCGAAGGACGGCCGCGCCGAACCGCAAAAGGCCAGCGCAGCGCTGGCTCGCGCCGCGCAGCGGCTCGGGGCGAGCATTCATCAGTCCTGCGCCGTGCGCACGGTGGAGACCGGCGGCGGAAAGATCGTGGGTGTCGTGACCGAGAAGGGGCGCATCGCCTGCGATGCCGTCCTGCTGGCGGGTGGGGCGTGGTCGCGGCTGTTTCTGGGCAATATGGGCATCGCGCTGCCCCAGCTCTGGGTGAAGAGCAGCGTCCTGCGTACCGAGCCCTTGCCCGGCGGCCCGGAGGGCACGCTCAAGCACAGCGATTTCACCTTCACCAAGCGTCTCGACGGCGGCTACACGGTTTCCTCGGCACTGGCGACCAAATACGACATCACGCCGGACTCGCTGCGCCTGATGCGTGCCTTCATTCCCACGCTCAAAAACGAATGGCGCTCGCTGAACCTCAGCTTCGGCCCCGCTTTCTTCCGCGCCATGCGCCTGCGCAGGCGCTGGAGCGCCGATCAGGTCACACCTTTCGAGCAAGTTCGCGTGCTCGACCCGGCGCCGGACGCCGATCTGACCGATCCGATTCTGGAAAGCATCCGCAAGGTCTATCCGTTCTTCCGCAACGCGAGGATCGCGCAGCGATGGGCCGGGCAGATGGACGTGATGCCCGATGCCATCCCGGTGATCTCGCCGGTCGATCGCGTGCCGGGCCTGTTCCTCGCCACCGGCTTTTCCGGGCACGGCTTCGGCATCGGCCCGGCGGCCGGGCGGCTGGCCGCGGACCTCGTGACCAATGCGGCGCCGTGTGTCGATCCGCATGAGTTCCGGCTTTCGCGCTTCACGGACGGCAGCCGGATCGCTCCCATCAGCGGCATCACCCGGCGTGGCTGAGCACGGCGCGCGCTCATGCCGGCGCATGGTCGGCCTCCACGCCTCAGCGAAGGACGGGGGCGTCCCAAAGCGTCAGGCGCTGGCCGATGCCCCGTTCGAACGCGTTGCGGTAGATCACCGTGGCCCAGGCCACGTCCTCGACGGGGAGCCCGCCGATCGACATGATGGCGATCTCGTCGTCGCTGCGGCGTCCGCCGGAGCCGCCGCCGACGATGCTCGACAGGTCGTCGATCGCCGCGCGCTCGAGCACGCCCTCGTCGATCATGTCGAGGAAGCGGCACCCGATGACCGGCACGGCCGCGTGCAGCGGCTTGGGAAATTCCTCGGCCCAGGCGTCGTACATTTCGATGAAGTCGACCACCTTGCGGATCTCGGGCGCCTCCATGCCTTCGTCCATCCCGCATTGCGCGGGCATGGCGAGAAAGGCGCCGGGCTTGACCCATTCGCGTCGCACCGTGTGGTAGGCGGAGGGCGGCACGGCGCCTCCCGAGGTGCAGAAGGTCACGATGTCGCTGTCCCGTACCACCTCCTCCAGCGTCTCCACCTCGTGCACGGCGGTGATCTGCGGATGGTGCTCGGCGAGCCAGAGCCGGAAGTTCTCGATGCTGTTCCGGCCGCGCCCCTTGATCTTCACCGTATCGATGCCTGGGCACGCCACGATCAGCGCGCTCAGCGTGGTCGTCGCCATCACGCCCGGACCGAGAATGCCGACGACGCGCGAATCCGGCCGGGCGAAGTAGCGCGCGCCGACGCCGGCGATCGCCCCGGTACGGTAGGCCGAGAGCAGATTGGCCGACATGAGGGCCAGCGGCGCCCCGGTATCGGTGTCGTTGAGCAGGAACATCAGGATCGAGCGCGGAAGGCCCTTGCCGCGGTTGGCGATGTTGGAGCCGTACCATTTGACACCGGTCGTGCCGAAAGGCCCGCCCAGATACGCCGGCATGGCCATGAAGCGGCGATCGGCTGTCGGCTTGGGCATAGACGGAAAGGGCGAATGCTGCGGAAAGCCGATCATCGCGCCATGCGAGGCATTGTTGGCGCCCGCCATGCGATAGTCGCCGCGGCGAAGCAGCTCCAGCGTCTGCTCCATCGCTTCGACACAGCCGGCCATGTCCGTGACGCCGGCCCGGATCATGTCGGGTTCGGACAGATAGAGAAATTCGATTCTTGTCTGGTCCATCGCCGCTGCTCTCCTTGCCGGCGCCCGAGGCGCGCTCGCCGTATGGCACCGCCGCGTTCCGGGACTAAACAAGGCCGCCGATCCGGCAGCTACGGCCTTTGGTGCCATTGATTCGATATTTCGCGACAAGCCCCGGCGTCCGGTGCCGGCTGCACGCCGGCCTGTTTCAAAAATTTCCTTTCGGACAAGGATTTTATTAATCGAAATATGTCGCCGACTCCCGCAAGAGGCGAGGAGCAGTCGGCAGCGACCGCTGGAATGGAAGGACCGAGCCGATGTTCGAGCTGAAGCCCGACCCCTGGTTCGAGGATGGCCGCAAGAAGGCCGTCTATGCGGGGGAGGCGATGATCGTCTCGCCCAATCCCCAGGCCGCGATGGCAGGCTATGACATGCTGCGCGCCGGCGGCAGCGCGATGGACGCGGCGATCGCCGCGATGGCGATGACCAGCGTCGTCGAGGCCTCGCAGGCGGGACCGGGGGGCGACTGCTTCGCGCTGGTCCATGATCCGCGTGGGGGCCTGCGCGCCTACAACGGCTCGGGTGCCGCGCCGTCGGCGCTGAGCGCAGACTATCTGCTTGCGCAGGGCTTTGCCGAGGTGCCGCGCGTCAGCCCGCATTCCGTCACCATTCCCGGCGCGGTCGAAGCGTGGTGCCGGCTGCATGCCGACTATGGGCGCCTTGAGCGCGCGCGGGTGTTCGCGCCGGCGATCGAGGCCGCCGAAGCTGGCGTCGTGCTGCACCCGCGCATCGTGCGCGACTGGCATGCCGCCCTGCCGGACCTGCGCGCCCAGCCCCTCGCGGCGCGACATTTCCTCAAGGACGGCGCGGCGCCGCCGCTCGGTGCGCGCTGGCGTCTTCCCGGCTATGCCGCGTTGTTTCGGGAGATCGTGCGGGAGGGCGCCACCGCCTTCTACGAGAGTGCTTTCGCCGAGCGTCTGGTGGGGCAATTGCGGGCACTTGGCGGTCTGCACAGCCTTGAGGACTTCGCCGGGCACCGGGGCGAATATGTCGAGCCGGTGACGACGCAGGCCCATGGCCAAACATTCGCGGAATGTCCGCCCAACGGACAGGGCGCGGCGGCGCTGATCCTGATCCGGCTGCTCGAGGCGGCGCTCAAGGGCGGGAGCCTCGATTCCGCGCTCGGGCACCATATTCTCGCCGAGGCCAGCAAGATCGCCTTCGCCCTGCGCGACGACCTGATTGCCGACGGCAATCCTGACGCGGCGAGCCTGGATGCGCTTCTGTCGGACGCCTCAATTGCGCGGCTTAGCGCCGGCATCTTGCCGGATCGCGCCGCCAGGCGACTGAGGGCAAGGGATTATGTGCCCCATCACAAGGACACGTCGTATGTCAGCGTTGTCGATCGCGACGGCCTGACCGTCAGCCTGATCTCATCGATCTATACCGATTTCGGCAGCACGCTGTGCGAGGCCGAGACGGGGGTCATCCTGCAAAATCGCGGGGCCGGATTCGCGCTCGCTGAGGGCCATCCCAATCGTCTCGCCGGCGGGCGCCGGCCGATGCACACCATCATCCCCGCCATGGCGCTTAAGGGAGGGCAGCCGATGCTGAGCTTCGGCGTGACCGGCGGCCATTACCAGCCGGTGGGGCATGCGGTGCTCGCCCAGGCGATCTTCGGCGAACAGATGGACCCGCAGGAAGCGCTGAACCTGCCGCGCAGCCAGTGCCAGGACAGCGTGCTGATGGTGGAGGCTGTGCTCGGCGAGGCGCAGCGGCGCGATCTTGCCGCGCGAGGCCACGAGGTTGCCGTGTCGGGTCATCCGCTCGGCGGCGGCCACGCCATTCGTATCGATCACGAGCGGGGCGTTCTGGTCGGCGGCAGCGACAGCCGGCGCGACGGTCTGGTCATCGGCTACTAGCGCTCGGACCCACAGGGGCCGATGCCAGGCGCCACGCGCGGCAAGGCTGCGCGTGGTCCCCTTTGCGCGGCAAGGCCCCCGCGCAACAAGCCCTTCGCGCAGGGCCCGAACCGGCGCCGCGCCGCCGGGTGATGAAAAAATATACTCGAGTGATCATAATTTTATCATCGATGAGTTTTGCAACACAAATTTCTTGACAGCGTTTCAAGACCTAAAACAATTTCCGATCAGCAAATATAAGAAAATTGCGAAAATTCCTGAAATCCTTCTCACCAGAGGTTCCGAGATGTTGAATGGGCTTCGTAGACTGACGTCGCTGGCAATGGCCTGGGCGGCCATGGCCGTCGTCGCGGTGGTGCCGCCGGCCATGGCCGAGGGTGGCAACGTCAAGATCGGCATGGCGATTGCGCAAAGCGGCTGGATGACCGCTTTCGACGAGGATCCCTCCATGGCCGTCCGCATGGCGGTCAAGGACATCAATGCCAAGGGTGGCATTCTCGGGCGCCAGGTCGAGCTGCTGGTCGCCGACACGAAGACCGATCCGACGCAGGCCGCCAAGGTCGGCACCGAGCTGGTCGATCAGGGCATCGACTTCATGATCGTGTCCTGCGATTTCGACATGGGCGCCCCTGCGGCGCTGGCCGCGCAGAACGCCGGCATCCTCGCCATGTCGATCTGCTCGGGTTCGCCGAAATGGGGTCCGCAGGGTGTCGGCCCGCTGGTCTACACCATCTCCGTCGCGGTCCAGGCCGAAAGCTACCTGCTCGCGGAGTGGGCCAAGAACAAGAAGGGCTGGAACAGCGCCTATGCGCTGAAGGAGACTGATTATACCTATACCCGCGCCGAATGCTCGGGGTTCCAGCACCACTGGAAGGAACTGCCGGGCACGAAGTTCCTCGGCGAGGACACCTACAAGGTGGCCGATACCTCCATCGCCGTGCAGATCACCCGCATCAAGGCGCTGCCCGAGAAGCCGGACGTCATCCTGCTGTGCTCCACCGTGACGGCGATGCCTTCCATCATCCGCCAGCTTCGCGCGGCCGGCATCACCACCCCGCTGATGACCAGCATGGGCGCGGATGGCGATTATTGGCTGCCGAGCCTTCCCGATCTCTCGGATTTCTATCTGCCGGTGCACGCTTCGATCTTCGGCGACGACCCCAATCCCGACGTGCGCGCCTTCATGGAGAGCTTCGAGAAGGCCAATGGTCGCCGCCCGACCAGCAGCTTCGCGCTCATGGGCTACAGCCTGATGCAGGGCTACCAGCGGGCGGTCGAGCGGGCCGGCACCACCGATTCCGAGGCGGTCGCCGCCGAGCTCAACAAGTTCAAGGACGAGCCTCTCCTGATCGGTCCGCGCAGCTTCACGCCGGACATTCACATCCAGACCCGCGTGCGCGGCCTGATGATGGAAGTCCAGAACGGCAAGATGAAGTCGACCGGCGAATACTACATGAACGAGACGCCCGTGCCCTTCGAGGTGCTGTTCAGCGAGTGAGCTGAACCCGTCGCGTGACGGGACGGAGCCCGGCATGACCTTCACCACCTTGGAACTGCGCAGCATCACGGTGCGCTTCGATGGAGTCGTCGCACTCAAGGACGTGTCCTTCGTGCTGGAGTCCGGGCGGATCTTCGGTCTTATCGGCCCCAACGGGGCCGGTAAGACCACGCTGGTCAACGTGATTTCAGGTTTCCAGAAGCCGAGCGAGGGAGAAATCCTGCTCGACGGCGCGGTGATCTCGGACCGGGCCGCGCACACGATCGCGCGGCTCGGCGTCGCCCGGACCTTCCAGGCCGTGCGCCTGTTCCGCGACTTCACCGTGCACGCCAATCTTCACGCCTATGGCGTCGGCTGCGGGCTGAGCTCGCGGGCGGCGCGCGAGCGGGCGGACGCCATCCTGGCATGGCTCGGCCTGTCGCACATGGCCGAATGGCGCGCCGACGGCCTGTCCTATGGCGATGAGCGGCGCATTGGCATCGGGCGCGCCCTCGCCGCCGGGCCGAAATTCATCCTGCTGGACGAGCCGGCCGCCGGGATGAACGAGGAGGAATGCGACGAGCTGATGCGGCTCATCCGGGACATTCCCGGCCGGTTCGGCTGCAGCGTCCTGCTGATCGAGCACAATATGCGCGTGGTCATGAACGTCTGCGACCGCATCGCGGTCATCGATTTCGGCAGGAAGATCGCCGAGGGCACCCCGGCCGCCGTCAGCGCCGATCCCGCCGTGCGCGCCGCCTATCTTGGCGAAGAGGTCGCCTGACATGCTGAAAGTGACCGATCTTGGCGTCAGCTACGGCCGTGCGCAGGCCGTGCGCGGCTTGAGTTTCGAGGTCGGCGCCGGCGAGAGCGTGGCCATCGTCGGTCCGAACGGAGCCGGCAAGTCCTCGACCATGCTGGCGATCGCGGGCGCGTTGCGGTTTCGCGGCGGCATCGAGTTCGAGGGCAGGAGCCTCGCCGGGTTGGTACCCGAGCAGGTGTGTCGCCTCGGCCTCTCCCTGGTGCCGGAGGGGCGCGGCATCTTTCCCGCGCTCACGGTCGAGGAGAACCTGCTGCTCGGCACCATGCTGCGCCGCGACCGCGCGGCACTGCTGCGCGACCGGGACGAAATCTACGAGCGCTTCCTGATTCTCGGCGAGCGCCGCCACATGAGCGCGGGCAAGCTCTCGGGAGGCGAGCAGCAGCAGCTCGCCATCGCCCGCGCGCTGATGACCCGGCCGCGATTGCTGCTGATCGACGAGCCCTCGCTCGGCCTCGCCCCGATGATGGTCAACAACGTCTACGCCTATCTGACCGAATTGCGAGCGCAGGGCATGACCATGCTCATCGTCGAGCAGAGCCTGACGCGCGCGCTGTCCTTCTTCGACCGACTGCTGATTCTGCGCGAGGGACAGCTCCGGGCGGGCGGGCGGATCGCCGACCTTCAGCATTCGCGCGCCGTTCTGGAAGACGCCTATTTCGGCTTCTCCAGCCACGCGCACACGCCCGGGGTGGTGCAGCCATGACGACCTTCCTGCAAATCTGCGTCGATGCCGCCAGCCTCGGCAGCCTCTATGCGCTTGCCGCGCTGGGTGTCGGCCTGCTCTGGGGCGTGATGAAGCTGGTCAACTTCGCGCATGGCGAGTTCATCACCATCGGCGCCTACGCCCTGATCGTCCCGTCGGGCGCGGTCATCCCGCAGCTTTTCATCGGCGCGCTGCCGATCTGGCTCATGGTGCCGACCATGTGCCTGATCGTCGCCGTGGTGGCGCTGATCACCGAGCGGATCATCTTCCGCCCGCTGCGCCATGCCGACCCCTCGACCCTGCTCGTCGCTTCCTTCTCCCTGAGCTTCTTCCTCCAGTACCTGATCCTGCTGATCTATGGCGGCCGGCCCAAGAGCATCCAGATCGGGGCGTCGCTGAACGGCGAGTTCGCCTTCGGTCCGCTGCGCACGTCGTGGATCGACATCGTGACCATCTCCACCACCATCGTGCTGCTGATCGCCGTCGCGCTGTTCATGACGCGTACCCGCATGGGCGTGCAAATGCGCGCCGCTACGCAAGATTTCCGTATGGCGCGGATGCTCGGCGTCCGCGGCAACACGGTGATCGCCACCGCCTTCGCGGTCAGCGGCGTGCTGGCGGCCGTGGTTTCGTTCTTCCTGATGGTGCGAACCGGCGCGCTGGCGCCGCGCATGGCCGCGCCGCTGGTCACGATCGGCTTCATCGCGACGGTGATCGGCGGAATGGGCAGCATGGTCGGCGCCATCCTCGGCGGCTTCCTGGTCGGAGTGGTGAGCGCTTTCATGCAGTTCATCCTGCCGGAAGCGATGCGGCCGAACCGGGATGCCTTCGTGTTCGCCATCGTCATTCTCATGCTTCTCGTGCGGCCCAACGGCCTCATCAGCCTGCGCTCGCAGAAGGAGAGGGTGTGACGCCATGCGAGGGTCGATCGTGGCCGATTTCCTGAAGCGCCACTTCACGCTCATCGTCCTGCTGGGGGGCGCGCTGCTGGTGTGCCTCGCCGTTCAGGCGATCGGCGACAAGCCGCTCATCCGCACCGTCACGGAAATCCTGATCCGTATCGTGATCGTGGTGGCGCTCTACATCTTCATCGGCAATTCCGGCGTGGTCTCGTTCGGCTCGATCGCCTTCGTGATGATCGGCGCCTATGCCTCGGCCTGGCAAACCTGCTGCAAGGCTATGAAGCCGATGAGCATGACCGGTCTGCCGGACTTCCTGCGCTACAACACCTATCCGGTGTTCGCGGCCGCGCTGACCTCCTCGCTGCTGGCGGCTATGGTCGCGCTGATCGTGGGCCTGCCGATCCTGCGCCTGTCGGGCATCCCGGCCAGCATCGCGACTCTGGCGTTCCTGTCGATCGTCTACGTCGTCTATTCCAACTGGACGACGGTTACGCTCGGGCTGCTATCGGTGGTCGGCCTGCCGCTCTACGTCACGATATGGGTGGCGTTTGGCTGGGCGGCGGCGACCATCCTTGCGGCCTACCTGTTCCAGAATTCCCGCTTCGGCCTCTCGCTGCGCGCCTCGCGCGAGGACGAGGTGGCGGCGCGTGCGGGCGGGGTGAACGTCGCGTTCCAGCGCCTGCTGGCCTGGGTGCTGTCGGCCTTCTTCCTCGGTGCGGCGGGCGTGCTGTACGGGCACTTCGTCGGGGTGATCTCGGTCAACATGTTCTACTTCGACATGACCTTCATCTCGATCGCCATGCTGGTGGTCGGCGGGATGCGCAGCCTGTCGGGCGCCGTGGTCGGGACGGTTGTGCTGTCGGCCGTGACGGACATCCTGCGCCGGGTCGAGGCCGGCATCGACATCGGAGGGCTCTCGATCAGCATTCCGCCCGGCAGTCAGGAGGTCGCGCTCGGCCTCATCATGCTGGTGCTGCTGCTGATGCGCGCCAACGGGCTGATGGGCGCGCGCGAGTTCTCCTGGCCGCGCCGCCGGATCGAGGCCGCCCCGGCGAGCCGTGTGGGGAGCGACTAGCGTCATGGGCAGCGCCTCCTCGACCGGCGATCCCGTCGCGGCCAGCCTGCGGGCGTTCGACATCGCGATCCGCGCGCGCATGCGCGGTCTTGTGACGCCCGAACTGATCGAGGAGCACGCGCGCGCGCCGGAGGGGCCGCATAGCCGCGAGCTTTCCGCCGTTCTCAATTATCTGCGCCGAGCGCCCATGGCCGGCAAGCTCGCGATCTATGCCGAGGAGCCGTTCGCGCTTTATCGCGTGGTCCGGCTTTCCGGGCGGCGGGGCGAGGCGCCGGTGTTCGCCAGCACCGAAGGCCATGCGACCATCGCCGCCGCCAGCCACGCGATTTTCCTGATGCGCATTGCCGAGCTCATGGAGACCGACCGATGAGCGGGGCCAGTCCCATGCCCCGCGATCCCATGCCCGGCGATCCCATGCCCGGCGAGCGGCTTTCGAGCGGGCCGGTCCACATTCATGCCTATGTCGCGCGCATCAGCGTCCGGGCGGGCGAGGCGCTCGATGTGATGGTCAGCGCGGCCGGCACGTCGGAAGTCGAGGCGCAACTCGTCCGGTTGCTGCATGGCGATGTCCATCCGGCCGGCCCCGGCTTTCGCGAGGAGGAGATCGACTGCCCCGCAAACGGCCGGCTCGCGGTGTCGTGGCGGGACGTACCGCGCGGCAACGTGCTGCGCGGCACGGATGCCGGCGGCGCACTCCTGCCGCAGGAGCGCTTCACCCTCTGGGCCTATATCCATCCGGCGCTTCCCGGCGCGGGCGTCCAGACGCTCGTCTCCTATCTGCGCGACGGGGGCGAGCCTGCCGGCTACGCGCTGTGTCTGGACGAACAGGGCTGCCTCGCTTTCTTCAGGCATGATGCGCAGGGCTGGCGCCGCGTGCTCGGCCAGCCGCAGCCCGTGCTGGCGCATTGCTGGTATCTGGTGACGGCGGATATCGATCCGGCGGGGGGGCAGGTGGTCCTTGCCTCGCGGCATCTGCCCGGCCGGGCCAACGGGCTCTGGTCGCGCGCCGTGCCCCGGCAGGACCCGCCCGACGCGGCGGGGCCGCTCGAGGCGTGGACGGCCGCGCCCGGTCCCGGAACGGTGCTCGTCGGCGGACGCCCCGCGGAGGGCGGGCCGATCGAGTGCCTGTACAATGGCAAGATCGACCGTTTCGGCCTGATACGCGGCGGCGCGGACAAGGGCGTGCGCGAGGCCCTCGCCGCAGGCACCCCACTCGAAGCCGCCCGAACCCTCGCGTTCTGGGACACGACGGCCGGCTACGGGCCCGGCGGAATCGGCGATGTGGTGCGCGACCTCGGCCCTTCCTCGCTCGATCTGGTCGGGGTGAACCGGCCCGTGCGCGGCCAGACCGGGTGGAACTGGGACGGGTGCGTGGACAGCTTTCGGCTGGCGCCCGAGCAATATGGCGGGATCGAGTTCCACGACGACGCGCTTGCCGACTGCCTGTGGCCGCCGACGGTCACGTTGCAGCTTTCCGCCGACCTGCGCAGCGGCGTCTATGCCCTGCGTCTTCGCCATGGCGGGGTGACCGAACGCGCGGTTTTCTGTGTTCGTCCCGCGCGGCGCTCGGCGCCGATCTGCTTCCTGCTGCCGACCGCGACCTACATGGCCTATGCCAACGGACCGCGCAGCATGGAAGGCGATATCGGGCAGGCGCTGATGGGGCGGTCTCCGATCCTCGCCCGCGCCGATATCGAGGCCTGCGAGAACAACTATCTGTTCGGCCTCTCGGCCTATGATGTCCATCGCGACGGCGCGGGGGTCTGCTACACCTCCTATCGCCGGCCGATCTTCACCATGCAGCCCGACTACCGCTTTCCCGGCGTTGCCGCGCCCTGGGGGCTGGGAGCCGACCTGTCGATCATCGCCTGGCTGGAGCAGTCCGGCCACGCTTATGACGTGATCACCGACGAGGACCTCGACCGCGAGGGGCGGGCGGCGCTCGACGGCTACCGGGTGCTGATCACCGGCAGCCACGCCGAATATGCGTCCGAGCCGATGCTCGACGCGATCGAGGATTTCAGCGCGGGGGGCGGGCGCATCCTCTATCTGTCGGGCAACGGCCTGTACTGGGTCGTTGCCTTCCGCCCGGAAGAGCCGTGGGTGATGGAAATACGCCGCCGCGAGGCCGGTTCGCGGGCCTGGCAATGCCGTCCCGGCGAAGGCTATCTCGTCACCACCGGCGAGCCCGGCGGGCTGTGGCGGCACCGCAACCGGGCGCCGCAGAAGCTGGTGGGCGTGGGCTTCGCGTCCGAAGGAATGGACATCTCGGTCCCGTTTCGCCGGATGCCGGCCAGCTTCGCCCCCGAGGTCGCCTGGATTCTGGAGGGGGTCGAGGGCGAGTTGATCGGCGATTTCGGCCTGATCCACGGTGGGGTGGTGGGCCTTGAGATCGACCGTTACGACGCGGCCCTCGGCTCGCCGCCCGGCGCGGTGGTTCTCGCCTCGTCCGAGCCGCTGACATCGAACTGGCCGCTGGTGCAGGAGGAGATTTTCTTCAGCCATCCCGGCCTGGGCGGCGACGAGCATCCGCAGGTGCGGTGCGACATGGTGTATTTCCGCACCGCAAATGGCGGGGCGGTGTTTTCCGCGAGCTCCATCGCCTGGGCGGGGGCCTTGCCCTGGAACGATTTCGACAATGCCGTCTCGCGGATCATGGCCAATGTCGTCAACGGGTTCCTGAGCGACGGCGGACTGCCCGACATCACGGGAGCGGCCGATGCCCGCTAGCCTCATGCTCGATCCGACGGGAGGGAGCGCCCGATGACCTCGTCCGGCGGAGATGACGGCCGGGAGGGAGCGCATTCGTACGGCGGAGCGGCAGGCCCGGAGGCGCTTGCGCCGCTGCGTGTCGTGGCGATCCTCGGCGACCGGGCCGAGGCCGGCTGGCACCGCCGCCTGCATGCCATCGAACATGCCGGCGCGGTCGAGATCGTCGAGGTGCCGGCCGCCGATCTGCGGCGGCATCGTTTCCGCGCGCGCTCGATGTGCGGGCGCGAGGTAATCGTCGACCTGCCGCGCGATGTCTTCCTGTTCGACGGCGCGGTGCTGTACGCCGAGCCCGATCTGGCGCTGGTGCTGAGGGTCGAGGCCGAAATCTGGCTACGCCTGCACCCGCTCGACGCCGCCGCTGCGCTTGAGCTGGGCTACCACGCCGGCAATCTGCACTGGCGCGTGCGCTTCGACGGCGATGATCTGCTGGTGGCGGCCGAGACGAAGGCGGCCGACTATCTCGCACGCGTCGCGCCGCTGCTCGACGAGGGACGGGTGCGTCATGTCGGCTGATGGAGGGGAGGGGGAATTCGCCCCAGACGCCGGCAAGGACAGCGGCAGCCTCCATGAGCTGTTTCACAGCTTGCGCCTTGCCGACAGCCTGTTTCCGAGCGGCGGGTTCGGCTTTTCCTGGGGCCTTGAGGGGCTGTTCGCCGATGGCGAGCTGCGTCGCGGCGATCTTCCGGCATTTCTGGCTGCGAGCTTCGAGCAGAAATGGCTGAGCTTCGACGCGCCCTTTCTTCAGGCGGCCTTTGCACTGGCGCGTGAACCGGCACGTTTGGCTGAACTTGATGCCGAGCTGGACCTACGCGTGGCCGGGACGGCGCAGCGCGAGGGGTCGCTGCGCGCCGGCCGGGCGCTCATGGGCGTGCATGTCCGCCTTGGCACGCCGGGCGCAGGGGAACTGCGCGACCTCATGCTGGCGGGCGAGGGTGGGCATCAGCCGGTCGTGCTCGGAGCGATGCTCGCGCTCTGCGGTCTTGGTCGCGAGCGGGCCATGCTGGTGGCCGCCTATGGCTATCTGACCGGGCTGTGCTCGGCCGCGCTCCGCCTCGGCCATGCCAGCCACCTCGACGTGCAGTCGGCGTTGAACGCGATGGGGGTCCGCGTGGCGGAGGGGCTGTCGGGGCCGATCCGCTCGCCGCTGGAGGCCTGCGCCTTCGCTCCCCTGGCTGAAATCGCCATGCTGCGGCATCCCGACCGCACGACCCGCCTGTTCTCCAACTGATCTGCCGTCCGACCCGATCCAAGAAGCAGGGCTGCCGACATGAACCTGACCCCGACCGAAATGGAGCGCCTGCTGATCTTCTCGGCCGCGCGCTTTGCCGAGCGCAACCGCGCCGACGGCATTGCGCTGTCGCATCCCGAAGCGGTGGCCTTCATCAGCGACTGGATGCTGCACGCCGCGCGGCGCGGGCTTGGCTATGCCGAGATCGTCGACGAGGCCGGCCGGTTGCTGACCCTCGACGATGTGGAGCCCGGCGTCGCCTCGATGATCCCCCACATCGTGGTGGAGGGCAATTTCACCGAGGGCACCAAGATGATGGTGGTCTTCAACCCGATCGGTCCGGGCCTGAGCCCGGCTCAACACGCGGAGCCGCGGCCGGGCGAGGTTCTGCCGGCCTCGGGCGAGATCGAGCTCGCGCCGGGGCGGGCGCGGATCGAGATCGAGGTGTTCAATTCCGCCGACCGCGACATCCAGGTTCGCAGCCACACCCATTTCTTCGAGGTCAATCGCGCGTTGCTGTTCGACCGGGAGAAGACGTTCGGTTTCCGGCTGGACCTGCCCTCCGGGGTCGGCGTCCGGTTCGAGCCGGGTATCCGGCGCCGGGTCGCGCTGGTCGCCATGGGCGGCTCCCGCGCCATTCATGGCGCGGCGGGGCTGGTCGAGGGCGCGCTCGATGACGCGCAGGTCGCCGCCCGTGCCATGGGCCGCGCCCGCGAGCGCGGATATCTGCCGGCGCCGGCCGGCACGCCGGCTGGAACGCCGGCATCGCGCGACGACAGCGGGGAGCGCTGACATGACCCGGATGGAGCGCGGCCACTACGCCTCGATCTACGGCCCGACCAAGGGCGACCGCATTCGGCTCGGCGATACCTCGCTGCTGGCGGAAATCGAGCACGATTTCACCCGCTATGGCGACGAGCTGACGGTCGGCGCCGGCAAGTCGCTGCGCGACGGCGAGGGTTTTCAGGCCCGCGCCAGCTATGCCGCCGGCGGCCTCGATCTGGTCATCATCAACGCCACGATCGTTGATGCGGTGGCGGGCATCGTCAAGGCGGATATCGGCATACGCGACGGGCGCATCGTCGCGCTCGGCAAGGCCGGCAATCCCGACATCATGGACGGCGTTCATCCCGAGCTGCGCTGCGGTCCCAATACGGCGGTGATGCCGGCCGACGGCTGCATCGTCACGGCCGGGGCCGTGGAGGTCCACGCCCATTTCTCCTCGCCCCAACAATGCGACCATGCGCTGGCGGGGGGCACCACCACCATGATCGGCATGGGCATCGGCCCGAACTTCGACATTAGCTGCGCGGGGCCGAACTCGGTCGGCATGATCATCCGCGCCGCCGAGGAATATTGCCTCAACTTCGGCTTCCTCGGCCGGGCGGCTTCGGATGTCGGGGCGGTCGAGGAATCGGTTGCCGGCGGGGCGTTGGGCGTGAAGATCCACGAGGATTTCGGCGCACAGCCGGCCGTGATCGACGCGACGCTGCGCGCCGCCGACGCCAATGATTTCAGCGTGAAGGTGCACACCGACTCGATCAACGAGTTCGGCTTCTGCGCGGACACGATGGCGGCGATCGCCGGGCGTTCGGTGCACATGTACCATGTCGAGGGCGCGGGCGGGGGCCACGCGCCGGACCAGATCGCGGTCTGTGCCTATCCCAACGTCCTGCCGTCCTCGACCAACCCGACCAACCCCTTCACCGCCTATGCGCTCGACGAGGGCGTGCCGATGACGATGATCGGCCATCGCCTGGACTACCGGCTCACAGAGGACATCCACTTCGCCGAAGCCCGAATCCGCCCGCAGAGCATGGCCGCCGAGGATTTCCTCCACGATATGGGGGCGATCTCGATCTTCGCCACCGATACGCAGGGCATGGGACGGCTGGCCGAGAACGTTGCCCGCTGCTGGCAGCTCGCCAGCATCATGAAGGACCGCATCGGGCGCCTGCCTGAAGAGACCACCGCCGACGCCGACAATGAGCGCATCAAGCGCTATGTCGCAAAGCTCACCATCAACCCGGCCATCGCCTGCGGCATCGATGACTATGTGGGCTCGATCGAGCCGGGCAAGATTGCCGACCTGGTGATCTGGCCGCGCCAGAGCTTCGGCATCAAGCCTTCCCAGGTCATAAAGTCCGGCTTCATCGCCTGGGCGCCGATGGGCGACGGCAACGGCTCGCTGGTCGGATCGGAGCCGGTCATCCACCGCCCGATGTGGGCGGCGCTCGGGCGGGCGCGCGCGCATCTCGGCCATACCTTCGTGTCACGGCTCGCCGTCGAGAACGACGTGGCACGCCGGCTCGGGGTCGAGAAGACCTTCCTGCCGATGAAGTCGGTGCGGCATCTGGGCAAGGCGCAGATGGTGCGCAACAGCCTCATGCCCCGGATCGAAGTCGACAGCGAGAATTTCGAGGTGCGCGCCGATGGGCGTCTGCTGATGTGCGAGCCCGCCGCGGTGGTGCCGCTGAACCGGAGATACATGCTGCGATGACCGTCCATGATCTGAACGGCGCGCGGGGAGCGGCGCGGGTTGGAATCGGCGGGCCGGTGGGCTCGGGCAAGACCGCGTTGCTGGAAGCGCTGCTGCCCTGCCTGCTCGCGCGGGGCGTGAACGTGGCGGTCATCACCAATGATCTGGTCACGCATGAGGATGCCGAGAGGCTGCGCCGCAGCGGCATCATCGCGCCCGAACGCGTGCTCGCCGTCGAGGCGGGGGCATGCCCGCACACGGTGATCCGCGAGGACCCGACGCTGAACATCGAGGCTGCCGACCGGCTGGACCGCAGCTTCCCCGGCCTGGAGCTGATCCTGATCGAGAGCGGCGGCGACAACCTCGCCTCGACCTTCTCGCTCGACCTCGTGGACTACTGGCTGTTCGTCATCGACGTGGCGGGCGGCGACGACATTCCGCGCAAGCGCGGGCCGGGCGTGCTGCGCTGCGACGTGCTGGTGATCAACAAAACCGATCTCGCGCCCCATGTCGGGGTCGATCTCGACCGCATGTTCGCCGAGGCGCGCGCGGTTCGAGACGGCAGGATCGTGGTCGGCACCAGTTGCCGGCACGGCCGGGGCGTCGAAACCGTCGCCGACCTCTTGTGCCACGATGTGCTGTTTCGCGACATGTCGCACCCTGACGTGCCGATCCGCGACGCGGCGGCGGAACTCACGCGGGCCGAGACTTCGTGAACGCGATCCCCCCATCTGTGGACGCGCCGGCGAGCACGCAGCTCGAGCTGCATTTTTGCGGGCGTGGCGGGCAGACGGTGCTGGAAAGGCGGCGCGTCCACTATCCGTTTTCCATGGGCCCGCTGCATCCCTGGCCGAACACTGCCGGCGGGGCGGTCGCCTGGCTGCAATCGGTCTCGGGCGGGCTCTATTCAGGCGAGCGGATCGCGATATCGCTCGCCGCGACCGGCCGGGAGGTTGTCGTGAAAGTGGCCGCCACTGCCGCGGCGGTGGTGCGCGCCTGCGCGGTTCCTGCGCGGCAGGACATCCGCCTTCATGTCACCGGCGGCGCGGTGCTGATGTGGCATCCTCGGCTGCACATCCTGCTGCCGGGTGGAGCGCTCACCCAATGCATCGAGGCGGCGGTGGATGCCGACTCGACGCTGATCTTCCACGAGGGCTTCTGTGCCCACCGTCCCGCAGGCTCCGGGGACGCGTCCACGGCCAGCTTCGATGTCTTCCGCAGCGAGATCCGTCTGCGGCGGACGGACACCGGGCCGCTGTTTCACGAGGCAGGCTATCTGCACGGCCGGGATTTCGACGCCGCGCCGCCGGGTGTGATCGGCCGCTACCGGGCGTTCGGTGCGATCCATGTTGTCTCGGCGCGTCTGAGCCGAGCCGAGCCACTGCGGCGGGCGCTGGTCGAACGGCTGCATCGTCCGGGCGCGGTCTATGGCGGCGTCGCACCGTTCAGCCGGGAAGCCGGCTTCGTGCTGCGGCTGGCGGGACGGGAGCCTGAGGAGCTTGAAACCGAAAGCGATCGGCTGCTCGGCCTGCTGGCCGATGCCGCCCGCCAGGGCGCGAGGGAAGGGTGATGTTCATAGGCGAGGCCTTGGTCGGCGAGATACCCAACAACGCCCATCGCGCTGGCCGGCGCGTTTGCCGGCGGGCCCGACGACTGGATGGTGATCGCCGCCGTCTGGGTCAATCCCGACGCGCACGATCCCGTGGCGGTGCAGGACAACAACCGCGCAATCGGTGATCGCACAGTTCGAGGCGGTGGCCTATCATGGCGCCATTGCCGACGGGGATGCGGCCGAGATCGGCTCCAGCTTCCGGGCGTTTCTCGATCGCGGACGGGCACGTACGCCCGGCGACTACGCGCAGGCGCTGGCCGACAAGGCGCGCATGAGCGCGGAACTCGACCGGGCGATCCGGCAGGTCGATCTGGTGCTGCTGCCGACCACCCCGCATGCCGCAACACCCATCGCCGAGGGACCGGAAGCCGGCGAGACCCTGCGCTGGCGCAATACGGGGCCGTTCACCGCGAGCGGTCACCCGGCGGTGTCGGTGCCCTGCGGATTCACCCCGGATCCCTTGCCGGTCGGGTTGCAACTCGTCGGGCAGCTGGGCGGCGACCTGCGGCTGATGTCGCTCGCCGCGGTCTATGAGCGTACGGCCGGCTGGTTCCGGCGCGTTCCACCGCCCCTCGACCGTCCGCGGGAGCCGTTCCACCCCGCTGGCCACCCGGCTGGCCACCCCGCTGGCGACCCGGCTGGCCGCAGCGCCGGACGATCCGCGGACCGGGCCGGCCCCGGTGCTGGCATGCGCAGCGAGGCTGGCTAAAAATTCATCAATACTGCCTATTTTTTCTCATAGGAAATATTTGATCGTTTTAGAAAATATAGGTATATTCGCATCAAATTTTGGCCGGCGGAGATAGACATGCGTATGCCATTCAAAGCATTGACGGTCGCGGCTTGCGCGCTGGTGCTCGCTGTTTCGGGAGCCGAAGCGGCGCCGGTGAAGTGGGACCTTTCGAGCGAATACGCGCCGACCTCGCTTCCGGGTCGGGTCGATGCCTATTTCGCCGAGCGCGTGAAGGCCCTGTCCAAGGGCGAACTCGACATCACCGTCCATTTCAGTGGTGCGCTCGGCTTCAAGGCGGCGGATCACTATACGGCCGTCGAGGATGGAGCTCTTCAGATCGCCAGCACGCCGTTCAACCGCATGAACGGCATCAACCCGATCTTCGAGCTTCAGTCGCTGCCGTTCCTGCAATCGACCCTCGACGAGGCGGAAACGCTGGACCGCCTGCTGCGCCCCTTCTACGACAACGCCATGGCCAAGAACGGTCAGTTCGTGCTGTTCACCATGCCTTGGACTCCGCAGGGCTTCTGGGCCAAGAAGCCGGTGGCTTCCGAGGAGGACCTCAAGGGCCTGCGCGTGCGCGTCGTCGACCTCGCCGCCGTGCAGACCATGAAGGCCGCCGGCGCCGATGCCATCCAGCTCTCCTGGGCCGATACGCTTCCCGCCATCTCGACGGGTGCGATCAACGGCGTGCTTACCTCGGACGATGGCGGGCTCTCGGCGAAATTCCCGGAATCCGGCCTCACCGCCTTCTCCCCCGTCGGCTTCACCGTGGGTGTCGAGATGGTGCACGTGAACCGCGAGGCGTTCGAGGCGCTGCCGGCCGGCATGCAGATCGTGCTGCTGACGGCGGCCGGCGAAGCACAGACCTATGGCTGGGCGCTGGCGCGCAAGACCATCGCCGACAACATCGAGAAGATGAAGCAGCAGGGCGTCGCGATCAGCGAACCCGCGCCTACGTTCAAGGACTATCTCCGCAAGTCGGCCGCCGGCGCGATCGACGACTGGAAGAAGCGCTTCGGCCCGCAGGCGGATATGGTCATCGAGCTGTACACCCAGGCGGTGCAGGCCAAGTAGGCCAAGAGCTGGCCAAGGTTTGGCTGTCCATAAGCCGGGAGACGCTTCCATGCTCGCCGTCAACGGACTTCGTTGGCTCGCGCGCCTGCTGTCACTGGCCGGTGCCGTCGGCGCGGCGGTCGCCATCGTGCTGATCGTCGCCGTCATACTGGTGGAGGTCGTGCTGCGGACGCTGTTCGCGACCTCCACCTTCATGAGCGACGAACTCGTCGGCTATCTCGTGGCGGCGGTGGGGTTCCTGCCCTTGGGCTATGCCTTCGCCACCGGAGGCATCCTGCGCGTCAACCTGCTGCTCAACATGGTGCAGGCCCGCCCGCGCCTGAGGATGGCGATCGAGCTCGGCTGCGTGGCGGCGACGCTCGCGGTGGTCGGTCTGCTGGTCTGGTATCTCTGGGGCAATGTCGCGCGTCAGTACACGCGGGGCTACACCAGCGGCACCATGTCCGGCATTCCGCAATGGATCCCGACCGGGGTCATGCTTCTCGGCATCGCGATCTTCTGGCTCCAGGTTTTCGTCTACGGGCTGGGGCTGGTCACGTCGACCGAGCGCCTTCTGGTGGAAAGCCAGGACGAGACGGCGGTGACCTGAGGCATCGGCGCCTGCGCGGGAGGCCGGCCGCCGGAGCGCGGCCGCCGCGCCCGATCGCGACGCACAAGGGATTGCGCGATGGATATGTATGCCGGCTCGCTCGCCGTCTTCGTCTTGATGTTCCTGTTCCTCGGGGTCGGCGTCTGGCTGTTCGTCGGGTTCCTGCTGCTGAGCGTGGTTGGGCTCATGCTCGTCGTGGGCATGGACATCCCCCGCATCGGCGCGATCATGTCCCAGATCATGTGGCGCAGCGCCTCGGCGTGGGAACTTTCCGCCATCCCGCTGTTCATCCTGATGGGCGACATCATCTTCCACACCGACATGGCGCGTCGGCTGTTTCGCGGGCTGGCGCCCTGGGTCAACCACATTCCCGGCCGGCTGCTGCACGCCAATATCGGCGGGTGCACGCTGTTCTCCGCGATCTGCGGATCGAGCGTCGCCACCACCGCCACGATCGCCAAGATCACGGCGGGGGAGCTGCGAACGCGCGGCTATGACCAGGACCTCGCGCTGGGGTCGCTGGCGGGGGCGGGGACGTTCGGCCTGATGATCCCGCCATCGATCAACATGATCATCTATGGCGTGCTGGCGGAAGTCTCGATCGCGAAGATGTTCGCGGCCGGCGTCATTCCCGGCCTGATCCTCGCCTCGCTCTATGCCGGCTACATCATCGTGCGCTGCCTGATCAATCCGTCGCTGGCGCCGGCGAGCGAGCGGGCCGGCTGGCCGGAACGTCTGGCCTCGCTGATCGACCTGATGCCGATCGCCCTTTTGATCCTGATCGTGCTCGGCAGCATCTATCTGGGCATCGCCACGCCCTCGGAATCGGCGGCGATGGGGCTTGCCGCGACGCTGGCGATGGCGCTGGTCACCCGGCAGCTCAGTTTGCCCATGCTGGTGCGCGCGCTGATGAGCACGGCGAGGACCTCGGCCATGCTGCTGTCGCTGATGGCGGCGGCGAGCTTCATGTCGGCGGCGATGGGCTACATGCATGTGCCGCAGGACGTGTCCATGGCCATCGGCCAGCTCGATCTCGCGCCTTACATGCTCATTCTCATTCTCGGCCTGTTCTACGTCCTGCTCGGCTGTCCGCTCGACGGCATCTCGATGATGGTGATGAGCGTGCCGATCGTGCTGCCCCTGGTGGTCAATGCCGGCTTTGATCCGATCTGGTTCGGCGTATTCCTCATCGTGATGGCCGAGCTCGGTCAGGTCACGCCGCCGGTCGGCTTCAACCTCTTCGTTCTTCAGGGAATGACCGGCTTCAGCATGGCGCGGCTCTCCGTGGCGGCCTTCCCGTTCTTCCTGCTGATGTGCGCCGCCGGGGCGCTGTTCACCGTGTTCCCGCAACTCGTGACCTGGCTGCCCAACGTCCTGTTCTGACGGGCCGTTCACCGGCGGGCGTTCGCCGGGATGGAGAGACCGATGCGTGAGTTCGATTACGTGGTGATCGGCGCCGGGTCCGCGGGCTGCGTGGTGGCGGCCCGGCTGAGCGAGAACCCCGGCGATAAGGTGGCCGTGATCGAGGCCGGGCGGCGCAACGACTCCATCTTCGTGCGCTGGCCCGCCGGCTTCGCCAAGCTGCAGAACGAACGGCACCGCTACGAGTGGATGACCGAACCCCAGACTGCTGCCGACGGCCGCAGGGTGCCGATGGCCCAGGGCAAAATGGTCGGCGGCGGGTCGGCCGTGAACGGCATGGTCTATATTCGCGGCAATCCGCGCGACTACGACGCCTGGCGCGACGCCGGCAACAGCGAATGGGGGTGGGAGAAGGTCCTGCCCTTCTTCCGGGCCAGCGAAGACAATGCGCGTCTCGCCGACGGCTTTCATGGCACGGGCGGCCCGCTGGGCGTTGCCGACCAGATTTCGCCGAATCCGCTGTCACGCATGTTCGTGCGCGCGGCGCAGGAGGCAGGGCTGCGGTTCAATCCCGATTTCAACGGCGAAAGCCAGTCCGGCGCCGGGCTGTATCAGGTCACGCAGCGCAACGGCGAGCGCTGCTCGGCGGCCCATGCGTATCTCTATCCGGCGCTGGGGCGCCGCTCCAATCTCACCCTGATCACCGAAAGCCCGGTGCGGCGCATCCTGTTCGAGGAAAAGCGCGCCGTCGGCGTCGAGATCGTCGGTAGCGAAGGTGTCCGCGAAATCCGCGCGCGCAAGGAAGTGGTGGTCTCCGCCGGGGCGATCAATAGCGCCAAGCTGCTGATGCTGTCCGGCGTCGGCGATGCCGGGCAGCTCGGCCGCCATGGCATCGCGACGGTCCACCATCTGCCCGGCGTCGGGCGGAACCTTCACGATCATGTCGACGCCTATGTCTGCGTGCGGATCAATCGCCCGCTGTCCTATACCGGCCACGACAAGGGGCTGATGGCGGCGATCCACGGCCTGCAATATCTGATGTTCCGCAACGGGCCGGCCACCTCGAATGCATGCGAAGGCGGCGCCTTCTACAGCTCGGAGGGGGATGATTCCTGGCCGGACATCCAGCTCCATTTCATGCCGGTCGCGCTGGACTCCCATCAGCAGATCAACGGCCACGCCGTCACCGTGCTGTGCTCCTATCTGCGCCCGAAGAGCCGGGGACGGGTAACGCTGGCCTCGGCCGACATGCGGGCCGCGCCGCTCATCGATCCGAATTTCTTCTCTCATCCCGACGACATTCACCACAATGTCCGCGCGATCGAGCTGGGCCGGCGGATCATGAAGGCGCCGACCTTCCGCGCGCTGCACGCGGGCGAGGTCTATCCAGGACCGGAGGCGACGACGCCCGACGCGATCGCGCGCTACGTCAAGGAGCGCGCCAAGACCGACTACCACCCCGTGGGCACCTGCCGGATGGGCGCCGACGAGATGGCGGTGGTCGATCAGTCCTTGCGCGTGCACGGGCTGGAGCGCCTTCGGGTGATCGACTGCTCGGTCATGCCTTCCATCGTGTCCGGCAACACCAATGCGCCGGCCATCATGATTGGCGAACGCGGGGCCGCCGCGCTGCGCCATGGCGACGTGAACCGGCTGCCCGAGAAGGCGGTGGCATGACCGGATGCTGCGGGCTCTTCCCCGTAGCGGCTGCCGGAAGGCCCCGGTGCGGACGACGCATTTCCGAGGATCGCAGGTGTTTCTCATTCTGGTGAATTTGGAAAGAAGTTGACTAATTACTTCCTTTAGGAAAATGTTTTCTACAACTTGCCGAAGCGCGAAGCGTTGGCGAGCCTCCCCGGGAGATGTCACAGTGCCAGAGCCGATCAGCCGTCCGGAGTTTTTCCTCAGTCCCCTGCATGACGAGGACGGAGCCTATGATGACGGGCTGAAGCGCATTGTCGGGTGGGACCTCGCGCGTGAGGCGATTGCCCGCATCACCGCGTGGCCGGGCTATCGGCCGACGCCTGTGCTGTCGTTCAAGGGGCTTGCGCGCCGGTGCGGCGTGGCAGCGATCGACTGCAAGTATGAGGGTGCGCGGTTCGGCATCGGCAGCTTCAAGGCCCTCGGCGGCGCCTATGCGCTTCAGCGCGTGCTGGAGGGCTGGCGGGGCGCACCGGACGGACCGGTCGCGGCGACGGCTTCCGACGGCAATCACGGTCTTTCGCTGGCATGGGGCGCGCGCAAGGCCGGCATACGCTGCGTGGTGTTCCTGCACAGCGGGGTCTCCCCGATGCGCCAGTCGCTGATCGAAGCCCAGGGCGCCGAGATCATCCGTGTCGACGGCAATTACGACGTCAGCACCGCCACCGCCCGCAGGGTGGCCGCAGAGAATGGCTGGGTGCTGGTGCCCGATACCTCGCACGACTACGACATCAATCCCGTTCACGTCATGGCGGGCTATGGCGTGATGGTCGAGGAGCTGCTGGGTGAGGCCGCGCAGCTCGCCATGCCGACCCATGTCTTCATCCAGGGCGGCTGCGGCGGGCTCGCCGCCGCGATAATCGGCCTGTTGCGGGAGCGTTTTCCCGGCGACCTCGGGCCGCGCTGCATCATCGTGGAGCCCACCAAGGCCGATTGCCTGATCCGCTCGGCGCGGGCCGGGCGGCCGCTGATCATCGAGGGAGCGCTGGACACGATCATGGCCGGGCTCTCGGTGGGAGAGGCCTCGGGCCTGGCCTGGCCGGTGATCGCTCATGGCACCGACGCGTTCATGACCACGACCGACGAACTGGCGATCTGGGTGATGCAGGGGCTGCATCTCGGTGCCTTCGGCGATGCGCCGGTGGATGTCGGCGACAGCGGCGTCGCGGGGCTGGCCGGGCTGATCTCGCTATCCGGCGAGCGCGATCTGCGCGCCGCGATCGGGCTCGATGACCAGTCTCGCGTGCTGGTGATCGCCACCGAGGGGCCGGTCGATCTCGACGGATTCAAGGCGCTCTGTGCGCGGGACCTGAGCGGAACCGGCCTGCCGGACTTCGCCGCCTTTGCCGTCGCGGCCTGAGCCGCGGGCAGGAGCCTTCCATGAACTGGACCCTAGGCATCGATGTCGGCGGCACCTTTACCGATCTGTGTGCCCATAACCCCGCCGATGGCCGCACCTTCTACCACAAGCGTCCGTCGACCCCGCACAATCCCGCCGAGGCGATCCTCGCCGGCATCGCCGAACTGTGCGCCCGATTCGGGCTTGATCCGGGCGCCTTCAGCCGCATCGCGCATGGCACCACAATTGCGACCAACGCGCTCATCGAGGGCAAGGGCGCCCGTGTCAGCCTGATCACAACGCGCGGCTTTCGCGACCTGCTGGAAATCGGGCGGCAGGTCCGCCCGGAAATCTACGATCTCCAGAAGGACTTTCCCCCGCCTCTGGTGCCGCGCGAGCGCCGGTTCGAGGTGGCCGAGCGGATCACGCGCGGCGGTCGCGTGGTCCTCGCGCTGACGGATGAGGAAATCGTGCGGGTCGTGGCCGAGGTCGCGGCCTCGAAGCCCGGCGCGGTGGCGGTCTGCCTGCTGTTCTCCCATGTGGCGCCCGAGCACGAGCGGCGGATCGGCGCGGCGCTGGCCGCCGCGATGCCCGGTGTGTCGGTATCGCTGTCCTGCGAGGTCCGCCCGGAATTCCGCGAATATGAGCGGCTGTCGACCACAGTGCTGAACGCCTATCTCCAGCCGGTTCTCGACACCTATCTCGGCTCGTTGCAGCAGGGCGTGCGCGAACTCACCGGCGATGTACCGCTCGGCATCAACCAGTCCTCCGGCGGGCTGATTTCCGCCGAGCGTGCGCGGCGCTTTCCGATCCGTACCGCGCTCTCGGGTCCGGCGGCCGGCGTAGCGGGGGCGGCGCATGAGCTGCGCTCTATCGACGAGCCCCATGCCATCAGCCTCGACATTGGCGGCACGAGTTCGGATGTGTCGCTGATTTGGGACTATCGGACGCGCAATGTCAGCCAGCGCTGGGTCGAGGGCTATCCGGTCCGCATGCCGTCGGTCGATATCGACGCCATCGGGGCCGGCGGCGGCTCGCTGGCGTGGATCGATACCGACGGACTGCTGAAGGTCGGGCCGGAAAGCGCCGGCGCGTTTCCGGGGCCTGCCTGCTACGGCCGGGGCGGCACACGCCCGACGGTCTCGGATGCCAATGTCGTTCTCGGACGCCTGTCGTCCAGGGGGCTGCTGGCCGGTGACATGCCGATGCACCCCGAGCTCGCGGCCGGGGTTATTGACGCGCTTGCCGCGCAGATCGATCTGCCGCGAATCTGGACCGCGCTCGGAATCATCGACATCGCCGTCACCAACATGGCGCGCGGCATCCGCGCGATCTCGGTCGAGAAGGGCTACGATCCACGCAAGCTGACGCTGATCGCCTATGGCGGCGCGGGTCCGCTCCATGCGTCCGCGGTGGCGCGGGCGCTGCAAATCCCGCGGGTGGTCATCCCGCCGCATCCGGGCATTCTTTGCGCGCAGGGGCTGATCGTGGCCGACCAGCTCGAACATTTCGTCGCGCCGCTGCACCTGCCGCTGACCGAGGCGCTGGCGCCGGCGCTGGCGAAGCTGTGGGTCGAGCTTTCCGAACAGGCGAGGCAGTGGTTCGTTTCCCAGGATGTCAGCCCGGCCAGCCGGCGCAGCGGGGCGACGCTCGACATGCGTTATGCCGGGCAGAACTTCGAGATCACCGTTCCCTGGGACCCCGAGCTGCCCTTCGACGCGGTGGCGATGCGGGAGGCCTTCTCGCTGGTTCATCGCCGGATCTACGGCTTCGACAACGCCAATGCGCAGATCGAGGTGACCTCGGCGCAGCTTGCCGCGTCGGGCCGCCATACCGACCGTGCCGAGTTCACCCCGGCCGCGGTTTCCAGTGGGTTCGCCGGCCCTCCGCAGCCGGTCGATCACCGCGAGGTCTGGTTCCAGCGCGAGGCGCCGCACCGCGCCGCAGTGTATCGGCGCGATGACATCGGGCCGGGGCAGGAGATTGCCGGGCCGGCCATCGTCGAGCAGCTCGATACGACCACCGTGCTGTTCCCCGGCGATCGCGCCCGCTCCAGCTCGACCTCCACCCTTGTCATCGAGATCGATCCATGAGCCTCCCCGCCTATATGACCGATGCCGCCGCCCGGCCGGAACTCGACGCGGTGACGCTGGAGATCATCCTTTCGGGACTGCGTTCGATCGCGGATGAGACCTACATCGCGCTGATGAAGAGCGCGTTCTCGACCAACATCAAGGAACGCAACGATCACTCCACGGCGCTGATCGACATTCACGGGCGGATGCTCTGCCTGTGCGAGAAGTCGCAACCCATTCATCTGTCGTCCATGCTGGGGCTGACCGGGGCTCTTCTGCGCAAATACCCGCTGGAAGCGTTCCGGCCCGGCGACATCTTCATCGCCAACGACCCCTATGTCGCCGACGGCTCGCATTTGCCCGACGTCAATTTCTCCATGCCGGTCTTCGTCGACGGCAAGCTGATCTGCTTCATGTGCAACATCGCCCACCATGCCGATATCGGCGGCATGGCGCCGGGATCGATGTCGGGCGGCATGACGGAGATCTATCAGGAAGGCCTGCGCATTCCGCCGGTTCGCCTGTTCTCTGGCTACGAGCTGCAGCAGGACATTCTCGATCTGGTCCTCCTGAACGCCCGCGTGCCCGATGAGCGCCACGGCGATTACAACGCGCAGATCGCCGCCTGCCGGCTGGGAGAGCGCCGTGTGCACGAACTCGCCGCCCAGCACGGGCTCGCCGCGCTGGAGGCGGCGTTCGCGCAGATTCTCGCCCGCAGCTATGGCCGAATGATCCGCGCGATCGAACAGGTTCCGCCCGGAAGCTACGTGTTCGAAGACGTGATGGACGATGACGGGTTCGGCGCCATCAACATGCCGATCCGGCTGCGCGTGACCGTGGGGGACCCGGCGGACGAAGGACGCATACGCTGCGACTTCACCGGCTCGCATCCCATGGTCCGGGGCAATATCAACGTCCCTTACCGGGCTTTGCAGTCCTCGGTGGTCTATGCCATGCGCGCGCTGCTCGATCCTAACATTCCCTCGAACCAGGGCATGCTCGACGCCATCGACATCGTGGCGCCGGCCGGATCGATGCTGCACGCGACCTTCCCGGCAGCGGTCGCCGGGCGCGCCAATACCTGCCAGCGTGTCATCGACGTGGTTCTGGGCGCGCTTGCCCCGGCGCTTCCCGACCGAGCGGTCGGCGCCGCCAATGGCGCGAACACCATGGTGGTGTTCGCGGGTCGCGATGCGCAGACCGGCAAGGATTATGTCTATCTCGAAACCGTCGGAGGCGGCTTTGGCGGCCGCGCCGGAAAGGACGGCAAGGACGGGGTCCAGGTTCATCTGATCAACACCTCCAACCTGCCGGTCGAGGCAATCGAGACGGAGTATCCGCTTCTGGCGGAAGCCTATGAGTTTGTCGAGGATTCCGGCGGCGCGGGCCGGCATCGCGGCGGGCTGGGCCTGCGCCGGACCATTCGTCCGGTCGGCCATACGGCGCAGTTCACCGGGCAGGGCGAGCGGTTCCTGAATGCGCCCTGGGGCATTTTCGGCGGGACCGAGGGCGGGCGCGGTCGCTTCTACATGCAGGACGGCGAGGGGCGCCAAGACCTGCCGACAAAGCCCGGACTGACGCCGGTGACGCCGGACCAGTCGATCACCGTCGAGACGGCCGGCGCCGGCGGATATGGCGCGCCGCAGGCCCGCAGCCCGCAGTCCGTCCAGGCGGACCTGAGTTCCGGGAAATACACGCCGGACTACCTTGCTCGCCATTATCCGCAGTTTGAGGAGCCGTGAATGTCCGCAACACCGTCAGTCGGGAGCGTCATCGTCGTCGGGGTCGGCATCATGGGGCTGAGCCTCGCCTGGGCCCTTTCCAGGCGCGGCGTGAAGGTCACGCTGTTCGATCAGGGCCCGATCCCCAACCCGATGTCGTCCTCGCTGGACGAGCATCGCATCAACCGCCACGCCTACGGCAAGCTCAACGGCTATGCGCGGATGATGCCGCAGGCCTTCCGCGCCTGGGACGCGCTGTGGGCGGATCTGGGGCGATCGCACTATGAGGAGACCGGCGGCATTTATGTGCTGCGCCATGAGGATGCCTGGTACGACAACACGGTAGCCCAACTCGCGGAAATGGGTATTTCCTGCAAGGATCTCGGTGCCGCCGAGGTCGTCCGGCGCCTGCCGGTGCTGAACGAGCAGGGCATTTCCCGCGCGGTCGAGGTCGGCGGATCAGGGCTGCTGTTCCCGCGCCGGATCATGACCGACCTGATCGTCCATCTGAATCTGCTGGGCGTTGAATTCCAGGCCCATACGCCTGTCACCGACGTCGATCCTGACAGGGCCACCGTTACCACGTCCAGGGGCGTGTTCGGCGCCGACCGCGTGATCGTGGCGGCAGGGCCTTGGATCGGGCGGCTGGTGCCGGGCCTCGACGGCGTGGCCGTGCCTTCGCGGCAGGCCGTGCTCTATCTCGCGCCGCCGCCCGAGCATCTGCGCGTCTGGATGTCGGCGCCGGTCGTAGTGGTCCGGGATGTCGAGGCCGGGCTCTACTGCCTGCCGCCCCGGCGCGGCACCCGCCTCAAGATCGGCGATCACCGCTTCTCGCTCACCGGCGATCCCGACGAGGACCGCATCGCGACCGCGGACGACATCGCGCCCATCTGGGCCGGCATGAAGAAGGCCTACCGCGATGTCGAGAGCTACAGCATCATCGAGCCGCGCGCCTGCTTCTACACTGTCACCGACGACGAGACCTTCCGGGTGGTGCAGCCGGGCGCGAACGGCTTTGCGGTTTCGGCCTGTTCCGGCCACGGTTTCAAGCTGGCCCCGCTTGTCGCTTCTGGCATCGCCGCGGCCGCTCTTGGCGAGCAGCCCGTGGAGCGGATCGCCCCGTGGGCGGCGGGCAAGGCCGAGCCTTCGCTGCCGCTGTTCTAAAGGGGCCTGGCGGGAGCGGGCTTCCGCCATTTCAGGCTGCGTGGCCGGCCGGTGCGGCCGCGCCGCGCGTTCGCATCCGACCAAGGCCGCCTGCCTGGGCGGCAGTACTCGCACGCGCGTATAGGGCTGCGGAGAAGATGAGGCGAAGACAATTCGATGTGAAGTGACGTTTGGAAAGGTGTATCAATTTCATTTCAAAGAAGTTCTTGGTTCTGAAGCCAATACACTAATTCGTTGAGCTGAAAATTTTTTCTCCAATAATAAAGTTATTGAACGATTTGCTTGAATCTATGCGAATTTTATGAGACGTTACTCGTCGCTCGCGAATGAGCCGGGTTGAGCAGCGGCTGCGTAACGGCGAGCGATCGTTCCGTCGGCAGCATCACCTTCCGGGCTGACGACGATGGGGAACAACCCCCTGCATCGAAGCAGGGACAATCTTGGAGACGGGCATGACTGCATCTCACGATACGCCGTCCGCGCGGCCGACCTTCGGCCGTCGCGATTTCATGCGTGCCGGCCTCGCTTCCGCCGCGGGTGCCGCCGTGCTGGCCAATGCGCCGGCGGCCCGCGCCGCGGCGCCGGCCATCGACACCAGCTTCGAGGGCTTTTCCATTCCCGATATCGGCGGCTCGGACAGTTCCTTGGCCGATGTTCAGGCCAAGGGAAAGCTGGTCGTGGCCACGGCGAACAGCTGGCCCTTCAGCTTCTTCGACGCCGGCTCCAACGAGTGGCAGGGCATCGATGCCGATATCATCCGCCTCGCGGCAAAGATGCTGAAAATCAAGGAAATCGATCCCCAGACCGTAACGTTCGATGGCCTTGTGCCGGGCGTGGAGGCCGGACGCTTCGACATGGTCGGCGATTCCATCATGTCCACCACCGAGCGGGCGAAGGTCGTGAGCTTCAGCTTCCCGACCTATTATTACGCCGAGGCTCTGGTCGTGAAGAAAGGCAACCCGCTCAAGCTGCACCAGCTTGCCGATCTCAAGGGCCATCGCGTCGGCACGCTGATCGGCAGCAACTATGCCGAATGGCTCGACGCCGAGAAGGGCCTCGATGCCCAGCTCTATCAGGACTGGGTGCAGATGCTGCCTGAGCTCGCCATGGGCCGCCTCGACGCCGTGCTCTACGACCAGCCGGTGATGGCGGCCTCGCTCAAGGACCATCCCGAATGGCAGGTGGAGATGGTCGAGGACTACGCCCCGCGTTCGGTCAAGAACCCGAGCGCCTATAGCCGCTATGCTTTCCGCCAGAAGGACGTCCAGCTCATGAGCGCGATCTCGGCCGCCGTGGAATGGATGCAGTACAATGGCGAGATGCCGAAGATTCTGGCCAAGTGGGGCCTGACCGCCGTCAACAACTGAGCATCGGGCGGATTGTCGTGGGACGGTCCGCCCTGCCTGTTCCCGGGCGCCGGACCACGAGGATCGCACCGTGCAGCAGCTTGTCTCCTACCTGCCGCCCCTGCTGTACGGCGCGCTGGTGACGCTGGAGGTCTCTTTCGCCGCCTATGCGCTCGCGCTTGGCCTTGGCCTCCTCATCGGGCTTTCGCGTCTGTCGCAGCTGGCACCGGTGCGCTGGCTGGCCGCCGCCTATATTCAGTTCATACGCGGCACGCCGCTGCTGCTGCAGCTTTTTACGCTCTATTACGTGCTGCCCTATGGCGGCATCGTGCTGTCGCCCTTCGTCGCGGGGGTGGCGGGGCTCTCGATCAACTATGCCGCCTATATGGCCGAGGTGTTCCGCTCCGGCATCCAGGCCGTGCCGCGCGGCCAGTTCGAGGCGGCGACGGCGCTGGGCATGACGCGACGGCTCGCCCTCTGGAAGATACTCATTCCGCAAGCGATCCGGCTGGTCATTCCTTCGCTGGGAAATTTTTTCGTATCGATGTTCAAGGATTCGTCGCTTGTCTCGGTCATCACCATGAGAGATCTGATGATGACGGGACAACTCCTCGCGGCGAAAACCTTTCACCATTTCGAGATTTTCGGATTGGTGGCGGTTCTTTATTTCGCAATCAGCTATCCTGCGGCCAAACTGGTCGAATGGACCGAGCGTCAGCTCGACGTGAGCAACCGCCGCCGCACCGCCAGGTAGCCTCTGAAAAGCATCGACGAGCTGCTCAACGAGAGCCTGTTCTTCGGCCTCGATCACGCCCGGAACGCCATCGCCGAGTGGGTCAGCGAGTACAACACGAGAGGCCTCACTCGGCGTTGGGCTACGCCATTCCGGCCGAGTTCGCCACCACCATCACCGCAACCGGCAGCGACGCTCCGCCGGATGAAAGCTCCGCGACGGCGCCGATTGCTCATGCAGCGCCAAATGGTGCATCAACAGCCGAGACTCCAATCGCCGCTCGATGAAGGTTCAGCGGCAGGTCAAACCTTATAGCGCCGATCATCGGGTTTTCCGACGGACCGAAAGCGGATTGCGTCAAGATCAGCAGTGAGGCAGGTCTCGCCCTATCGGGCGAAATAGTCGCATTGCGCCGAAAGCAGGCGTTCCGAACCGCTGCTATGGGTCACAGGAAGCCTTACCGTCCACCTGGCAAATTAGCTTGCGCCAATAACGATGGGCGTTGCCCACGTGAGCAACGCTCGATGGGTTAGCTGTGTCTCGAGCCGAAATGCTTTCGCCAAGAATGGCTCAGGCGCGTCCTCGAATTCCGCAGAAACGCGTCCAACGCCCCCTTTTCCGTCGCGCAGGAAACGCGACGCGGCGCTTCCGTGGGCAGAGGCCGCCAAAACCTGGAAGGCGCGCACAATCAGATAATTCGTTGACTTCATTGCGGAAATTGGCGCGCCGGATAGGATGAAACTGGGCACCGCTATGTCATTGTCAGTGCTACATATAATTCTTCGGCGTCTGTCCGCGCATGACCATCATCACCATCCGCTCTCGACCAATCAGCGTCAGGCGGGCATTCTTGTGCACGTTCATCCGGACCTCTTCCTGAAGTGCTGCGGCTTTGACACCTTCAGCTTCTCCCGGATCGGACCGGATGGACAACCTAATGAAACCTCACATTTAGGTTGTGAGGGGGTAACCGCATCATGCGACAGCACTCCAATGAGGAAATTGGTAAGCAGTTCGATGAAGGATCTTGATCTTAGAACCCTGTGTCAGGGCATCGTTGCCGTCAAAGATAACGCGCTTGACCTGTTGGAGGATGCAAAGATTCTACGCGCTAACAACAAGCTAGCCAGATCTTATGCTGTGGCCTACATGGCTTGCGAGGAAATTGGCAAGCTTTCCATTCTGCTCGGCGCTGCAACGCAAATAATCATTGGCCATGCTGTCGATTGGAAATCAACGGCCAAGCGGTTTAGATCGCACGACTCTAAGGCCAGCCAGTTTATGGGCTTAGCAAATGCCATTCCGATATTGGAAAGCGCCATTAAAGAAGGCCAGAAATCTGTCAGCATCGACGAGGTGCTGTCTAAAGCATTCGTCGGTGTCAACGTGGGCCCCATGCTTTTCCAGGGACGGAACGCATCGCTTTATTGCGACTTCGTCGATGGGCTTTTCAAGCGACCGTCGGATGTCATCACAAGCGAGATGGTGGATAGAATGATCGACGCAGCGGAAATTAACATCCGCGCTGCAACTGTGCTCGCATGCGACACCGCAGAGGAAACCGCAGAGAAACTGAAGGAACAGACATCAGCTCAACGGTACGAATCGATTGTGAATTCGACGCACGAGTTTGTGGACGAGTTCTATGCCAACCTGCGTTCTAAGGAAGAGAGGGAGGCGATGGTGAAAGAAATTTACGCCCGCAAGGCCTCCAAGAAATAGCCGCTTACTAGCGGTGGTGCTCTTCGAGGGGCGGCCACGACGTAGCCCTTTCCTGTCCCATTCGGTGCCAACTAGCCTGCAGTGAAGCGGACATTCCGGACATCAGGAATGGGGTCGATAGCAGACCCAGTGCCCAGCCTTATTCCGGAATGGACCTGAGGAAATTGGCGCACCCGACAGGATTCGAACCTGTGACCTCTGCCTTCGGAGCCTGAAAAGACGGTTTGCGCCACAGTTTCTATTTGCACGCTAGGGCACGCTAAACCACTGTAGACGCTGATCTTTTCTGGTTATCAATCCCGAAGCCAGTATCCTGTGATGACCCCGAATTTCCGTCCGGCTGCTTCCGTGGTGCTTCCGCGGAAAGGGTCCAACGGAACGCGGCGCAGCCGCCGGAGTATGTCACATGGCGAAGTTAAGCAAGCGCATCGTCGATCACGCCGAAGCCGGCGACAAAGACTATTTCATCTGGGACGACGAACTGCCCGGCTTCGGGCTGCGCGTCTTCAAGTCGGGCAAGCGCAGCTACCTCGTGCAGTACCGCGCCAAGGGGCGCACGCGGCGTTTTACGATCGGCACGCACGGCGTCTGGACGCCCGAGACTGCGCGCGTCCAAGCGCGCGTCCTGCTCGGCCGCATCGCGCAGGGCGACAATCCCGCCGAAGAGCGCGAACTCGATCACAAGGCGATCACCGTCAAGGAGCTGTGCGAGCGCTATCTCGAGGACGCGAAGAATGGCCTGATCCTCGGCAAGAAGCGGCGCCCGAAGAAGGCCTCGACCATCTATACGGATGAAGGCCGCATCCGGCGCCACATCATTCCCCTGCTGGGGACCCGGCGCGTGAAGGATCTCACCAGCGCCGACATCATCCGGTTCATGCGCGATGTCGCTTCAGGAAAGACCAAGGCCGATCAGAAGACCAAGAAGCGTGGCAGGTCGATCGTGCGCGGCGGGATCGGCACGGGCACACGGACAGTCGGCATGCTCGGCGCCATCCTCACCTATGCGCGCGAGAACGGGATTATCGAGACCAATCCGGCTCATGGCATTCGCAAGCCGGCCTATGACAAGCGAACCCGACGCCTGTCGGAGGACGAATATCGGCTCCTTGGAAAGCTTTTGCGGAAGGCGGCACAGGATGATCAACTCGCCACGGCAGCGGCGATCGCGCGAACAATCGCTCTGACCGGCTGCCGGCGCGGCGAGATCATCAATCTCATCTGGCCGGAAGTGGACGCCGATAACAGTTGTCTGCGTCTGACCGACAGCAAGGAAGGCGCATCGGTGCGCCCCGTCGGGCTACCAGTGATCGATCTGCTAACCGCTCGTCGCCCAGAACACCCAGCCGGACCCGTGTTCGTCGGAACCCTTGAGGGAAAGCCGCTCGTCGGGTTTCCCAAGCACTGGCACAAGATGGTCGGGGGTACGCCACTCGCCGGCATCACGCCCCACGTGCTTCGACACAGTTACGCTAGTGTGGCCAACGACCTCGGCTTTACCGAATCGACCGTCGCTGCGCTTCTCGGTCACGCACAAGGCACTGTCACAAGCCGATACATCCACACCGTCGACACCGCCTTGATCATGGCTGCTGATGCTGTGGCCGGTTACATCAACGGGTTGCTCGAAGGCGTACAGTTCAAGCGAAGCTCTTACGCAATTGATCGTGAGTCGCGTCTAGCAGCGATGGAGCGCCTGTTTGCGTCAGCCGAGAACGCGGCCGAACCGGGAAAGCGCCTCGCGGCATAGGAGAGCGGGTTCGTGCGCGGCGATGTTTGGTACCGGCCACTTCTCGACCGACCGTGGCAGGCGACGATGTGCGTGACCTCCTCGGCGAGCCCATTGCATGGCGGCGAGGCGGACGCAGCGGTCGCTAGGTTATGGCTGCACCCATTCCCCAGCTGCGAACGGGCCACGCGCCGTCGCTTCCCGCCTCCAGCGTAAAGTGAAAGCCTCGCAGGCGCTTTGCCTCGAACATCCGCAGCATGTCGGAGAACTGGCCGCGCGTGACATCGAGCGAAAGCGCAAGCGCAGGCAAATGTGCCGCCTTGAACAAGCTGCCGGCGTCAGCATGTTCGGTCTTCATCGGCGTCGGCGTCATGATCACGATGACGCCGGGCCAGGTGAACCGGGTCTCCGGCATCGCGAGCGCCGCTGGCATGATGAGATAGGTGAGCTCGACGGACTGCCTCGGTGGCCCGTCCTGCACGACCTGCCCGAAATTGACGGAGCAGCTTCCAACGATTTCCCCGATCCAGTCGCCGGGGCAGATTTCAGGGAAGCGCGGCGCGTGTTTCTCTCTTTCGGTCATCGGGATCAGCGATCAGGATCGTCGAGGCGGGCAAGGTGTGGAGCCATGCCACGCGCTTGACGGTTTTCGACTCTTAGGTGGCGACCTCTTCCTTGAGCGTGCGTTTGGCATCCTGCGTGATCCGGGTTTCAAGAGCGGTCCTCTGTCCGAGCCAGCGGCGGTTTTCGGTTACATGCTCTATCACAGCGTCCAGGACTGGCTGCTCGTTGTTGCGCAGCAGCGTCTGGAGGTCTCCGACGTCGTAGTCCCTGCCGCCCGCGACCCGCCTGGCGAAACCGTCGTAGTCGAGATCGCCCTTGTCGCTCTCCCACAGTTTGATGACCGCGAGCGCACGCGTCAGGTCGCACGTAGACCATCCCATTGAGAAGGCCGCGCCCTGACGGTCCTCCTCAATCTCCGTGCGGCACGCTTGTATAGTGCCGTTCGCGCGGCGCGGCGGCCTGCGCGAAGAAGGGCGCGACGGCCTCCTTGTGCGCGGCGAAGTCCGCGGCGGCCAGCGCCGGAAGGCAGGCGAACGCCGCGTCATAGTCGTCCATCTCGACTGCCGCGTCATCACCCGCCGGTTCGATCCGCAGGCAGCGTTCGGGACCGAGCAGGAGCTTGACCTGCGCGGTGGCGTTGTCGGTGGTCAGGAACATCGCGGCCTTGATGGCTTCGCGCCAGGCGACAAGGCCGCTCATGACTTTGTCCCTGCTGAGGGAGAACGGCGCGTTGCCGGTGCCGATGCTCAGCATCTGCACCTGGTCGGGCGTGATGTCGTAGGCAGTCAGTGCATCCACCAGCGCGACCATGGCCGGGTTGTTCGCCCACACGCCGCCGTCGATGAAGATGCGGCCGCTTTCCTCGTGCTCCAGCCCCTTGAGATAGGTCGGGGCCGCCGATGTCGCCCGGGCCACCTTCCACATCGGCGTCTTGTAGTCGTTGCGGAAATCCTCGTGATGGTCAGTCTTGAAGACGGCGATCTCGGTCTTCGGCATCATGAAGGCGGGGATTACGAGGCGGCATGTCGACTCGCCGAGAAGATGATCCTCGAACCGCCGCTTCAGGGCGCGCTCCAGCTCCCCGTGGTTCAGCTTGGGGCCGTGCAGCGCGCACCAGAGCTTCCACCACCGCATCAGTCTGCGCTGCGGCAGCGGCGGAAAGATATGCCGCCCGTCGTCGTGGTAGAAGGCGGCGATTTCGGCAGCGGATTTGCCGAGGCCAAGGCCGAGGGCGATGATGCCGCCGGTCGAGGTGCCGGCGATCATGTCGAACGCCGGCGCCACCGGCCTCCTAAAATGCTCTTCGCACAGCCGCATCAGTTCAGCGGTGTAGACGCCCTTGATGCCCCCGCCATCGAGCGCCAGGATTCTGAACGGCCGGTCCTCGGGCCAGGGCTGCTTGCGCCGACGCGTTCCCCGGCTGTTTGCGCGGCGGTCAGTGAACATCGTCCAGCACCGCCTTCACGGCCTCCGCATCGGCCCGTATCATCCGCGCGACGCTCTCGTAACCCACGCCCGGCGCGAGCCATTCGCCGGTCATGTGCCACAGTTCATAGTAGGTCAGCCATTCGGCGGTCCACAGCACTGTGGTGTCGGCGATCAGATCGGCCGGCGACCATTCACGGCCCTCGGGATCGAAAAGGCACAGACCCGACTGTTCCGGCTTGTCAGCATAGAAGATGAGGTGCGGGATTTCCGCGAAGGCGCCGCCCGGGCGGGGCCGCAGCGGCGGATCATCCACGATGACGTAAGGCAGGGACATCGTGACGGGATGCCAGCAGATGAAGACCGTATAGAGTTGCGCTTTCGGCCGCAGCGGTCCCTGCCAGATCAGCGTCCCGTCGCCAAGGCGCCGGCCTGCAAAGTCCGGCCACTGGCGGCGCATCGCCGCCAGTTGCGCGTCAGGAGAGCGTCGGCGAGCGGGCTCAGCCTTCATCCTCGCCGCCGAGGATCATGGGATGGAAATTATGACGCGGGACCTCGCGGTAGGTCTGCGGCGCGGGCACAATGGCCGGGGCGGCGATGGCGCCACTGCGCGGCACCGCGAAGAGCCGGCCCGGCTCCTGGCGGCGGTCGTAGCGGGCGGCCATCGCTTCGCGCTGCGCCTTGCCAACGCGCTCGCCGAACAGCTCGTCGATGACCTTGGCCATGTCGTCGAGCGGCGCGATCGCCATCTGCTCGAGGCGGTCGCAGAGATATTCAAGATGCTCGGCGAACATCTTCATGTCCTTGATGCCCACCGCGCCGTCAGCCGGCCAGCGGTCGTTGATGCGGTCGGGATGATAGGAAGGATTGAGTTCGCGGGGGCGCGTCCCGGCGGCGATGTGGCCGCGCATGATCTTGGCCGTTGAATCGGCGAGCGCGAAAAGCTGCGCCGTGAGACCCTGCGGGACGTAACCAACATCCCCGGCCCGCTTGGTCAGGTAGATCGAGGGCGGCCGCTTCACCGGCAGGCCCTCATAGCGCAGGTTGAGGAAACGCTTCAAAAGCTTGAGCGCGACGGCCTCCTGCGCGTCGATGGCACTCGGGATCATCGGCGGCAGATCGACCTGGTCGGCCTTGGCGACGACGAGCCGCTCGCGCTCGTTGAGGAGCGGCAGCCGGTCCCGCCCCGCGGCGCCGCGGTGGCGGCGCAGGATTTCCTTGAACGCCTCCTGCCCGATGCCGACCGTGCGGCGGAACCACGACGTGAAGCCCCACGGGTTGGACGGCACGCGGGACGATTCGCCCTTGTCGGGCGAGTGGAAAATCTCCCCCGCCCGCTCGACCGCGATGCGGGCGCGGCGGTCCATGATGGTCACGTCCATATGCATGAAGGCGAACTGAAGCTGGACGCAGCGCGTGCAGCGCACGATCTTCACGACGCCGGGGAAGCCCTGCAGCGACTCCTCAAGAAGATCGAGCGCCCGGTCGTTGTCCCAATGCGCCGGCACGTCGATCTCGACGATTGCGTCAACGTCGAACCGGTCGTCATCGGTGCCGCTGACGATCGTCGTGCTGGTGGCGATCGAGCCCTGCGCGTAGATCAGGCTGACGCCGTCTACGAGATACGGCGCCAGCGGGCTGCCCTTGCGCTCCAGATGCTGCTTGAGAAGGCGGTAGCGGTTGTCCGCGACGCGGCGGTCGCGGGGACTCAGTTCGATCAGCGCCGCGACGTCGAGCAGCACTTCGTCGAGGGCATCGGTCTGCCGGAAAGGGTTCACATGCTCGTTCATGGCGTCGCTCCTTGGCGCTGCCGCGGCCAGTCGCCCGGCCGGTGAGGGTTTTGCTTGCACATGTCGGGGGCGACATGAGAAACTTGACTCGCATTATATAGAACGGGGAAAAAACCCGTCAAGTCGCACTTGCCGGAGACGACATGAACGAAGAGCCATCCCCCTCGGACATTTTCCGCCAGCGCCTGCGGGAGGCGCGCGAGATGAGGGGCTACAAACAAGAGCAACTGGCGGAACGCGCGAAAATGCCCGCAACCACGGTCGCTCATTTCGAGGCCGGCACGCGCAAGCCGTCCTTCGACTCACTGCGCAAGCTCGCCATCGCGCTGGAGATTACCACGGACTACCTGCTGGGCCGCGTCGATGACCCCGAACTTGCCGAGGCCGGCGATCCTCTGTTCCGCGACGTGGCGAAACTGAGCGGCAACGACCGGGAGATCGCGAAAGACTTCCTGAAGATGCTCGCGGAGCGCAGCAAGAAGGACAAGGGATCATGAGCCGGCCGTTCCGCCTCATGATCGCGCGGCGCGGCGCCGAGGCCTTGCTTAGAGAGGAGGGTATCACGAGCCTGCCGGTCGATCCGTTCGCCCTCGCTGCCGGGCGCGACATCACGGTCGAGGGCAAGCCCGAAGCGCATGACGGCGTATCGGGCATGTTGCTGCGCCATGGCAACAGCTTCGGCATCGTCTACGCAACGCATATCCCCAACGAAGGCTTTCAGCGTTTCAGCGTGAGCCACGAGCTGGGGCATTATTTCCTCGAAGGCCATATCGACCAGCTTCTGAAGACGGGCGTGCATGTCTCGCGCGCCGGCTTCGTCACGGCAGACCCTTATGAGCTGGAGGCGGATCACTTCGCCGCCGGCCTGCTTATGCCTGAAACGCCCTTCCGCATGGAGATGGAAAATTACGAGCCGGGCCTCGCCGCCGTGGATGCCCTTGCCGCCCGCTGCGTCACCTCGCGCACCGCGACCGCGATCCGCTATGCCGAACTGACCCGCGCCGCCGTCGCGATCATCGTCAGCACCGGCGGCGTCATCGACTATTGCTTCATGTCGGACGCGATGAAGACCCTGCCGAAACTCTCATGGCTGAGAAAAGGAACGAAGCTTCCCATCGGCACGGTCACCGCGCGGCTCGCGGATGACCCGGACCAGGTGCGCGCCGGCGCAACTGTGGCCGACGAGGCGGACGTACGCGACTGGCTGGGCGGAACCACGAAGGCGTCCGTCTCCGAGGAGTCGGTCGGCCTTGGCGGATACGGCAAGGTCCTGACCGTCCTTTCCTCTGGCGCGATCAGCCGCGAAGAGGAAGGCGACGATGAAGAAGACGAGGACGATCTCGTCGAGCGATGGACTCCGCGGTTTCGATGACGAAGGGGTCGCACTCGGCGCTTCACCATTGGAACGCACGGAGTATGGACGCCCGAGACGGCGCGCGTGCAAGGCGCGCATCAAGAGGGCTCCAGCTTGCTGGAGCGGCACCGGAACGGGGCGCTCTCGCTGCCCTGCGATCCAGCAGGACTAGGCTTGCAAAGCCGATTCAGACCGCTGGCGCTACTGTAGCGTGTGGGCTAGAGAACATAAACTTCTTTCGCCTATACTGTTCGCGAAACGAGCGCCTAGGGCCGCCACACACGGGATTCATCGCCTCGGAAAATGCGCCGACTCTGCCGGCGTTTGGTGCGTCTGGGTCCACGCGCGCTCAATATGAGGGAATCTGCGGGACGTGGATCGAACCGCAGCCGTGACGGGGGGGACTATGGGGCATATCGAATTTCCACGATACCGAAGCAGTGGTGGCAGCGGCAACATCCGATGCCGGCAGGCAGCTTAACATGACTCTGACGGCCGTGTCGCTCTTCAGCGGTGCAGGCGGATTCTGCGAGGGCGTGCGCCTCGCAGGATGGGATGTCGTTTGTGCCGTCGAGTCGGATGCGCAGGCGTGCCTAACCCATGCTGCCAATTTCTCCGAAGTCGCACTGTTCAAGGGCGATATCGCCCGCTTTCTGGAGGATGAGCAGCCTGGCGTGCCAAGCCTGCGCGAGTTGACTGCCCGCAAGATCGACGTGGTTTATGGCGGGCCGCCTTGCCAGGGCTTCAGCCAGATTGGTCCGCGCAATCTCGCCGACCCCCGGAACCGCCTCTACGAAGAATTCGTCCGCGTTGTCCGGCTTCTTCGGCCTCGCGCCTTCGTGATGGAGAACGTCCCGAACATGGTGGCCATGAAGAATGGCCACTTCAAAGCGCGAATCCTCGATGCATTCCGGGAAGCAGGATATTCGCGAACGGCGATCCTGCCGGCCATCGCCTCAGACTTCGGGGTTCCGCAGCACCGGCGCCGCGTCTTCATCTTCGGAATCCGTGACAGGCTGCCGTTCGCCGGGAGTTTCGAAGAAGCCATCAAAGCGCTGGTCGAGCGGGAGAAGTCCGACACGATCGTCACGGTCCGCGAAGCGCTGTCCGATCTTCCCAAAACCGTGTCGGACGACAATGCGCCGCTCCCCTATCCAAAAAAGCCCGGCGGGCGCTACTCCGACTTCCAGAAGCTCATGCGTCTGGACTGGGACCATGAGCTGCTGACCTCTGAGCGAAAGCGGACGGGTCTGGCCGAAGACGCGCTTCACAACCACCATACGAAAGGCATCGAAGCCCGCCGCAAGAAGATCATCGCCGCCATTCGTCCTGGCGCCCGCGGGGATTCCCTTCCGACCGCGCTGTGGAACGGCACGCGCGGGCACAAATGGCGCCGCCTGGATCCTGAGAAGCCTTCCTACACCATCCTCGCGCAGATGCATCGGGACCTGTCCGAGTGGATCCATCCGACACATGACCGCTGGATCACGGTCCGCGAAGCGGCGCGGCTTCAGTCGTTCCACGACGGTTTCGTCTTCTACGGCAGCGAGTGGCAGCAGCTAAAGCAGGTCGGCAACGCGGTTCCCCCGCTCATGGGACGGGCGGTCGCGCGTGCCGTTTCAGGCCTGCTGGACCAGATACCCCGCAAGGCAAGCGGATAGCGCCGCCATGGAGGGAACAGGCTTTCTCGCTGTCGCCGGGCTGATCGCCGCACTGGCCATCATGGCCGGTCTTTGGGAGTGGCGGCGGCGTTCGCGGACCAGTAGCTTCGAGACGGTGCCCCGCACGGCTGCCGCCACGTTGCGGGTCTCCGCCCCCGAGGTGACTCGCAGCGATCCCGACGTGGACAGCGGGAGCCTGCGCCCGGGCCCCTCTGTTAAGACGGCGCTGGACAGTCCGGCTGGAGCCTCGGCAGCTATCCCCGCAGGACCCGCGCTCGCTGGCCCGGCCGCAGCCGCCCACCCGACCGAAGCTCCGGGTGAGGACGAGGCGCCGGCGCAAAGCGACGCGCCGGAAGTAGCATCCCAGCCGCCCGGGCCTAGCCTTCCCATCCCACCGCCACCGCCCCCGCCGGCCAAGGACGAAGCGGGGCCAGTATCGCCGCACGATGGCGACGAGCCGAACGGTCCCGAGCCAATCCTGCAGCCGGCTGACAGTGGCGCGCCGGTTCTGGAGACAGCAAGTCAGGCCGCAGAAACTGCGACCGGTGGCACCGTCGCGCAAGAGGCCAGCGTCACTGCGCATCAGGATGGTGCGGAGCCGCTACCGCCTTCATCCGGCATACCCGACGCGCCTGGCGACGCCGATCCGGCCGAAGCGGACGGTCAGGACGACGCGCCACAAGAAGGCATCGGGGATCAGCCTGACGCTCACCAGCAGACGTTGCCCTGCGCAGAGCCAGACGCCGATACGGCTGGCTTGCTATCACCGTCAGCGGACGAGGCCAGGCCCGAGGACACCGTGGAGGTGGAGCCGGAACCCGGTCCCGATCCAGCTCTCCCCCCTGCGCCGGAAGCTCCCGCCGGCCCAGCGATCCGGCCCAGGCAGCCCACTGTCCATCGCGACCGCAGAGGAAAACGCCGGGCGGTCACGGCCGCCGCGCTGTCGCAGACAGTCGCGCCCACTCCGGGACTCTCTGCCCGTCCACCGGCCGAAGCCAGGCTGCGTCTGTCGCTCCATCCGATCCGCCGCGTAGCGCGGCTATCCGTTGTACTGACACGTCCGGATGGCTTTCCAGCACGCGTAACGGTTCTCGAAGCCGGCGGCGATGCGGTCGAAGCCTATGACGAGCAGCGCTACGACGATCTGGACCTGCCGTGGACGAGCGAGCTCCTCGAGGGGGAGCTGCGTCTCACGAGCGCCGACGGATTCCAATGGCTCCGCAGCGCGCGGCAGGTCCATATCTTCGCGCAAGATCCGAACGAACCCGAGCTGATCTCAACAAGCGCGGCAAGGGCGAGCACCGCGCATACGCTGATCTGCCGGTCCAGCGATGCAGAGGCCGTCCGCCTGGCTGCGGCTGCGACGGGCTCCCCCGAACTCCAGACTCACGAGCATTGGCAGGGCATCCCCGACGGCTGGCTCGTGCTGTCGGGCTACACCCCAGTCCACGCCGCTGCGCCGCCGCTGCCCTCAGGGTTCCGGACGATGGACCCAGGTGAGGGGCTGGAGATCAGTTTTAATGGAGGCCTCGCGGTCCGCGCCCGTGTCTACGCCGCCGGCCATCCTCCGCGCATCATCATCACGCCAGCGCCGGGCGTTGCGTCAGTCACGATTGGCGGCATGCCGGCGGAGCTCTCGTCCGACGGCGCCTGGACTGCGCCTGGATGGGACAGGCCCGGCCAGCACATGGTCGACATCGTCCCCGGGCCTTCTGTCTCCTACGAGATTGCCGCCGATCCCTGGCTGTCCGGAGGCTGGGACTTCTGGGATGCCCATCCCCAGCGATTCTTCAATGGCGCGGGGGAGCCTTGGGCCCGAGCGAGAATCTGCGGTGCGCGCATCCGGGGGCCGGCCGACGAAATAGTATTCGCCGCCGAGACCCAGCCAACACTCGTCGCTCTTGGTGCCAGAGCAGGCGCAACGCCGCTCCGCCGGCGCGCCGATGCTGCGGTCTCGGTCGGCCTCGTGGCCGAACCGCCCGCATTCCTGCTTTCGGCGACCGGTCCCCGCCGGTCGCAAGGCCGCGTCGTCTGGCTCGGCCTCGCGCCCGCGCAGAGCCCATCCCGGCGGCACGACGCGGAATGGGTCGCGATTGTGCGGAGCGCAGCCGCACGGCGCCTGCCTCTCGTCCAGGCCGATGCACCCGGCGAGGATGCCTGGCGGAAGGCCAAGGAGCGCGCCCGCCGGCTCAGGAACAGGAGGCCGCGCCCATGACCGACCGCCTGCTCGAATGGATGTCCTTCCGCCGGTCCGGCCGGGTCGGCGACATCGCCTCCGACCTCGTCGATGCGGGCGCGATCCGCCGCACCGTGGATGACCTGGCCACGCTCGGGCATATCGAACTGCTGCCCGGCGCGAACTGGAAGATTGCGCCGCCCGTCCTCGCGACGCTGCCGGAAAGGCCAGACGGCGGCGCCTCTGCGGTGCTGTGCGGCGCCCGGACTCCCGGCGTTCTCGCATCGCTGGCCAGCGCATGTGCAAGCGCTGGCGTACAGCTCGACACGCAGGCCGCGGCCGCGCGGCCTTCGGTGATACGCGTGATTGCCGGTTCAAACAGCGAGCTCGCCGCCACTGCGTCTGCCGCCGGCATTCCGCTGCAGCACGACGCGGCGCTAACGCTGCTCGCCTGCACACCGGCCATCCGGGACTGGCCGCGCACGCCCTGTCCGATGGTGGCCGGACGCGTCGAGACCGTGCGCCGCTTCTCCCGGTCGCGGATCGGCTGGATCGACTCCACCCTCCCAGAGGCGACCGCTGCCCGGTCCGGCTTCTTCCGCATCAAGCGCGATTGGGACTGGGTGAGCCTGCTTAAGACGGACGTCTCCGAATGCGCCTATATCGATGACCGCGCGGGCCGGCTCGCCGCTGCCGCAAAGCTCAAGGCTGCCTCCTGGACGGCCAGCACGGGCACGCTCGATCTGCCCGGTCAGCTCTATCCACCTGCGCCCATCGCGCGGGCTCTTGCCCTCTGCACCGGCTTTCTTCCGAGGTACGATGCTGCGAGCCGGCGGATCTCCTTTGCCGGCGTCCCTCCAGAAATCTTGAGGCTGACGCTGGCCATTACGGGGCTGAAACACGCATGAGCGATCCAATCCTGACCTTTCAGAACCTGAAAGGCGCATATCTGCGCTATTTCGACAGCCCCTTCGACCTGCGCTTTGACGAATTGGTCCGATCCCGCCGGCAGCTGCTCGACCGCGACGGCGTACTCTATCGCGAGCCGCTTGTAGAGCCGCAGCCGCCATACGCCGGCAGCGGCCATGACGTGCGCTCCGCTGTGACGAGCGTACTTGGAGCGGCTGCGGGCTGGACAGCCGCAGCCGTAGGCGACCTCGCAGGCATTGCCGAACGGGGCCTGTACCTGCCGCGCGGCGCCGTTCCGATCGAGCTGTACGCACATCAGGTGGAGATGCTGCGTTCGAGCGTCCTGCGCGGCGCTGACTCGGTCATCCTCACCGGCACAGGATCGGGCAAGACCGAATCCATCTATCTCCCCGTCCTTGCCGCACTCATCAGAGAATCCGCCTCCTGGCCCGCGCTTGCTCCAGCGCCGCGCAACGACTGGTGGACCATGCCGCCGCCCCTGGGCTCTGGAAACCGGCGCTACCATCCGCGGATCTCCCAGCGTGCGCACGAGCAGGGAGGCCGGCTGCCGGCCATGCGCGCGCTCGTTCTCTATCCGCTCAACGCACTCGCCGAAGACCAGATGGCGAGACTGCGCCTGGCCCTCGACGGCGATCAGGTGCGCGCCTGGCTCGGCGCAAACCGCCCGGGCAACCGCTTCTGGTTCGGGCGCTATACGGGCTGGACACCGGTTTCGGGACGGCCGGACCGCGATGGCGCGGAAGGCGAGCTGCGCACCGAACTGCAGCGGCTGAGCAGCATGGCCGCGCGCGTCGCCGGAACCGACGCCGAGCGCTTCTTCCCCCGCTTCGATGGCGGCGAGGCGTGGAGCCGCTGGGATATGCAGGATGCACCGCCTGACGTCCTCATCACCAACTACAGCATGCTGAACATCATGCTGATGCGGGACGTCGAAGTTCCCATCTTCGACCAGACCCGCCAATGGCTAGAGGCAGATCCCGCCAACATCTTCCATCTCGTGATCGACGAGCTGCATACCTATCGCGGCACGCCGGGGACCGAGGTTGGCTACATCCTTCGCGTCCTCTACGACCGTCTCGGCCTCGATCCCGATCATCCGCAACTGCGCATCCTGGCCTCCAGCGCATCGCTCGGCGAAGACGAAGCCCGGGCGCAGGACTATCTGCAGCAATTTTTCGGCCGGTCGCGCCCGTTCGACCTGATCAGAGGCGGTGCGCTCCCGCTGTCTCCCGGTGCGGCGAACCGTCTGCGCCACCTCGCCGCTCCGCTTACGGACCTTGGACATCAGATCGCCAATGGCGGCGGGACCAGTCTCTCAGCTGCGGCCAGTGCGTTCGCGGCCGCAGCCGGCCTGCCGGCGCCCGACGCCAGCCTGCCCGAAGCGCAGCAGCTGGGCACCGTGCTGGCGGACGCCGGCGTGCCGGATGCCGTGCGAGCCGCATGCAATGGCGGCACGGACGAGAATCCAACGGTCGTACCCCGGACCATCGGCGCGCTCGGCGCCACGCTCTTTCCCGATGACGCGCGGGAGGATGCGACGGCGGCCGCGACGGGGCTCGTCGCAGCCATGGCGCCCGCGCAATCGCCAAGTGCCGCGCCGCTACTGCCGATCCGTGTCCATCTTTTCTTCCGAAATGTCCAGGGCGTCTGGGCGTGCAGCAATCCGCAATGCAGCGAGGCGTCCTGGACCGACGCTGCCATTCCGGTCGGCCGGCTCTTCGACCGCCCGACGACCACCTGCGCATGCGGATCGCGCGTCCTCGAGATGCTCTACTGCGAGCCCTGCGGCGACATCTTTCTGGGCGGCTACCGCCGCACGCTGCAGCAGAATGTCTGGTCGCTGGTCCCCGACGATCCCAACATCGAAAAGGCACCAGACCATTCGGCCAACGATCGCGACTACGACAACTACGCCATCTACTGGCCCGCGCGGCTGCCGGACGGCACGCTCCGGCAGCCGCAGCGGGACAGCTGGGTCCAGGAGGGCGTCACGCGCAGGTGGCGCATGGCCGTCTTCGACCACCGCACAGGCGAGATCCAGGTTGCGCGGCGGAGCACCGACGCGACGGGCTGGATCTACCATGTCGCCGATCTTCACCAGAATCCCGTGCCGCCGCGTGCGGCCGTCCCGAGCGCCCGCAACGAGCGTCCATCGGTTTGCCCCCAGTGCGAAGCCAACTGGAGCGGAATGGCCAGCTCCGCGCCCATCCGCACGCAGCGCACCGGCTTCCAGAAGGTCGCGCAAGTGCTCTCCGATTCACTGCTGCGCGAGATCGCACCACCGCAGCCGGCTGCCGGTCCGCCGCCGGAAGATGTGCGCCGCAAGCTCGTCCTCTTTTCCGACAGCCGGCAGGACGCTGCCAAGCTCGCCGTCGGCGTCGCCAAGTCCCACTGGCTCGACGGGCTGCGCCAGGCGCTGGTCGATGGCATGACCGAGAGCACGCGCGCGGTGCTTCTCTTCGAGCGGCAGGTCCAGGGTGCCGCCCTGAATCCTGAAGAAACCACGCTCGCCGGGCGGTTCGCCGTTTCGCGGCAGACGGAAGCACAAGCCATCCACTCGGCGCAGCACCCGACTTTGCGCACCTTGCCGTCGGCAGTCGGCGGCCTGACGATGGAGCAGCTCGCGGCCCAGGTTCTTGCGCGGGCCCGTGCAGGGCTCTCGCGCGTCACCGACCTCGAGGAGGAGGCCGCACGCCGCCTGCTCACCACCGGCATGAACCCCGGCGGTGTCGACCGCAGCGTCATGTGGACTGACCTCGACGAGCACCAGGGCGAATGGCAGCGGCTTTTCGACTGGACCCGCTCTCCGCCGGACTACAGGCCGGCGCTTTCAGGCGAGGAGCAGGCACACCGCACGCGCATCCAGGTTGCGGCACGCGAAGCCGTCGCCGAGACGCTGTTCTCCGGCGGCCGGCGCGACCTCGAATCCCTGAAGCTCGGCTATGTCACGTTCGACCGCATGCGGCCCGTCGGCACTTCCGCAGTCATCCGCGAAGCCGCAGACAGCTGCATCCGCATGCTCGGCAAGCGGCGCCGCATCGACACTCATCGCGCGACCGTCGATGACCCGCGCCTCCCGAAATATGCGCGCGATTATCTCGAAGCCGTCGCCGCCTTGAATGGGCTCGTTCCGGCCGACTTCGAGCGCGACGTCACCGATCTCCTGACATCGGCGGGCGTGTTCGATCAGGGGCTGCTGCTCTTCCGCGGCCTGTTCGCCGCCGATGCCGGCGAGACCTATTATGAATGCGGCCGCTGTTCGCGCATCCATCTGCATGCAAGCGGCGGAATCTGCAGCGGCTGCCACAACCGGCTCGGCACGCCGCTGCGCATCGGGATCGATGACGCCGGCCAGGAGGCCGACTACTACCGCTGGCTGGCTGTGAGCGCCGGCCCCATCTTCCGGCTCAATTGCGCCGAGCTCACCGGCCAGACGGACAAGCTGCTGGCACGCGACCGCCAGCGCCTCTTCCAGAACATCACGGTCGGTGCTGAAGTGCCGCTCACCGACAATATTGACCTGCTAAGCGTGACCACCACCATGGAGGCCGGCGTCGACATCGGATCGCTGCTTGCCGTGATGATGGCCAACATGCCGCCGATGCGCTTCAACTACCAGCAGCGCGTCGGACGCGCAGGACGCCGCGGCGCACCGCTTTCACTGGCGCTGACGCTTTGCCGCGGCCGCAGTCACGACGACTATTATTTCCAGCGGCCCGAGCGGATCACGGCCGATCCACCGCCTCCGCCATATGTCGATACCAACAGGCCGCAGATCCTCCTGCGTGTTTTTGCGAAGGAAGTGCTGCGCAGGGTCTTCTCCGAGCTCAGTCTATTCCCGGGCACGGCAGGAGACAGCGTGCATGGCGAGTTCGGCACGGCCGACGCGTGGACTCAGCCGCCGCCCAATCCGCCTGCCGGCTATACGGGCACGACCGTCGCCGACATCATCCAGGAATGGATCGGCCGGCATCATGCTGCCATCGCAGGCACCTGCGATGCGCTCCTGGTCGGCACGCGTCTCGCCGACGACGCCGCCCAGCGGACGGCCGCGATCGGCTGGATCACCACCAGGCTCGTGCCCGAAATCACGGCTGCGACCCAGGATCAGAGCCTTATCCAGATCGGCCTGAGCGAGCGGCTCGCCAATCGCGGCATCCTTCCGATGTTCGGGTTCCCGACCCGTGCACGCCTGCTCTACCACAAGCAGCCCGCGAACTGGCCGCCCCGCCAGGTCGTCGACCGCGATCTCGAACTCGCGGTCAGCATGTTCGCCCCCGGCGCCGAGACCGTGAAGGAGCGGACTATCCACACCGCCATCGGCGTCGCGCACTATCGGCCCCAGGGACCTCGCGCTGTCGAAGACAGCAACCCGCTCGGTCCATCGGTCCGCATCGGACTTTGCGGCAACTGCCAGCATGTCGAGACGGTGACCCCCGACGTCCCAGCCTGTCCAGTCTGCGCATCACCGACGGGGCCGGACGAACGCGACTACCACCCGATGGACCTGCGCCAGCCAAAAGGCTTCGTCAGCTATTTCACCAAGGCGCGCGACTATGATGGTGTGTTCGATTTCGTCCCTCGTGCCGCGCGGCCGAAGGTCGGCAGGCCAGCCTTTCCCATCACGCCGCACCTGAATTTCGATGTCGGCGCTGGCCAGGGACGGCTTCACGTCGTCAATGACAATGCCGGCAGGCTTTTCCGTTTTTCACAGGAGCGCCGCTTCGGCAGCGAGGCGATGATCGACGTCGCCGCGGCCAATGCCGCAGAGGAGAAGTGGGCTGCATCGGTCGGACGGCGGCCGGCGCCGCCGCTCCCGCCGACTGCTCCCGTGGTGCCTTGCGCGCTAGCAGCGATCACCGAAACCGACATGATGCTGCTGGGCATCCGCGACTATGGCCCTGGGCGTGGCGCCGATCCCCGGACACCGCAGGGGCGGGCGGCGCTCTATTCGCTGGCCTTCATGCTGCGCCGCGCTGCGGCCGTCTATCTCGATATCCAGGACTATGAGCTGAAGGCGGGCATCCGCAGCCAGGAAGACCCCGCGCTCGGCACTGTTGTCGGCCAGGTCTTCCTCTCCGACACGCTCGAGAATGGCGCAGGCTACGCCACCCACCTCGGCACACCGGCAGCCATGCAGGAACTGCTGGAGATGATCGCGCAGCCGACGCCGCGCGAATTTCATGACCGGCTGGCTGCCCACTCTCACGCGGACGTCTGCGACACATCCTGTCCCGACTGTCTGCGCAGCTACAGCAACCTCGCCTACCATAATCTGCTCGACTGGCGGCTCGCGATCGACATGGCGCAGCTCGCGCTCGATCCGTCCGTTCCGCTCCTGCTATCGTCCCCAAGATGGAGCCGCGTTGCGGATCTTGCGGCTGTCACGCTCGAGGCGGCGCGGCCGGGCTTCAGCCGCACGCTGTTCGGCAGCCTGCCTGCCCTGACAGACGGCAGAGAGGCGGTCATCATCACCCACCCGCTGTGGCTCACCGACAGAACCGCGGTGGGTCCTGAACTCGCGTCCGCCTGGGATGATGCCGAGCGAAACCACGGTCTCAGGGTCGATCCGCAGCGAAGCTTCATTTCTGTTTTCGAGGCTTTGCGGCGGCCGGTCTAGCATGCACCGCCGGATCGTCCTCACGCCCCTCGACCGCACCGGCCCGACCTTATGGTCTCACATGCGCTTGTGCGCGCTCCGTGGTGCCTTCGCCGCATCGCGGGCTGCGGAGAGCTTCGTCCTGCATGATCCACGCGCGTGGCTAGGAACGGCATTCCACAAGGTCGCGGAAGCGGCTGCACAGCCCGGTGCAACAGCCGCAACCACGGAGCAGGTCTGGAAGGCGGCGGTCGATGAGGCAGCTGCGGCGGCGAGATCGCATCCGCTCGACGCGCGCTACGCGGCGCCCGACCGCTGGCCGGGCTATTTTCTTGTCCGGCAGCGGGCGCTCTCGTCGGCGCAGGGTATCGTCGCAGCGAATACCGGCAGCCAGCGCAAGGCGCCGCGCAGCGGCAGTGTGTCTGCCGAACGACTGCTTCTAGCGCGAGGAGGCCGGCTTGCCGGCCGCCCGGACCGTTTCGATGGCCGTGTCCTTACAGAATACAAGTCCTCGATTCCTGATCCGGCCTGGCGCGGAGCGGGGGCCGTGCTTGAAGGCTTCCGCCGACAGCTTCGACTCTACGCAGCTATCATCGCCGAAGCGCTGGGGCGGTGGCCGGCGCAAGGCCGCATTGTCGCCGCATCAGGCCAGACCATGGATGTGCCGCTCGATCCCGCAGTCTGCGGGGCAGAAGCCAGAGACGCACTTGCCGCGCTCGACAGCTTGAATCGGGCTCTTGCTGCAGCTGCTCCGCCAGAAGCGCTTGCTCGGCCCGGAGAGGAGGCATGCACCGCATGCCCCTTCCAAGCGCTCTGCCCAGCATTCTGGCCGTGGCTCGCAACGGCCGGTTCAAACGGCCTCACAGAGACCGCGGCGGCGGGCGTGCTGGACCGGATCGAGCTGGGTCAGGACGGAGACCTCTACACTGCGTATCTCTCTATCCATCAGCCATTCATGCCGCCAGAAATACAGCCGCTCGTTTTGCGCCGGAGCATTCACGGTGATCTGACCGCGTCGCCAAAGGACGCGCGCTGGAGAATCGTCTCCGCTAAGCTGAAGCCCGACGGCCGGCTCCGCGCAGACCCGTCGACCTGCGTCTTCGCGGTGGACGATCTACCCGGCGTAGTGACGGGCGCGACGCCTGCGAGCGCAAATCAATTGTCGTGACAGGAAAGCTAGGTGCCCAAGTCCAAGTCATCACCGGTCGCAAAGATACCACCGCGCCGGAAGCGTGAACCACTTACGCGCTCCCAGATGATGGCGCGCATCCGCTCAAAGAATACGAAGCCGGAAGTGCTGACCCGATCGGCCGTACAAGCCCTTGGCCTACGTTTCCGCAACCATGTCGTCGACCTCCCAGGCAAGCCGGACCTCGCGAACAAAAGCCGCAAGTGGGCGATCTTTGTCCATGGGTGCTTCTGGCACTCCCACACAGGCTGCCGGCTTGCGTCGTCACCGAAATCGAATACCAGCTACTGGGGCGAGAAGCTCGCCCGAAACCAGGCCCGCGATGCCGAAAAGATCGCAGCTCTAGAAGCGCAAGGCTATCGCGTGCTCGTTGTCTGGGAATGCGACGTTCGGAATGGCGAGCGCCTCAAGCGCGCCCTCCAGGCATTTTTCGCCCCGTCTGAGGTTCGTGAGTTCGTAAAACCGCCTTACGCCTAGCTTCCGTTTCCGCAGCCCGCCGCATTCAGGGATGAGCGCACACCCTTGGCCGTATTATTGGCCGAGCCTCAGGGCCGGATCGCGCCCTTCTAAAGCGTCGGTGCGATTCAAACCGCTTTACCGCAGGTGAATTCCTCAAAAGTGGAAAACGAACGGTGGCTTTTGGCCGTGTTCAGCTTTGCTACGCGTGTCTTGCTGATGCGCCGCTGAAGGTATTCACATAAGGAAGAGAATTGTTCTATCGGAAGGAGTCTCCAGGGCGAGCCGAAATTGCTCTCTATATTTTTAGAAATCGCGCCGAAGCTGAATTTTAACGCACGCGTTTTGTCCGCACTGGCGAATTCATTGTAACGGTTGATGAGATACTGAATGTACCTGCTCGCGTTCTGATCGGCCCCGATAGTGCCTGGCGGTGCGTTGATCTTCACCGTCTTCCGGATAGTTTTCACGTTGATGGTTTGAGCCTGTATCGCTCCTGGGCTATCGATTGCGACATTGCCGCCATCGTTTTTCACCGTGATCCGCCGAAGGTCATTGAGGAGAATCTTGGCGTAGAAGCCGTCGGCGGGTTGCTCGGGCCGGCCCATCTCCCGTTCGCGGAGGACCTTGATTTCCAGCAATGATTCCGCCGAATACACATTGGGTTGGGCATCAACGAGTTTGTGGTGGCGGCGGCAGAGGAGCACGAGATTGCCAAAGCCGTGACGCTCCTCCTCCGTCTGCATGGCATGGTACCGGGGACCGCCCTTACGATGCGCGCGGATATGACAGATTTCTCCCGTAATGGTCCCATCGGGTTCGACGATGCGCAGCGAACAATCCGGAAAGGCGCAGAGGTTTCCCGACAGGGCGAAGAGCCGCCTGACCGTTGTTTCAGATGGACCGGCCATCGAGGAAACCTCCCGCTCGATATGTTGGTGGCCACGTGCGAGAGACGGCGTTTTGTTCGCTGTTACGTCTCCGGCTTACTGTGGCCATGGTCCAAAGTTTGCTCATTGATTTATCCGTGCGGCGGTCATGGCATGCGGCATCAGGAAGTCTGCAATATCCCGGATCACTGCTGCCAGATCCCCGGGGTCGAGAGCAACGTCTTCAACGAATGCCCGCCATTGCCGCTGCTTTTGTTGATCTACGGCGAAAGCCGGCGTCAGCGCGTCTGGCAACTCTATCGGGATCGGTGTTTCACGGCGGGTAAAAGTAGCCGCGATGGCGCGTGGCAGGCGATCGCCGTCGAATGGGAACGACCGGCTCAGAATCCAGATGTCGTAGAAGTCCTTCATCCGGCTGTTGGTACGGCCGAGCGCCACCATCGCCTGGAATTTCTCGGCGATGACGGTCTCGCGGGCATAGGCGCGAAGGCGAGGCGCCGGAAAGTCGAGCAACGTCGGGTATTCCAGCATCTCAGCACCCGGCTCCAAGGTGTCGCCGAAGCCGATGTCGATCACCAGATTGACCCGAGCTCCGCTGATCGAAGCCGTGGTTCTGAGTCTCAGACCGCCATATTCCAGCTCTTCACGGATGCGATCGACCCGGAGCGCGTCGGCGTCGAAGGTCACGCCATCGTTGGCATCGATGGTGAGGATTTCCCGGAATGCTGCGAGCATCGGTTCGGGGTCTGGGTCCCCGAAACCAAGCAAGTCGAGATCGCGCGTGCCGCGGTGCGGATCGTCGAACCAGCTCATGAGCAGCATCGCACCCTTCAGCACGAAACGGTCTGCATGAGACGATCGACCAAGCCGGAAGAGCAGCCGCTCCAGCGCGAATCGGATGAGGACCAGTTCGAAGCTTTGGCCACTCGCCTTGGAGAGGCTCAAGAGGCGCGCGCGTACTGACGCGTCGATATTCTTGAGCTCCTTAGCCATTCGCAGTCAGCGCTTCGAGATAGGGCCGGATCACGGTGGATACGCCCCCGCGTTCAGCTTGGCGGGCAATTTCCCCCGGCGTGGCCTTGCGCTGACGCAGCGCTTCCTGAAGCCCCTCGATGGCGACTGTCTGGCCGATTTTGCTGCGATGCCGGAAGCAATCTGCGATGGTCTTGGCGACGCTGAAGACCTTCACCGGCACGCTTTCGATGATGTGCGTCTCCACATCTTCGGTGAGCAGGCTCTCCGTGAAACGGACGATCCGAATGGACGAACTGTCTGGTTTGGGTGCCCAGTCCTTCTGACCGATCGCGAGCCAGACTTTCCTCGGAAGCTGATCGGTAAGGCCGTGGAAGGCGAGCGCCGAAACCAGACAGACGACGCCCTTGGGTACGCGCTTGGCGGCTTCGGCCAGGTTATGGCTTGCGTCCAGCGCTGCATCGGGGAGTTGATATAGTCCCCGGGCCAGCCGCAGCACTTCGCCGTCCCTTTCCATACGGCTCATCGTGGCGGCTGTTATGCCGGCGGTGCGCAGTTCGGCTAGGCGCACGATTCCTCGCTCCTGAAGAAGGGCCTTGGCGGCTTGCCGCTGGGAACCGGTGTGAGGCATTGATACAAATACTCGTAATATGGCTCCTATACTACGAGGTTTTGTATCACCTCCCTCCTGCCTTTGGTAGCCTGCTCGTCCTTGGAAAATCGGAGATGCGACGCATAGTGATTGGGAAGTCACCGCCCCGCAGATTGGAAGTGATAGAGACGTGATCCAAGTGAGTGGAGGGGAAGGCCTTCCCCTGCGGCCGAGCCAAGGTCTCGGCCGACCCCTTCTGCGGGGACACCCCCGCAACGCCCCTAGAGAGTGAGAGTGCGGACCGGGTTCGCCGTGACGGGTTGAGGGCTGGAGGAGAGGCCTCCGGCGCCCGTCGCGGAGAACCGCGATGTCCAGACATAACCGCAACGTTCGTGCCGGCGCCGACCGGGCGAGCCTCTATGACGACATCACCAACAAGATCATCGCCGAGCTGGAGGCCGGCCGCGTGCCCTGGGTCCAACCCTGGGGCACGGCCGGGGCGAAAGCGCCGCTCGCCATGCCAGCCAACGCGGCAACCGGCCGGCAGTATTCGGGGATCAACGTGCTGATCCTGTGGGGCGCGGTGATCGAGCATGGCTTCCCGCTGCAGTGCTGGCTGACGTTCCGCCAGGCGCTCTCACTCGGCGGCCATGTCCGCAAGGGCGAGCGCGGCACCACCGTCGTCTACGCCGACCGCTTCATTCCCGACGACGAGAAGAAGCGCGCGCAGGAAACCGGCGAGGAAGCGCAGGCCATTCCGTTCCTCAAGCGCTTCACCGTCTTCAACGTCGCGCAATGCGAGGACCTGCCCGATGACCTCGCCGTCGCGCCACCCGCACCGGAGGCCGGCCTGATCGAGCCGCGCGTAGAGGCGCTGATCAAGGCGACGGGAATCGACTTCCGGATCGGGGGCAATCGCGCCTTCTACGTGCAAGCGCACGACTACGTTCAGGTGCCGCCTCCGCAGGCCTATTTCGAGACGATCAACTGGCACCGCACAGCCCTGCATGAGCTTGGTCATGCGACAGGCCATGCGTCCCGCCTCGGCCGCGATCTTTCCGGCTCCTTCGGCTCGAAGAAGTATGCGTTTGAGGAACTGGTCGCCGAGATGAACGCGGCCTTCTGCTGCGCCTCCCTCGGCATCGTCCCGACTGTGCGGCACACCGACTACATCGCCTCGTGGCTCGACGTGCTACGGGAGGACAATCGCGCCATTGTCCGCTCCGCATCCCAGGCCAGCAAGGCTGCGGATTGGCTGCTCACTTTCCTGCCAGAGACCACCGCCGCCACGGAGTCCGACGAAACCAACATCGATAGGAGGGCGGCATGATCCTCCTGACCGACGACCTGCGCGAGCGTCTGCTCGCCAACGGCCGCGAACGCGGCGCCGATCATGTCCCTGTCGTCAAGTTCTTTAATCCCCTGGGCGAAGGCGTCTGGCTCGCTACCGAGTTGGACGGCGACGGCGACACGCTATTCGGCCTAGCCGATCTCGGCGATCCTGAGCTCGGCAGCTTTTCCCTCGAGGAGCTAACCTCGATCCGTCTGCCGTTCGGGATGGGGATCGAACGCGACATCCTCTTCACCGGCGACTTCACGCTCTCGACCTGGGCGGAGGCCGCCCGCGAGGCAGGAAGCGTCCGCGCCGCCGAACGCATCCTCTACCGCGCGCAGCGTGCTCGTGGTGATGGCGTGTGAAGCGCCTCATCCTGGAACTCCCGGGCCGGAGATGCGCGTTCGCGCGCGTCTCCGGCTCTGCCCTTCTCCGGATCGTCAGCAGGCTGCGCCGTCCTCAGAGTAAGAGGGCGACGCTTCGCTTCGTGACGGGTTTAGGTCCGAGAGAGAGGCTCTCGGCGCCCGTCGCGGAGCAAACCGATATGGCAAAGGCTACCAAGAAGATCGTCTTCTCGCGTTCGCGCGACATCCCCTTCAACAAGCTCGTGCTGTCCGAGTCGAATGTCCGGCGCATCCGGCCTGAGGCCGACCTCGACGAGCTAACCCACGACATCGGCCGGCGCGAGGACCTGGTCCAGGGCCTCAATGTCCGCCCCGTCCTTGATGCCGATGGCAATGAGACCGGCATGTTCGAGGTGCCGGCCGGCGGTCGCCGCTATCGGGCGATCGAGCGCCTGGTCAAGGCCAAGCGCTTCCCCAAGGACGGGCTCGTGCCCTGCATTGTGCGCAAGTCCGACACCAAGATCCTCGCCGAGGACGACTCCCTCGCCGAGAACCTGCTGCGCGCCGGCCTTCACCCGCTCGACCAGTTTCGCGCCTTCCAGGACATGCTCGACAAGGGCATGACCGAGGAGGAGATCGCAGCGGCGTACCTCGCGACCGTTCAGGTCGTCAAACAGCGCCTCCGTCTCAACGCGGTGTCGCCGACGCTCCGCGATGCCTATGCCGCGGAGAGCATGACGCTCGACATGTTGATGGCCTTCACCGTCAACCCGGATCACGAGCGTCAGGAGCAGGTGTGGGAGGCGGTGCAGCATTCGTACAATCGGCAGCCCTGGCATATCCGCCAGTTGCTCACCGAGAGCACGATTGCGGCGTCCGACAAGCGTGCGCGCTTCGTCGGCATCGACGCATATGTCGCCGCCGGTGGCGCGGTGCTGCGCGACCTGTTCGAGGACGATAACGGCGGCTGGCTCCAGGACCCAGCGCTGCTCCATCGCTTGGTCGGCGAGCGGCTCAAGACCGTGGCCGAAGAGATCGCCAGCGAAGGCTGGAAGTGGGTGAAGATCGACCTCGACCTACCGTATGGCTACGATCATGGTCTGCGCCAGATCACCGGCGCTTCCGTCGATCTCACCAACGAGGAACGGGCCGACCGCGAGACGCTGCGCGCAGAATACGATCGGCTCGAGGCGAAATATGATGGCGCCGACGAGCTGCCGGACGAGATCGATCAGCGGCTGGGCGAGATCGAGGAGGCTCTCGATGCCTTCGAGAAGCGCCCGGTCGTCTACGATCCCGCCGAGATCGCTCGCGCCGGGGTCTTCGTCAGCGTGGACCGCGACGGCGACATCGTGGTCGACCGTGGCTATGTGCGGCCCGAGGACGAGGCCCCTGTTGCCGTCGACGGCGGCGACGCCGAGGCCGATGGAGAGGACGGCGGGGTTTATGCTCCCGCAACACCGTCCGTTCAGCGCGCTGTCATCACCATCGGCGGACAAGAACTAGAGGGCGACGATGATGAGGACGATGATGGCGTCAAACCGCTGCCCGAGCGCCTGGTCATCGAGCTCACCGCGCATCGCACGCTGGCGCTGCGTGAATCAGTCGCCAATCACCCGCATGTCGCCCTCACGGCGCTCCTGCACAAGCTCGTGCTCGACGCCTTCAAGCGCAACGCACACGGTTCCGCCGTCGAGGCAGCAGTTCGCGAGGTTCACTTCCCTGTCCAGGCCACCGACCTGAAGCACAGCGCCTCCGCCAAGGCGATCGAGGCGCGCGTCGAGGCCTGGAAGGCCGACATGCCGCTCGAGGACGACGATCGCCTATGGGACTGGATCGCAGGGCTCGACGATGCAAGCCGTCTCGCGCTGCTCGCGCATTGCGTCAGCTACGGGGTCAACGCTCTTTACGAGCGTCCGAATCCCTATAGCGGCAACGGCGTCTCCCAGCACGGGCTCGACCGGCGGATGCGCGAAGCCGAACGGCTCGCGCGTGCCACGGGCCTCGACATGGTGGAGGCTGGATGGCGTCCGAGCGTCGCGAATTATCTCGGCCGCGTCACGAAGAGCCGGATCGTCGAAGCCGTGCGAGAAGCGCTCGGCGAAGAGAAGGCGCAGCTCATCGACCACCTCAAGAAGGCCGACATGGCCAAGGAGGCCGAGCGCCTGCTCGCGGATACCGGCTGGCTGCCGGAGCCCTTGCGTCCCGCCGATCCCGACGCAACGAGCACGGCGGACGCGAGCGAGACCGACGGCGACGATGCGCTGCCGGCATTCCTCGCCGACGATGAGGACGAGCAACCGGGTGACGGCGAAGCCGACGCCGACGACCCGGCGATGATCGCCGCCGAGTGACGCGAACCATGGCGGGGGCGGCTGCGGTCGCTCCCGCCATTTCTCAACAAGGAGCATTCCGATGACCAAGCTCAGCTCGGCCATGCCGCGCCGCGTCGTCTTTCAGTATCACGTGCCCGTCCATGTCGAGGTGGAGGACGGCCTCGTCTGCGCCGTGACGGTGATCGACGAAACGCCCGTCGAGAACCCGACCGTCGTGGAAGGGAATGCCGACTATCTCGGGGAGGCGGTCAAGGCCGCCGATGACGGCCAGCCCTGGCCGTCGTGGCGATTCGGCTACTAGCCCGCCTTTTCTCCATCCACCCCCCAACAGCCCGGCCACCGCGCCGGGCTTCGCTTTTTCAGGACCCTGACATGCCCACCTATACGATCGAGACCACCTACCGCGTGCCCGTCTACAGGCAGCGGACTTATGACGCCGCAACACCCGCTGCAGCCTGTCGCCAGGCCATCGAGGACGATGACTGGTCCAATGACAAGCTCGACTACGAGGCCGCCGGCGAAACCTATGTCACCGGCATCTGGCTCGGCGCCAACGCCGCCTATTCGGGCGCGCCCGTGCCGGTCCCATCGCATTTCGATGAGACCATCCAGCGCAAGGTCACGCACTTCGAGGTGCTGTTCGGCCTCCTCAAGATCGTCATTGCGGACCAGGTCGCCCAACGGCGTACCGACGCGTATTGGCTCGCGCGAGCAAGCACCGCGGTCGCCAAGGCCGACGCGATCCTGACCGGCGCCCGCGATCCCGACGATCCCATCGCGGCGCCGCGTCCCTGTCACGTCCTGGCGCAGCTCGCGGAGGATCGCGTTCGCGACCAGATCGCCGCGATCATCGAGACCGATCCCAGGTTTGCGGGTCTCGCACCAGAAGCCGTGTCGGAAGGCGACATTCACGCCGCCTGCCTGACGGTCGCCGCCAGCATCGATCTCTCAGAAGAGATCGGCGCAGCGGAATTCCGCGCGGTGATCGCCGCCCTGCGAGCAGCCAAGCAGGCGAAGGGAGGCTGAGATGTACGGCACGTATATCCGCCTCGACGTCACGGTCTGGGCCAGCGACCGAGCAGTGATCCGCGCTGCTCGGCGCAAGCTCACGCGATCGGCGCGGCGTGATCCGGCGAAGCGGGAGGCGCGCAGGCGATTTTACCGCGAGATGCTGGAGCATCACGCCAACGCGCAGCGGCTCGTCACCGAATTTCGGCTCTAACCTTCCAGCAGCAACCCCGTCCTTCACCCAGCTCGGCCATCGCGCCGGGCTTCGTCGTTTCAGGAGCCTGATATGGCCAAATACTTCACACACTTCTCCTGTCTTCTCGATGTCGGCACGCCGGAGAATGCCGCGCGTGCGCTCGAACTCTACAATCGCATGATGGAGGAGAACGACGCGGAGGACACGCCGTCCGATGCGTTCCTTCTGTCCATCCAGCCTGAGCATAGCGGAACCCAGCTCTGGATTCGCGATGACGTCACCGGCGATCCGCAGGCGGTGATCGACTTCGTGCTTCGATGCGCCGAGGAATTCGGCCTTGCCGGGCGCTGGGGTTTTCAGTGGGCGAACACCTGCTCACGCCCGCGCGTGAACGCCTTCGGGGGCGGCGCCCACGTGCTGGATCTCAGCCGCCGCAAGACCGTCACCTGGACTGCGACCAATCCCTGGCTCGACAGCACGCTTTCGACCAAGCGCAGCAAGCGAGGTGCGCGATGAGTATCCCCGATCACGCGCGCACCAATTTCGCGACTCTGTTGCGAGCTGCGGCTGACGGCAACCTCGCGCTCATGGAGTGCGCTGACTCCGCGACCGGCGAGCCGCGCTACGTCATCTGCGCTGTCGGCCGCGACGGCTCGGATTTCGTGTTCACGCCGTTCGGCCATCTCGCCGACGGCAATCCCTTCGACGCCTACATGCCTCCTGCGGCAACCCTGCCGGACAAGCCGACCTTCTGATCCCTCGCACCATAGCCTGTCTGGACGCGGCGGCCGGCCGGTCAACGGGCGAGCCGTTCCCACATCGCCTGCGATGCGTGACCGACCGGGCCTCGGCCGCATCCAACGCCAGTCCGTCGCATCGGAATCAGGAGACGTCGGATGTGCAGGGTCCTCAACAAGCATCACGCAGGCGTGCCGGCGGGCGCCGTCTACATTGGCCGCGGCTCGAAGTGGGGCAATCCGTTCCGGATTGGCTCCGACGGCGACCGCGCCGCCGTCATCGCGAAATACGAGCGCTGGCTTGCGGATCAGCATCATCTCTTGCGCGCGCTCGACGAGCTACGCGGACGCAACCTCGTTTGCTTCTGCGCGCCGCGTCCGTGTCACGGCGATCTGTTGCTGCGCGTCGCCAACGCCACACGCGATGAGCGCGTCGCATGGTGGCGCGCGGTGAAGGCGGCGGCGTGACGAGAGGGAGAGCTTGGCCAGGACGGGTTTGAGCCGGAGCGGTCCAGAGAGAGCGCCGGCCGGCTCGCCCATTCCGCTCTCCCGAGGTTCACCGACATGACCACATCCACCGCTCTCGCGGCCGCGCCTGCGGTCGCGACACCCGCGCTTGCGCCGCGTCCTGGTATCGCTCGCTGCATCGGCACGGCCGCCCAGCTCCTCCTCCCTTATCTCGAACAGGGCCGCCAAGTCGACGCGGCGTTCCTACGTGCCGTGATGGAGCAAGCCTTCGCCGGCTCCGATACGTCCGGCGCCTGGGACTGGAAGACGGCCTACGACGCCTGCGAGGCCGCGACCGTTCTGTTTCTCCGCAAATACGGAAAGGCGCTTCTACGCAAGGCCGGTTCTCCGGCCCTGGCCCTCCCCATGCTGGAGAAGATCGTCGGCCTCCTGCCGACGCACACGCGCCGCTCGACCGAGAGCGAGGCCCTCCAGCAGTTCTCGACGCCGATCCCGCTCGGCCTCGCGGTACTGACTGCCGCCGCGATCACGCCGGCCGACCGCGTGCTAGAGCCGTCGGCCGGCACCGGCCTGCTCGCCATCCTCGCGGAGATCGCGGGCGGATCGCTCATCCTCAACGAACTGGCCGAAACCCGCGCCGGCATTCTCTCGCTGCTGTTTCCGACCATCGGGGTGACCCGGCACGACGCCGCGCAGATTCACGATCACCTCGATGCCGCCATCGTGCCGAGCGTCGTCATCATGAATCCGCCGTTCTCGGCGATGGCGAACGTGCAGGGCCGCATGGCCGACGCCGCGCTCCGCCATATCGGCTCGGCGCTGGCGCGGCTCGCCGATGGCGGCCGCCTGGTCGCGATCACCGGGGCCAACTTCGCGCCCGACGCTCCGGCCTGGCGCGACTCCTATGTCCGGCTGCAGGAGCGCGGGCGCGTCGTCTTCTCCGCCGCCATCGACGGCCGGATATATGCCAGGCACGGCACGACGTTCCCGACGCGGCTGACCGTCATCGACAAGCGCCCGGCCGACGATCCCACCGTGTTCCCGGCTGCGCCTGGCGTCGCGCCGGACATTGCCACGCTGCTGGCCTGGATCGCGGAGCACGTTCCGGCACGGCTGCCGGTCGCTCCCTCCGTCGCCGTTCCGACTGTCACCACGCCGCGCACCGTTCGCGGCTACATCGCTCGCGCCGCCCGAGCCGCATCGCAGTCCACGAGCGCGGCCGAACCAGCCGGCATCGAGCTCACCTACGAGACGGTCGACTGGACGCCGCCGCAGGGCGCGCGCCTCTCCGATTCCATCTACGAGGATTATGCGCTCCAGAGCATCCGGATTCCCGCCGCTCAGGATCACCCGACGCAGCTCGTCCAGTCGGCGGCGATGGCCTCGGTCGCGCCGCCGAAGCCGAGCTATCGTCCGCGCCTTCCGGCGAACATCCTCAGCCTGCTTTCCTGCGCCCAGCTCGAAACCGTCATCTATGCCGGCGAGGCGCATTCCGACTATCTCGCCGGCGCCTGGACCGTGGACGACACCCTCGACATCGTGACCGCCACCGCCGAGGACGCCAAGGGCGCGGTCCGCTTCCGCCGCGGCTGCATGATCGGCGACGGCACCGGCGTCGGCAAAGGGCGCGAGTCGGCCGGCATCATCCTCGACAACTGGATGCAGGGCCGGCGCAAGGCGGTGTGGATTAGCAAGTCCGACAAGCTCATCGAGGACGCGCAGCGCGACTGGTCCGCGCTTGGCATGGAGCGCCTGCTCGTCACGCCGCTCTCGCGATTCCCGCAGGGCAAGCCGATCACGCTTCGGGAAGGCGTCCTATTCACCACCTACGCCACGCTACGGTCCGACGACCGCGGCGAACGCCTTTCCCGCGTGAGGCAGATCGTTGAATGGTTGGGCTCCGACTTCGATGGAGTGATCATTTTCGACGAAGCCCATGCCATGCAGAACGCGGTCGGCGCCAAGGGTGAACGCGGCGATCAGGAAGCCTCGCAGCAGGGCCGCGCCGGCCTGCGGCTGCAACATGCACTTCCCGACGCCCGCATTGTCTATGTCTCCGCCACCGGCGCGACGACAGTGCACAATCTCGCCTATGCGCAGCGCCTCGGCCTCTGGGGTGGCGAGGACTTTCCGTTCTCGACGCGGGCCGAGTTCGTGGAGGCGATCGAGGCCGGCGGTGTCGCGGCCATGGAAGTGCTCGCCCGCGACCTGCGGGCACTCGGCCTCTATACCTCGCGTTCGCTGAGCTTCGCCGGCGTCGAATACGAATTGGTCGAGCATGAGCTGACGGCCGAGCAGACGCGCATCTACGACGCCTATGCCGACGCGTTCGCGATCATTCACAACAACCTCGATGCCGCCATGCAGGCCGCCAACATCACCGGCGGAAGCGAAGGCGGCTCGGGGACGCTCAACCGCCAGGCCAAGGCGGCCGCCCGGTCGGCATTCGAGAGCGCAAAGCAGCGTTTCTTTGGCCACCTGTTGACGTCGATGAAGACGCCGACCCTGATCCGCTCGATCGAGCGCGATCTTGAGGAAGGCCATGCCGCCGTCGTCCAGATCGTCTCGACGGGCGAGGCGCTGATGGAGCGGCGTCTTGCAGAACTGCCGACCGAGGAATGGAACGACGTTCGCGTCGATATCACGCCGCGGGAATACGTTCTCGACTATCTCGCCCACTCCTTTCCGGTCCAGCTCTACGAGCCGTTCACGGATTCGGAAGGCAAGCTGTCGTCACGCCCGGTTTATCGCGACGGCCAGCCGGTCGAGAGCCGCGAGGCGGTTGCTCGCCGTGACTCTCTGATTGCCAAGCTCGCCAGCCTGCCACCCGTTCCCGGGGCGCTCGATCAGCTCGTCCAGCACTTCGGCACCGACATCGTCGCCGAGGTGACCGGCCGCTCGCGCTGCATTGTTCGCAAGTCGGGCGGCGCCGCCAGAAACAACCGTCTTGTCGTCGAGACCCGGGCCGCCTCCGCCAATCTCGCCGAGGCGCAAGCCTTCATGGACGACCAGAAGCGCATCCTGATTTTCTCCGACGCGGGCGGGACCGGGCGCAGCTATCATGCCGAGCTCACGGCGAGGAATACGCGCCTTCGCGTGCACTATCTTCTCGAGCCCGGCTGGAAGGCGGATGCAGCCATCCAGGGCCTCGGCCGCACGCATCGCACCAACCAGCAGCAGCCTCCGCTGTTCAGGCCGGTCGCGACCAACGTCAAGGCCGAGAAGCGCTTCCTCAGCACGATCGCGCGCCGGCTCGATACGCTCGGCGCGATCACGCGCGGCCAGCGCCAGACTGGCGGTCAAGGTCTCTTCCGGCCGGAGGACAATCTGGAGTCCCACTATGCGCGTGACGCCTTGCGCCAGCTCTACATGCTGCTCGTTCGCGGCAAGGTCGAGGGCTGCTCGCTGCAGCGGTTCGAGGCGGCGACAGGCCTCAAGCTCATGGACGCGAACGGCATCAAGGACGAGCTGCCGCCGATCACCACCTTCCTCAACCGGATGCTCGCGCTGACCATCGAGCTGCAAGGCATCCTGTTCACTGCCTTCGAGCAACTCCTGAACGGGCGCATCGAGGGTGCAATCGCCGCCGGCACCTACGACATGGGACTGGAGACGCTGCGGGCCGAAAGCTTCATCGTCACCGATCGACAGACGATCTACACCCATCCTGGCACCGGCGCCGAGACGCGATTGCTGACCATCAAGCAGCGTCAGCGCAACCGGCCGGTCACGCTCGACGAAGCGCTGAGCCGGCTCTGTGAGCGCGGGGCGCGGCTTCTGATCAACGAGCGCTCCGGCCGCGCCGCCGTGCAGGTCCACGCACCATCCGTCATGCTGGACGATGGCGAGGTCGAATACCGCGTCCGCCTGATCCGGCCGATGGAAGCGCCAAACATGCCCGTGCGCACCATGGCAGAGAGCCATTGGCAGGAGGCGGACGAGACAGCCTTCGCCGCGGCCTGGACCGCGGAACTGAACGAGGTGCCGCCGTTCGCGGACTCGACCATCCACATGGTCGCGGGTCTGCTCCTGCCGATCTGGAAGCGGCTGCCGAACGAGTCGACTCGCGTCTACCGGCTGCAAACCGATGACGGCGAACGCATCATCGGCCGCCGGGTCTCGCCCGCCTGGGCGGCGACGGCCACCGCGACCAGCCTGCCTTCGCTGACACCGGACGACGCCTTCGCCGCCCTCCTCGAAGGCAAGACCGTCATCGACCTCGCCGAGGGGCTTCAGCTCCGCCGCGTCCGGGTGATGGGCGGCTATCGCATCGAACTGTCGGGCTTCACCGACACGATGCGCGAGCGGCTTTGCGCCTACGGTCTCTACTCCGAGATCATCTCGTGGAAGCTGCGCCTGTTCGTGCCCAACGACGCAAGCGGGCCCGCGATCCTCGCCAGGGTGATGGACCGCTATCCGGTCGTGCGCGTCGGCGAGCGGGAGGCGGCGTGATGTCCAGGCTCGATGCTTCGGAACTGGCACACCGTCTCGCGCGCAATGCCGAGGCGGTGTGCCGTCAATACCTGTCCAACGGCCGCCGCGAAGGCCGCTACTGGATGGTCGGCGACGTGCGCAACACGCCCGGCCGCTCGATGTTCGTGCGCCTCATCGGCCCGGAGAGCGGCAAGGGCGCGGCGGGCAAGTGGACCGACGCCGCCACGGGCGAACATGGCGATCTGCTCGACGTGATCCGCGAAAGCTGCGGCCTCGTCAACTTCGCCGACGTCGCCAAGGAGGCGCGCGCCTTCCTCAGCCTGCCGCAACCCGAGCCGCAGGCGAGCGAGCGTCGCCGCACGATCCAGCCGGCGCCCACTGGCTCGCCTGAAGCCGCCCGGCGGCTGTTCGCCATGTCGCGGCCGATCCATGGCACGCTGGTCGAGGCATATCTCCGCCGACGCGGCATTACGTCTTTGCACGGAACCGGATCGCTCCGCTTCCACGCGCGCTGCTACTATCGACCGGACGAGCATTCCGCGACCGAGACCTGGCCCGCCATGATCGCAGCCGTCACCGATCTCGACGGCCGCCTCACTGGCGCACACCGGACCTGGCTCGATCCCGAAGGCTTCGATCCTGTCCGTCTCGGCAAGGCGCCGATCGACACGCCACGCCGCGCGATGGGCGATCTTCTCGGACACGCCGTCCGCTTCGGCGTCGCCGGCGAGGTCATGGCCGCGGGCGAAGGCATCGAGACGATGCTCTCGCTCAGGATGGCGCTGCCCGACATGCCGATGGTCGCCGCTCTGTCGGCCGCCCATCTCTCGGCCATCCTCTTCGCGGACACGCTGCGCCGCCTCTACATCGCGCGCGACGACGATCCGGCCGGCGACGGTGCGATGGCGACGCTGATCGAGCGCGCGTGCGACGATGGGATCGAGGCGATCGTGCTGTCGCCGACGCTGGGCGACTTCAACGAGGATCTCCGCATGCTCGGCCCCGACGTGCTGCGCAAGGACCTTCGGGCGCAGATCGCGGCTCGGGACGTCGCCCGCTTCATGGTCGAGGCCGCATAGAGCCCGCGACCGTGAACGCACGGCCGGGACGGAGGTGAGGTCCAGAACCTCGCCGGCGGCCGATGCTCCGAAGCGCCGGAGAGAGCCGCGCCCTCGGCCTTCGAGAGGGCGATCGGGACGGCAAACGGTCCGGCCCGGCAACCTTGTGGGCCGACTATTTTCCGTCGGCGGCAGAGCCGCCTTTACATCGCGAAGCAAAATAGTCGGCCCCCTGCGGTCCTCCGCTGGCGCTTCGGCCCTGCGCTTCGCTCCGGGTGCAGAGCCGGCCCGCCCACCGTCTTCCGTCGCCATGAAGGCCGCGAGGGTCGCGGCCAATCCAGCGACGGAGCATCCCATGGCCACCGACGACGACTTCGAACCCCACCACAACTCGTCCCCGACCGATCACGTTCTCTCCGAGCTTCAGCTCTATGGCTTCCGCCCCTTTCAGGACGAACCGGATCCCCGACCGCTTCCCGAAGGCAACCTCGTCGCCGGGGCCATCGCCGACATCTTCGATGCTCTTGTCGCCACGCTCAGCGACACGCGCCTCGAGCCCGATCTCGAAGATCTGCTGTGGTCGACCACCAACGTCTTTCACCGAGCCGCCGACCGCATCGCCCGCGAGCTCGACGACAACGAGCAGGCGCAGCGTCGCAGCCAGCGCGAACAGGACGGCACCGAGGTCAAGTCCGTCGAGCTGGAGCGGCTCATCGCCGAAGGACAGACGCTCATTGAGCGGCGCGACGCCTTCGAGCTGATGCGCGACCAGGCCTGCAAGCACTTCGAGCGCCACACCGGCTCGGCCTGGCGGCCGCGTAACGGCTCACTCGTCAACCATCGCGCGATGACCGCAGCGATGATCGACAGCCGCGACTTCCTCGCCGCGAAGAAGCGCGCCGAAATCGAGGTCATACTGCCGCCTGGCCCGAAGGTCGCGGTCAGCGGCGGCCTCGACTTCAACGATCATCGATTGATCTGGGCCAAGCTCGACCAGGTGCACGCCAAGCATCCGGACATGGTGCTCATGCATGGCGGCTCACCGAAAGGCGCCGAGCGCATCGCCGCGCGCTGGGCCGATCACCGCAACGTGCCGCAGATCGCCTTCAAGCCCGATTGGACGAAGCACGCCAAGTCCGCACCCTTCAAGCGCAACGACGCCATGCTGGCCGTCCTGCCGATCGGCATCATTGTCTTTCCGGGCACTGGCATTCAGGAGAATCTCGCCGACAAAGCCCGCAAGCTCGGCATTCCCGTGTGGCGGTTCGGCGGCGCGTGAGCGCCGCTGCTTCGCGCTGGCCAGGCACACGCCGTCACGCATGCCGAAGCGGCAACGGCTACAACATTCAGGACATTCCGAACGCGGCCGAGCCGGGCTGGCGATGCACCGCCGCGAATTGTGCTGCCTCTTGTGGCGGCTCTGGTCTCCGACATGACCGTTCGACGCTGCGATCTTCGAACAAACTGCGGCGGCCTTCGACAATCCCGATTTCGTGGACGTCGTCATCCATTCGTACCGCCATCGGTTCGGTCTCGTCGCGAGTGATCCGGCCTATGATGCGGTCGAGCAACGGTTGGCGTCGCAGCCTCACATGAGCGTGCGGTCGATCGTGCTGGAGGGCGAGCACGACGGATACGATGCACCCGAGCCGGTCGACAACGACGCCCCGCATTTCACTGGGCCCTACGAAAGCGCCGCATTCCGAATGCCGGTCCAATCTGCCGCAGGACGTCCCGACCGCCTATGCCGATATCGTGCTTGCGCTCGCTTAGGAGCCCACTCCGACCTGTTGGGTGCTGCCGCTGCCCCTCGCATTTCTGATGCGATCCCAGTATTCCTAGGGCGCGCCGTGGTGGTGGTGGAAGGCGCGACCGTCAGATACTTCTCACGGAGGCCACCGTCATGATTGCCGTCAGCATCCTCGCCAGTATCGCCGCCATCGGCGTGATCTGCTGTTTGTTGTTCTACCTTGCCGTCTATACACTCCTGCTCTTCGCGGGCGTGACCGCTGGCGTGTGGGCATACGGCACCGGCGCCGGCTGGCTCGGAGCAATCGCCGTTGGGGTCGTTGCCGGCTTCGCGACGCTCCTCGTCGGGCATTTGCTGCTCATTTTCGTCAAGCCGCTCTGGCTGCGACTGCCGATCGCCCTGGCTTTCGTCGTACCCGCCGCGGTCGCCGGCTATCACGCGACACATGGCATCGTGAAGCACACCATGCCTTCCGAGGGCTGGCAGATCGCCTTTTCGGTTGTCGGGGCGATTGTCGTCGCCATCACTGCCTTCGCTCGCCTCGCGACACTGGCCCCGCCCGGTCAGCCCGGTCAGGGTGTGGCTCGCGCCTGACGCCATTCCAGCGGCGCGGCATTGCCAGAGCAGCCCGAAGCCTTCGACTCCGCCGCGTCGGTTGGCTTTCGCTGTGCGCTGCGGGACTTCCGGGATCGCAGCGAATTGCTGATCGCGGGGTCACGTTGGAACACGAGGCCAGGGTCGCGCAACGAACGACAACGCCTGCGAAAGCCGCGGCCGGATCGCTCGCTCCCGCGTTACTCATCGGGAGTATTCATGCGCAGGTTCGTTTGCCTCGACATGGCGAAGCCCTGACCGCCGTCGCTGTCGGATCTCTCTGCGGTTGCACGACGGTGTGGCCAGGTTCTCCCTGATCCTTCTCTGTCTGATCGAGCGCTCCAAGCGGCCTTTTTGATGGGCTGATCTGGCCGGACACCGGCTTCGCCTCGATCGCCTATGCCGCAATGGCGCCAATCGACTTTCTTCCCCTGGGCTGCGCCCATTCCTCGCGAAACAAGAAAGTCTTCCCGGCTGCCATCCTCCGCTGCGCTCCGGCCTGCAAGCAGGTGCGGCGTCGATCGCCTCCGGCCTGTCGATCGCCATCGAGGCCGCAATGGTGCGGGCTCGAAACAGAGATCAAGGAGAACTACCATGGCGACCATCGGCACCTTCAAGAAGTCCGGCACCGAGTTCACCGGCCAGATCGTCACCCTCTCGGTCCAAGCGAAGAACGTCCGCATCCTTCCCGAGACCAACCGCTCGGGCGAGAACGCTCCCAGCCACCGCGTCTTCGCGGGCCGCGTCGAGATCGGCGCCGCCTGGGCCAAGCGCTCCAACGAGGGCCGCGACTATCTGAGCCTCAAGCTCGACGACCCGTCGTTCACGGCTCCCATCTATGCCAACCTCTTCGACGACGAGGAAGGCGAAGGCTACAGCCTGATCTGGTCCCGCCCCAACGGCCGCCGCAACGGCGAGTGAGGCGCGAGCCCCAGGCCCCGCCCGAGCGACCGGGTGGGGCCTGATCGCTTCCGGCGGCGGGTCGGCACGGCGACCGAATCAGTCGAGCGTGATTCGGCCAACCGCCCGTCTTAGCCGCCATTTTCGCTCGCCTTGCCGGCCATAAGCGACTATTTTAGATGGGGTATTCGGCACCTATTTCTGCTGCCTTTTGAGAACGGGCGGACGTTGTATAGGAGGCTAGCGATTTCGCGAACGTTCTGCCGCTGCGCCTCTGGCTCGTTTGAGGCAATGGCTTCCTCGACACAGTCGTCGGCACGGTTCTGCAGGAAAAGTGCCCCTGCTCGGGCCAAAGCGGAGTGCGCTCTCGGTCTTCAAGGCGGTCTGCATCGAAAAGCGCGAACTGAATGCGCCGGTTCGGCAGATCGGGCAACGTGCCGCTCGGCTTTGTCTCCCTGACCGAGAATCTTATGATGATCGCCAAGGCGATCTGGATTCCGGTCCGCACGCTCTGGCCCGGGTAGCTCGGCGGTCAAGACGAGAGTCAGCTGGCAGCTGACACGCTCTCTTGGTAGCTGAGTTCGCGCTCCCGCCATGTGCTCTTGATTTAATCGAGAACGGCGCGGATCTCCGCATCGCTCATTACTCCTGCGAAGCCGGGCATGTCGCTCTCGTACCCGCCACCGACGATTGAGGCAGTGCTTTCCTTGACGATGCGGAACAGGAGTTCGTCGGGATGGTGCCATGTGTGACCGCTCTCGTCATGCGGCGGCGCGGGCAATCGGCCGGAGGGAGGCGGTCTACGCCATTCCGGCTGGCCTTCCAGATCCACGCCGTGGCAGGCGGCGCACTGATCGGCATAGATCTGGCGTCCATCGGCGATAATGTCCCAGCGACGCTACGGCAGTGGATGTGGGACTTGCATTATGCGAGACGGCGAAGACAGCGAGGATCACGCCTCCGACAACGAGACCGCTCCCGACAATATTTCGGAGGGGTTTTCCCCAAGATGTCTTTCCCCGTCACCTTTCGCATTCCGCTGGGACCACCATGTGCCAGCGGCGAGGCCCGCGCGACATTGGACATTGGCGTGAGCAATACCTATCTTTGCAGCATGATCGCACGTCTCGTCACCATGCTTGCCATACTCGCGATCACCGTGGTGACGGCGGTGAGTTCGGCGCATGCCGCGCGCATGAGCATGAGTTCCAGCGCGGACCACACGACGCATGTCGGCGAAATGATGCACTCTCCGGAGATCACGGACCCGGCTTGTGACCCTGCACGGCATTGTGGAGCGGCCGATGCCGGAATGTGCGATTTCATCTGCGCGGGTTTTGCGTCCTTCCTGGCCATGCCCGGCGCGCAAGCCGGTCTCCCTGCGCAACGGTCCGCAAGTCATGGGTTTCCGGCTGAGGCAGGCCACGTCGGCCATGCGCCCGGGCTGAACGACCGCCCTCCCAAGCTCCGTCTCCTCTGATCGCGCCCGGGCGGACGCCCGCGGCGTCCCCATAGGCATTCAGATCGGGACGGGATGTCCCGAGGAGACGACCATGCATACCATTTCAAGACGCGGCTTTCTGGCCGCAGGTGCGGCGGCGTTTGCCTCCGTTCACCTTCCGCGCGCTGTCCTCGCGCAGGTGGCGGCGCCTCTCGCGCTGTCCGCCGCGACCCGGACACTCGATATTGATGGCCGTGCGGCCACCGTTTTCGGTCTCGCCGGTCCCAGCGGCCAGGGACTGGTGCTCGACCCCGGCCAGAGGTTCCGGGTCGACCTGACCAACACGCTCGATACCCCGACGATCATCCATTGGCACGGCCAGATCCCGCCCAACGTGCAGGACGGCGTGCCGGACATGCCGATGCCTCTCCTGGCGCCGGGAGAGACCCGATCCTACGATTTCGAACCCCGGCCAGGCACCCACTGGATGCACAGCCATGTGCCGATCCAGGAGATGCAGCTTCTTGCCGCGCCGCTGATCGTGCGGTCACCGGAGGACCTGCGCGCCGACTGGCAGGAAGTCGTGATGCTCCTGCATGACTTCTCGTTCACGCCGCCGGAGGACGTTCTTGCCGAGATCACGGGCGGACAGACTGCCAACAGACATGGAGGTGGCCACGGCGCCGGCCATGGCGGGGGTGCGATGCCAGGGACGGGCCAGGGCGCTACGGGCAACATGCCGATGAACGGCATGATGGGCATGGGTGGCATGGCCATGGACCTGAACGATTACGACTGGGACGCCTATCTCGCCAACGACAGAACCCTCTCGGACCCGGAGGTGGTGCAGGTCGAGCGCGGCGGACGCATCCGGCTGCGCGTCATCAACGCTGCCGCGGCGACGGTATTCTGGATCGACACCGGTGCGGTCTCGGCGAGACTGATTGCTGTGGATGGACATACCGTTCAGCCTGTCCCGGGCACGCAGTTCGGGCTGGCGATGGGTCAGCGGCTTGATCTCGAGATCGACCTGCCGAGCGAAGGGGGGGCCTGGCCGATCCTGGCGCTGCGCGAAGGCGCGCGCGAGCGCACCGGCCTGATCCTCGCGACGCAAGGCGCGGACGTCCGGCGCATCACGGCCCTGGCGGAGACAGAGGCAGCCCCGTTCGACACCGATCTGGCGCAAGAAGCGCGATTGATCGGCCTCGAAGCCCTGCCTGATCGACCTGTGGACCGCAGCCAGATGCTGATGCTCGGCGGCACGATGCAGCCCTATGTCTGGACGATCAATGGAGACGTCTGGGGCCAGCAACAGCCGATCGTCGCGCGCCACAACGAACGGGTTGTGCTGTCGTTCCACAACATGTCGATGATGGGTCACCCGATGCATCTGCACGGGCATGCCTTCCAGGTGGTCGGTCTGAACGGACGGGCCGTTGCCGGCGCACTGCGCGACACGATCTATGTTCCGCCGATGTCGATGATCGATGTGGCCCTCGACGCGGGCGAGGCTGCACGCTGGATGCTGCACTGCCATCACATGCCGCATCTGGCCTCAGGAATGATGACCGAGTTTGCGGTCACGGCGTCGGTCTGATCTGCCACGGGGCGCTTTCTCGGGAAGCGCACCGAAATCCCGACACCTGCCATGTGCCTTCGCGTCCTGCCTCACGTTATCGCCAGGGCCGGGCGAAAGGCGCATCATGCAGCAGAAATGAAGGAGGAACGAAGATGAACTGGAACGATATGGGCTATGGAATGGGCTTTGGCTGGCTTTTCGGCCTGCTTTGCATCGTCCTTGTTGTCCTGATCATAGCAGCGCTGATCAAATACATCGGAAAGTAGAAGGAAGGATTTCTTCATGTCTTACACAATCGATCGAATGATCCCCGGCGCGGGCATCGATGATGTCGACTCTCGCACGCGCAAGACACTTGCAGACCATGGCTTCGGCGTACTGACCGAGATCGACGTCAAGACGACCATGAAAAAGAAACTTGACGTCGAGATGCCGGCCTATCGCATCCTTGGCGCCTGCAATCCGAAGATGGCGCATCAGGCGATCGGGATCGAGCCGCGGGTGGGCGCGATGCTGCCCTGCAACGTGATCCTGCGCGAGGTCGAGGGCGGCGTCGAGGTCAGCGCAATCGACCCGGTGGCGTCGATGCAGGCGATCGAGAACACCGAACTGACCGCCGTCGCGGGCCAGGTTCGCGACCTTCTGGCGAAGGCCGTCGCGGCGATCTGATGGTGCAGCACTCCAACATGACCGCGAGGCGCGCCATTTCAATAAACCGCGCGCGGCGTGTCGATCTGTGGAGGGCACCGGAACTGCCGATCGTCTTCCTTTCATTCCTGCTGCATTTCGTCTGGGAATTCGTTCAGGTGCCAACTTATGCCGGCATGGCAGAGCTGCCCCATTGGGACGCAATCAAGCTGTGCATATCGGCAACATTCGGCGACGTCGGGTTCGCACTGACGGCATTCTGGATTGCCTCTCTGGCGGCGCGCAGACGGGACTGGGTCCTTCGGCCGACGCGTCTTCCAACCGTGATCTTTGTCGCTGTCGGCATCCTGCTGACTGTCGGGTTTGAGTATTACTATACGAATATCAGCATGCGCTGGACCTATTCGGAACTGATGCCGCTTGTGCCGCCCTTAGGCACCGGGCTCAGTCCGCTTCTGCAATGGCTCGTCATTCCTCCGCTCCTGGTCTGGTTGACCCGTCGCCACCTCCTTGGCGCACAGATCATCGATGAGGCGGCCGCATGACACCGGGCGCGTTCAGATCCTGCTTCAGCCCGAGGCCGCGGCCGACGCTGCTGCGTCGGTCGGGACTGTCGCTCGTGCGGTTTGGATTGCGAAAAGAGCCTGAAGAGGAATACTGATGGCGGACACCTACAAGAAGAACAGCATTACCCTGACGGGCGCGGTGGCCATGGGCACCGGCGTGATGATTGCCGCGGGCATCTTCGCGCTGACAGGTCAGATCGCCGAGCTTGCCGGTCCGCTCTTCCCGCTGTCGTTTGTCGTGGGCGCCATCGTGACCGCGTTCAGCGCTTACACCTACATCAAGATGTCGAACGCCTTTCCGTCGGCAGGCGGCATCGGAATGATCCTGACGAAGGCCTATGGGCCGGTGACGGTCGCGGCGGGGGCGTCGCTGCTGATGGCGCTGTCGATGGTCATCAACGAAAGCCTCGTCGCGCGCACCTTCGGCACCTACACGCTTCGGGCGTTCGGCGGCGATCCGGACAGCGTTCTGGTGCCGGTTCTGGGCGTCGGGCTGATTGTCTTCGCCTATCTCGTGAACGTCTCGGGCAACCGGTCGGTCGGACTTCTGTCCATCGTCATGGCTGTGCTGAAGGTGGGTGGCATCGCCTTGTTCGGCACGGCCGGTCTCTGGGCGAGCGGCTTTTCGTTCGAAGCTACTGGCGGAGACTTGGGCGCCGGTGGCTTCGTGGCCTCGGTTGCGCTGTCGATCCTCGCCTTCAAGGGGTTCACCACCATCACCAACAGCGGCGCCGAGATCACTGACCCGAACCGCAACGTGGGGCGCGCCATCGTCTGGTCCATCGCCATCTGCGTTGTCGTCTATCTGCTTGTGGCCTTCGCGGTCGGCTCCAGCCTGCCGCTCGACCGCATCGTCGCGGCGAAGGATTACGCGCTGGCCGAGGCGGCCCGGCCCGCACTGGGTCAGACAGGCTTCTATCTAACGGTGGCGCTGGCGCTGGTGGCCACGGCGTCGGGTCTGATCGCGAGTGTGTTCGCCGTCTCGCGGATGCTGGCGATGCTGACCGACATGAAGATGATCCCGCACAGCCATTTCGGGATGCCGGGCACGATCAAGGACCACACGCTCGTTTACACCGTGGTGATCGCGGGCTTTCTGACGGTCTTCTTCGACCTCAGCCGGATCGCCTCGCTCGGGGCGTTTTTCTACTTGGTGATGGACATCATCATCCATTTCGGCGTGTTCCGGCATCTGCGAGAGGAGATCGGCGCGAAGAGCTGGGTGCTGCTGACGGCGATCGCTCTCGACGCGGTGGTGCTGGCCGCCTTCGCTGGGATGAAGTGGCAGTCCGACCCGATCATCGTCGTGATCGGCATGATCGGCATGGCGCTGGTGTTCCTCTTCATAAGGGTTTTCCTCGCGCGCAATCCGGTTCGGGAAGGCGCGCAGGACCATCACTGAACAAGGCTTGACCTTCCAACGGCTGGAGGCCGCAAGCTGAACCAAGATACCGAAAGGCTGGCAGACCATGGAGCAGGATCATCATCACGCGACACCCGACATTGCGGCGGGGACCGAGGCAGCGAAGGATCCCGTCTGCGGGATGGCGGTCGCGACAAAGCCCGACGGGCGGCATGCGGAGTTCCAGGGCGAGACCTTCCATTTCTGCTCGGAGAAGTGCCAGACGAAGTTCAAGGTCGACCCGTGGTTCTACGCCTCGGGGCGCGCTGGCGGACGGAAGAAGGCGGCGCCGGCCAACGTCCAGTACACCTGTCCGATGCATCCCGAAATCGTGCGGGATGCTCCGGGAGCCTGCCCCATCTGCGGCATGGCGCTGGAGCCGATGGTGCCGTCGGACGAGCCCAGCGAGGAACTGACGGACTTTACCCGACGGATGTGGATTTCGGCGGCAGCGGCGGTGCCGCTGATCATCCTGACGATGGGCGAATTGGTCGCCCTGCCGGTGCGCGACTGGGTCGGGCATCAGACGGCCAGCTACCTGGAATTCCTGCTGGCTACACCGATCGTGCTCTGGGCGGCCTTGCCGTTTTTCCGGCGCGGCTGGGAGTCGATCGTGAACCGCAGCCCCAACATGTGGACGCTGATCAGCCTCGGCGTGGGGGCGGCCTATCTCTATTCGATCGTCGCGACGTTCCTGCCGGGTCTCTTCCCCGAACAGTATCGTATGGGTCACGGCGTCGGCACCTACTTCGAAGCGGCGGTGGTGATCGTCGCGCTGGTCTTCGTCGGCCAGGTTCTGGAACTGCGCGCGCGCGAACGCACCGGCGACGCGATCCGCGCGCTGCTGGACCTCGCGCCGAAGACCGCGCGGCGCATCCTGCCCGACGGCACGGAATATGACGCGCCGCTGGAAAACATCATGGAGGGCGACCGTCTGCGCGTGCGCCCGGGCGACGCCGTGCCGGTCGATGGCACGGTGATCGAAGGGCGTTCCTCGCTCGATGAAAGCATGCTGACTGGCGAGTCGATGCCGGTGGAGAAAGGTCCGGGCGACGCGGTCACCGGGGCCACGATCAACAAGAACGGCTCTCTGGTGATGGAGGCAGGCAAGGTCGGCGCCGACACGGTGCTGGCGCAGATCGTCGCCATGGTGTCGAACGCGCGCCGGTCACGTGCGCCGATCCAGGGGCTGGCCGACCGGGTCTCGGCGGTGTTCGTGCCGACCGTGGTCGGCGTGGCGATCCTCGCCTTCATTGTCTGGATGATCTTCGGTCCGGAACCGGCATTGGTCTTCGCCATCGCCTCGGCGGTTTCAGTACTGATCATCGCCTGTCCCTGCGCGCTGGGGCTGGCGACGCCCATCTCGATCACCACTGCGGCGGGGCGCGGAGCGCAGGCGGGCGTGCTCATCAAGGATGCCGAAGCGCTGGAGCGCATGGCGGCGGTCGATACGCTGATCGTCGACAAGACCGGCACCCTGACCCTGGGAAAGCCGAAGCTGACGGATACCGTAGCGCTTGGAGACCTGACCGAGACGGACCTGCTCTCGCTTGCAGCGGCGCTCGAGCGCGGCTCGGAACACCCGCTGGCCGAGGCGATCGTCGAGGGCGCCGAGACGCAGGGTGCAGCCCGTCAGGAGGCCGTGGACTTCGACGCCGTCACAGGCAAGGGCGTGCGCGGCCGCGTCGGCGGACGCGCGGTGGCGCTCGGCAATGCGGCGATGATGCAGGAGATGGGACTGGACACGGGCACGGCCGAGTCGAAAGCGGATACTCTGCGCGCCGAGGGCAAGACGGCGATGTTCGTCGCTCTCGACGGCGCGCTCGTCGGCATCGTGGCAGTCGCCGACCCGATCAAGGACAGCACCGCACAGGCGATCCGGGAACTGCATGCCCAAGGGCTGCGCGTCATCATGGCGACCGGCGACAACGAGCGCACGGCACAGGCGGTCGCGGGCAAGCTGGGGATCGACGAAGTGCGCGCGGGCATCCTGCCCGAGGCAAAGAAGGACCTGATCGACCATCTGCGCCGCGACGGCCACAAGATCGCAATGGCGGGCGACGGGGTAAACGACGCCCCCGCATTGGCCGCCGCCGATGTCGGCATCGCCATGGGCACCGGCGCGGATGTGGCGATGGAAAGCGCAGGCATCACCCTGCTGGGCGGCGATCTGATGGGTATCGTCCGGGCGCGCAAGCTGGCCCGCGCCACGCTGCGCAACATCAAGCAGAACCTGTTCTTCGCCTTCGCATACAACGCCCTTGGCGTCCCCATCGCGGCCGGGCTGCTTTACCCCGTCACCGGCCTTCTGCTCTCACCAATGATCGCCGCGGCGGCCATGAGCCTGTCGTCGGTGTCGGTGATCACGAACGCGCTGCGGCTTCGGCGGGTCGATCTGTGAGGGGGCGATGATGGCTGAAGACCCGAACCGCTGGGAAGGCGTCTATCAAAGCAAGAAGGAGACCGAGACGAGCTGGTTCGAGGAGCGCCCGCAGGTCTCGCTCGACCTGATCGCCGCGACCGGGGCAACCAGCGACGCCGCCATCGTCGATGTCGGCGCGGGGGCGTCGCGGCTGGTGGATTGCCTGCTGGAACAGGGATTCCACCGGATCACTGCGCTCGACCTGTCGGACACCGGGCTGGCGAAGGCCCGCGCCCGGCTGCCCAACGATGCGCCCGTCGAATGGGTTGTGGCGAACGTCCTCGACTGGCAACCGTCCGGGCCCTTCGATGTCTGGCATGACCGGGCCGCGTTCCATTTCCTGACCAACGCTGCCGATCAGGAGGCCTATCTGCGTGTCATGGACCGTGCCCTTGTCCCCGGCGGCCATGCCATCATCGGCACCTTCGCGCCGGATGGCCCGGAAAGGTGCAGCGGCCTGCCGGTTGCCCGCTATGACGCCGCTCTACTCGCGGAACGGCTGGGTCCGGGTTACCGGCTGATCAAGTCGCTGCTTCACGATCACCACACGCCCTGGAACAGCGTGCAGCGGTTCCATTTCGGCCTGTTCAGGAAGGCCTGATTCATCCGACGAGTCCTCTGCCCGGCTTTCCAGGACCGGGTGGTCAGGCCAGCCGCGACCACTGCGGATGCAAATCGTCGACGATGGCGGGATGGGCGTGGCCCCGAGCGACACTCCCGTCGCGCAAATGCGGATGGTCGGGCGGAAGGTCGTCGTGGCGATGCGGTATGGGTTCTTCTTCCGCCGCAGGCCAGACCGCCAGGGCCAGCGCGACCGAAGCGGCCGCGATCAGCGCCAGCACGGCGAATGTCGGCCCCATGCCCACACGCGCGCCGAGCCAGCCCGCCAACGGGTAGGTGATCAGCCAGCAGCCATGCGACAGTGCGAACTGCGCGGCAAACACCGCCGGGCGGTCCTCCGGCAAGACCGAACGGCGCAAGAGCCGACCTGAGGGAGTCTGCACGACGGAATAGCCAAGACCCAGTGTGACCCACAGCGCCATCAATGCGGGAAGCCCGGCCGTTGTCAGGAATGGCCCGGCGATCAGTCCCTCCGCCAGCACCGCAGCCCCCGCCAGCATCACCGGACGGTCGGACACGCGGTCGAGCAGGTGCGGCAGGAGCAGCGCCGCCAGCATCGACCCGCCCCCGAAGGCCGCCAGCGCCAGGGCCACCTGCGACTGCCCAAGGCCTAGACCGGCCTGCACGATCACCACCGTGTTCACGATCACCATGGCCCCGGCAGCGGCAACGGCAAGATTAAGCGCCAGAAGCCCGCGCAGCCGTGGCGTCGCCAGGTAGAGCCGGATACCGCGCGTCGTGCGGTCCCATATCCCGCGCGGGAACCCCGGCTTCGGGCTGGGCAGCACGACCGAGACCACCAGCGCCGCCGAGGCGAGAAATCCGAGCACCGTGCCGCCGAACAGCGCGGAAAAGCTCACCACCGTCAGCAAAGCCGCCGCCAGCATCGGCGAGACCAGGTTCTCCAGATCGTACGCCAGCCGCGACAGCGACAGGGCCCGGGTGTAGTCCCGTTCGTCGGGCAGAATGTCCGGTACCGTGGCCTGGAATGTCGGCGTGAAGCCGGCCGATGCCGCCTGCAACAGGAAGATCAGCACATAGACCTGCCAGACCTCGGTCACGAAGGGCAAGGCCAGTGCGACCCCGGCGCGGGTCAGATCGAGCGTGACCAGCATGGCGCGTCGCGGCAGACGTTCAGCAAAGGCCGCAGCGATCGGGGCCAGCACCACATAGGCCACCATCTTGATCGCGAGGGCCGTCCCCAGCACCAGCCCTGCGTCCGCCCCCGCCAGATCGTAGGCCAGAAGGCCAAGCGCCACCGTGGCAAGGCCGGTTCCCAGCAGCGCCACGACCTGCGCCGCGAACAGGTGGCGATAGGCGCGATTGGCGAACAGTCGGAGCATGACGTGACCCTTTCAGGCGGCGCGTGGCGCGAGCAGGATGATGCCGGCGCCGAGGAGACAGAGAGCCGCACCAGCGGCGTCCCAGGTATGGGGCCGTTGGCCCTCGACCGCCCAGAGCCAGACCAGAGAGGCAGCGATGTAGACTCCGCCATAAGCCGCGAAGGCACGACCGGCGAAGTCGGACGGGGCGAGCGTCAGAAGCCAGGCAAAGCTGAATAGCGAGACAAGGCCGGGCAGCAGCCACAGCGCCGAGGCCCCGAGCCGCAGCCACGCCCAGACGGCGAAGCATCCGGCAATTTCGGCCAGCGCCGCGGCGGCATAGATCGCAAAGGTCGGGATCGCGGTCATGTGGTCGCCCCCGACTCCGCGCCCGCCCCAGGCTTGGGGCGATGGTCATCGGCGCACAGCGCATGGTCGCTCAACACCTCGATTACCCGGCAATCCGCGATCGTCCCTTGGGCGCATTGCGTGATCATCCGTTCCAGCTCGGCCTTGAGAGCTGTCAGCCGTGCAATCCGGGCCTTCACGGCTTCAAGCTGCTCCTTTGCGATGATGTCCGCAGCGGCGCAAGACTGGTCTGGCTTGTCGGAGAGGCTGAGCAGGTCGCGGATCGCCTCGAGCGGAAATCCGAGATCGCGGGCGTGGCGGATGAACGCCAGCCGGTCGAGCGCCTTGGACCCGTAGAGCCGCTGGTTCCCGGCGCTGCGTTCGGGTTCGGGCAGAAGCCCTATCTGCTCGTAATAGCGAATGGTGGGAACCTTGACGCCCGCCGCTTCGCCCAGTTTCCCGATGGTCAGCATCGAATGCCCCTTGAAGCTATAGTTGCTAGAGACATTAGGTTACAGATCCGATGGACACAATCGCCACGTTTGGCGGGACGGGAAAGCACGATGACGACGCGCAATGCGACAAGCTGTGAATGGAGGGTCACCGGCATGGACTGCGGTTCCTGCGCCGGCAAGGTCCGGGGCGCGCTCGAGCGTCTGCCGGGGGTAGCGGATGTCGACGTGGCGCTGATGGCCGAGCGGCTACGGCTTACGCTCGATGAGGATCAGACCTCCCGCGATCACGTCGAGGCCGCGGTGAAGAAGCTGGGGTTCGGCATCGCGCCGAAGGGCAGCGCCGCCCCGCGCAAGGGCTTTGTTCTGCCCGATGGCGCCTTTTCTGCAGGCGCGACTGGCGACGCCGCGCTTGCACCGGACACTGCGCAAGGCACGCCGGCTTCTGCCGAAGGGCGTACAGCAAGCGACTTGTCCTGGTACACGACCGGCAAGGGCCGTCTGGTGATCGGCGCCGGCGCCCTGCTGGTCGCCGCCTGGGCGGTGAAGCTTCTGGCCTCGGGCGGGATCGCGAACTGGGCCTTTATCCTGGCGACGCTGATCGGTGTCGCACCGATCGCCCGTCGCGCCATCACCGCGGCACGCGCGGGCATGCCCTTCACCATCGAGATGCTGATGACCATCGCGGCCACCGGCGCGCTGGTCATCGGCGCCGCCGAGGAAGCGGCGCTGGTGGTCTTCCTGTTCGCGGTAGGCGAAGTGCTGGAAGGGGTCGCGGCGGACAAGGCTCGCGACGGGATCAGGGCGCTGGCCCGGCTGGTTCCCAAGACGGCCTTTTTGGAGGTTTCCGGCAAGACGCGCGAGGTGCCCGCTGAAAACCTGAAGATCGGTCAGACGGTTCTGGTGCGGCCGGGCGACCGGGTGCCCGCCGATGGCGAGGTGATCGAGGGCGTCTCGGGCGTGGACGAAAGCCCGGTCACGGGCGAAAGCGTGCCCAACCTGAAGGAACCCGGCCAGCCTGTGTTCGCAGGCTCGATCAACACCGAAGCCGCCTTGCGCGTGCGGGTGACGAAGGCGGCCGAGGACAACACGATCGCCCGCATCATCCGTCTGGTCGAGGAAGCGGAAAGCGCCCGCGCCCCGACCGAGCGGTTCATCGACCGGTTCAGCCGCATCTACATGCCCGCCGTGGTGGGCCTCGCCCTCATGGTGGCTATCGTGCCGCCGCTGGCATTCGCCCAGGCTTGGGACACGTGGGTGTACCGCGCGCTGGCGCTTTTGCTGATCGGCTGTCCCTGCGCACTGGTCATCTCGGTTCCGGCGTCCATCGCCTCGGCATTGTCCGCGGGAGCACGGCGCGGGCTTTTGATGAAGGGCGGCGCGGTGATAGAAGCCGCGGCCCGAACCACGCAGGTAGCCTTCGACAAGACCGGCACGCTGACCCTTGGACGCCCCCGGATCACCGACATCGTGCCGATCGGCGGATCGGAGGCGGAGGTTCTGTCCCTCGCCGCAGGGATCGAGGCGGGCTCCAGCCATCCCCTGGCCGAGGCGATCCTGTCCCGCGCCGAGGCCGACGGTGTCGCGACCCTGCCCGCATCCGGCGCCCGCGCACTGCCCGGCAAGGGCGCCGAAGCGATGGTCGGCGACGGCCTTGCATGGGTTGGCTCGCCGCGCTTTGCCGAGGCGACGGGCGTTCTCGACGACGCCGCGCGCCAGACCGCAGCGACGCTTGAGGACGAGGGCAAGACCATCGTGGCGGTCTTCCGGTCCGATCGACTGGTCGGGCTTCTTGCGCTGCGGGACGAGCCTCGCCCGGACGCAGGCGACGCGGTGCGCCAGCTGAAGGCGCTTGGCATTGGCGCGGTGATGCTGACCGGCGACAACGCCCGCACCGCCGCGGCGATCTCGCAGGCCCTCGGCATGGATCACCGCGCCGAGTTGATGCCGGAAGACAAGGTCGCGGCCATCCGCGAGATGACGGCGGGCGGCCGCGTGATGATGGTGGGCGACGGGATCAACGACGCCCCCGCGCTGGCCTCGGCCCATGTCGGGGTCGCCATGGGCTCGGGCACCGACGTGGCGCTCGAGACCGCCGATGCGGCGCTACTGCGCAACCGGGTGACGGACGTTGCCGGGACGATCCGGCTTTCCCGCGCGGCCATGGCAAACATCCGCCAGAACGTGGCGATCGCGCTCGGCCTCAAGGGGGTGTTCCTTGTCACGACCGTGCTGGGCGTGACCGGGCTCTGGCTCGCGATCCTTGCCGATACAGGCGCCACGGTTCTCGTCACGCTCAACGCGCTGCGTCTGCTGGCCTTCAATCCCGATAAGGAGACCTGAGATGACATCGCCGTTCAGCCGGAGCGCTTGCGGTCCTCAGTCTGTTCAGTGCCTCGGATAAGGCATGGATGTTCGCGAATAAGGAATATGCTGGCCGCCGCCATCGGCCCGCCTTGCCTGATCGATGGGGCGCAAGTGCCGCGTTGGATCGGGTGAATGGAAGAGATAGACAAGCAGGGAGCGTTGCGGCCGGTTTCCCGCGGTCCGGCGAGTTACTTCGCCGGGCAACCTGCAAGAATGGAGGATATTCGATGAAATTCATGGTCTCCCGACGCCGCCTGATGCTTGGCGCTTGTGCGGCTTCAATTGCGACAACGCTGCCCGCTTTGGCGCAAGACAGCCCGGCGATCCATGTTCTCAAAGACCCGAATTGCGGATGTTGCGGGGCTTGGGTCGAGGTTCTGCAGTCCGAAGGGTTCGACGTGACGGTCGAGGCGAGCATGGGGACACTGCTGACCCGCTACAAGCTCGACAACGGGGTCCCCCAGGAGATGATCTCCTGCCATACCGGCAGGATCGAGGGCTACATGATCGAAGGTCACGTACCTGTCGCCGACATTCGTCGTCTTCTCGACGAACGCCCGGATGCCGTCGGTCTTGCAGTGCCTGGGATGCCTTACGGCTCGCCGGGCATGGGGCCGGAAAGCGAGCGCGAAGCCTATGACGTGTTCCTGATCCGACGCGACGGTTCGACGGAGGTCTATGGCAGCTATTCGGCTGCCTGACGCCTGAGACGGCAAGACTGGCCGCTGCGCAGATTAATGCGCGCCGGTCACGAGCGCTGCCGGTCAAAAGGACTTCTTCGAGCGGCTCTTGGTCCGACAACAAAGGTTGCCCAAGGGCGCATTGTCGTCGTTGTTCAACGAAGAACGACCGAAATAGTCGTAGTTTACAAAACCATTCGAAGATTGGTTATGAGAAGTGCCGACCTTGATTCGAAGGGGGAAACGGCATGCCAGAAAATCACTATATCGGGCTGGATGTCTCGGCTCGCACCGTCAATCTCTGCGCCGTCGATCACGATGGCCACGTAGTGCACGAGCGCAAGCTCGCCTCCGAACCGGAGGAAATCGCACAGCATATCCTGTCACTTCGGTTTCCGATTGTTCGTGTCGGTCTTGAAGCCGGTATGTTGTCGCAACATATCTATGGGCGGTTGGCAGATGCTGGCCTCCCAGTCGTTTGCGTCGAAACCCGGCACATGAAGGCGGCGCTCGCCGCGCAACTCAACAAGACAGACCGGCACGATGCGCGCGGGATCGCACAGATGATGCGCGTCGGACTGTTCAAGCCGGTCCATGTCAAGACGCCGAGCAGCCAACGCCTACGCACCATCCTCACAGCGCGGCAGCTCTTGCGGAACAAGCTCCAGGACGTCGAAAACGAAATCCGCGGACTCATCCGCAACTACGGCTATCACCTTGGCAAGGTGACGGCTCGCGACTTCGAGCCTCGGGTGCGTGAACTCATTGCTGACACTGACCTCCATGCCGTTGCGGACGCTTTGCTGCAGGCGCGGCGCGGATTGCGAGAACAATTCGACCGGTTGGACGACATGCTCGTCCGATTGGCCCGCCAGGATGAATTGGCGCGCCGGTTTATGACCGTTCCCGGCGTTGGCCCACTTGTCGCACTGACATTCCGGGCGACAGTCGATGTCCCAGCCCGCTTCACGCGCTCGCGCACAGTCGGCGCACATTTCGGGCTGACACCGCGCAAGCAGCAATCCGGTGAGGTGGACCGCAGCGGCCGGATTTCGAGATGGGGCGATGAGATGATGCGAAGTCTTCTTTATGAAGCTGCACAAGTGCTGCTGACGCGAGTGAAACGGTGGTCTGCGCTCAAGGCCTGGGGCGCACAAATCTCGCGACGAAGAGGTCACAAGAAGGCGATCATTGCGCTGGCGCGGAAGATCGCTGTGATCCTTCATCGCATGTGGATCGACGGAACGGAATTCGACTGGGGCAAACGGCCGGGACCCGCTGCTTCAACCGTTTAGGGTTCGACCGGGTTCAGTCCAGGTCGAAGCATATCCCCGCGAGGGGACGGGGAACGGCGAGCGCGCAAATACGACTTGACCGCCAAGGCCGATGCCGAGGTGATGTCGCAATTTAGATTGTCCCGCCGGCTCCTCTGATCCCATCCTGTGGCGGTCTCGTACCGACCACGAAGAGAAGCATGATCCTCGCGGGGGTGCCGCTCAAACTTCGTCGTCGGGCTCGACTAGATCGACGTGGCTGACCCCGAGGGATTGGGCGAGTTCATACAGCGTGATCACGGTCGGGTTCCTCCGGCCGCGTTCGAGGCTGCTTAGATATTGCTGGCTGAAGCCGGAACGTACCTCGACCTCTTCCTGGGTCAGGCCCTTCTCCCGACGCAGGCGGGCGAAGTTCCGGCCGACCAGTTTGCGCATATCCATGCGCAGGAAGATCGCGATTTACATACTTTAAGTTTATCAACTATAGTATGTAAATGAACCGCTGGGGAGTATGGGAAACCATGCTATCCGGTTGGTCCGAATAGAGAAGTCGTAGTTCTGGCGCGCTCGGTCGGCCCGGTGGGAGGTGATCATGCATGATCACCGCCCGACAATCGCGGGCCGCTCGCGCGTTGCTGGGATGGACGCAGGAAACGCTTGCTGACCGGGCCCTTGTTTCGCTCACGGCGCTGAAGCGCCTCGAATCCGGTCATCGCGCCGTCTACGAGTCGACGGAGGATCAGGTCCGTCGAACGCTGGAGGCGGCAGGCATCGTCTTCCTGACGTCCGACCAAGGCGAAGGAGTGATGCTTGTTCATACTGAGGTCAAAGGCTCGAAGCATAGTCAGTAGCGTTGCGGTACGCTTCGGGCCGAATCAGATTGCGCGGCGCCATGATCGAGTAGCGAGAGCCAGTTGACACAGGATGCATTTTTCGATGAACCACCGCAGAGCGACGAGCTCACACGCTATGATCGAGCACACATGAAGCTCTACATGCGACTTCTCGACGCCGACTCAAGCGGTGCCGACTGGCGAGAGGCCGTTCACGTACTCTTCGGGATTGATCCGGACAAGGAGCCGTTGCGTGCCAGCCTAGTGCACCGCGCCCATTTGGCTCGCGCTCGTTGGATGACCGAACACGGGTACAAACAGCTGCTCCGCGAATAGGCAGCTAACGGAAGCATGATGCCGGCTCGGCATCACCTGCTGCCAAGAACCAAACTTCACTTACCTCGCCACAGCCATGATCGTTGCTTCCTTCGATGCAAGCCTCAGCGGCGACGAAGGGAGGAACTAGATGAGACCTGATACATCGCATTGGCATTCGTCGGTATCGTATGATTATGTGGACGGCCTGATCGCGTCAGACTTGGCCTGGGAATGGTTGCGGCGAAACACGAACTACCAGCACGATTATTTCCGAAGCGAGCGCCGTCCGACCCAATCGAAAGACTTAACGCGCGAGGTATGCGAGCGCTGGGGGTTGCGCTTTCCCGATTGACCCGGGTCTTTCGGCAAAAGACGTCACGGTGTTCTGGTCACCGGAAACCGACCCAGGCACGGTTATCCTGGGTGCATGGCAGGCTATATCCACCGTCGACAGCATCGTTGCGCCAGCGATAGATGCCGAGACCAGTCATACGGATTCCGATGGTGGTGTAAGTCTCACCCTTGGCCGCGGCCTCTTATCGATCCATGTCCTTCTTCTGCCGGGGATTGCGCCAGGTCAGCGAGTCATCGCTCTCCTCCCTCTGGGTACGGACGGCCTTGACCGCATAGAGGCGATCGCAAGGCTTTGGCGCATGGCGCATAGCCTTCGCTTGCTCCCCGACGCACGCATTACAGTGCAACAGCGCCGCCGGCTAAGACGTATGCTCCAGGCGGTCGACGGTCACAGCGAAGGAGCGAGCTACCGCCAGATTGCCGAAGCCATTTACGGTCAATCCCGCGTCTCCGAGACGCCTTGGAAAACCTCCGCCCTACGCGACGCGACTATCGACCTCGTTAAAGACGGTCTGGCCCTGATTGCCGGCGACTACCGCTCGCTACTCAAGCGTCGCCGTCGGCTGTAGGGCTATGCCAACGCGGGGGTGCTTTTTTGGCCATCCCAAATTCGCCATCCCCCCTCGCAGCTTCTCTCCGCCACCGTGGCCTTCGAACGCCGCCGATCACCGGCAGCCTTAACGAACGCCCGGAGGTGCGAAATGACCACTCTCGCCGGCTTGCCGCCGCGCTTTCTACGAACTCCGGAGGCAGCCAACTTTCTCGGCCTGTCCAGCCGTACGCTCGAAAAGCATCGTACCTACGGCACAGGCCCCGCATATCGAAAGCTCGGCGGACGGGTCGTTTACGCTCTGGAGGACTTGCAGGCCTGGGCTGACCGGGGCGCGGTCACCTCCACATCCGATCCTCGCGGCTCCGTTCTTCCGGCAAAGCGCCATGCGTCAGCGCTGCATGCCGGACGTCAGCATCGCTGAGACCGCAGATGACTTCGGCGCGCCGCAGCACAGAGCGCGAGCAGCTCGATCTTTTCCGGGCTCTCCCCGGCGATCTCGCACCGCGCGACGCGCAGGACCTCATGGCCTACCCATTCTTCTCCCTGGCAAAATCGAAGCGCCTTGCGCCAATCGACTTCAAAGCCGGGACGATCGTCATCCGTGTCGAGGCGGTGCCCGAACACGGCTTGGCAACCATCTGGGACGCGGACGTCCTGATCTGGGCGGCTTCGCAAATCGTCGAGGCGCGCGACATCGGCCTTCAGCCCTCGCGTCTGATGGCAGCAACGCCGTACGAAATTCTCTCGTTCATCGGCCGCGGCGTGAGCGCTCGCGATTACGATCGCCTGAAGGCTGCGCTCGACCGCCTGCAATCCACCACGGTAGCGACGTCGATCCGCCAGCTGACGGAGCGGCGGATGCATCGCTTCTCCTGGATCAACGAGTGGAAGGAAAGGGCCGATCCACACGGTCGCCCGCTCGGCCTAGAGCTGATCGTACCGGACTGGTTCTACGCCGCCGTCCTCGACGACGCGCTCGTCCTCACAATCGACCGCGCATATTTCGGATTGACGGGCGGCCTGGAGCGCTGGCTCTACCGGCTCGTGCGAAAGCATGGCGGTCGCCAACAGCACGGCTGGAGCTTTGACTTCGCACATCTCCACGCGAAGTCCGGAAGCCTCTCGCCACTCAAGCACTTCGCCTACGACCTGCGCGAGATCGTCCGCCGCCAACCGCTGCCGGGCTACCGCCTCAGCATCGATCGGACGCTGAACGGGTCCGAGCGCCTTGCCTTCATTCCCACCGAACCCGTGCACGGCGCCGCTGCGCGCAGCGGCGCGCCCCTTCGCCCTGGGGATAAGCTGTGAGTCGCCTCGTACTATCAGGGACCCGGCCTATCGTGCCATCGGGGACCCATCCCTCGTGCTTTCGGGGACCAAAATCGGCGAATCCTCCCGCTGATTCAACGTGTTGCGGCAGCCGTAACTCTTCTAACGAAGATTCCTTCGGAATCTTTCTAACGGCCTTCGCATTATCCATACCTGTGCATGGCGCTCCGCTTGCGGGAGCTACGCCATGATCCTCGCTCTGCTGAATCAGAAGGGAGGCGTAGGAAAGACGACGCTCGCGCTTCACCTCGCCGGCGAGTGGGCGCAGCGCGGGAAGCGCGTCACGGTCATCGACGCCGACCCCCAAGGCTCGGCACTCGACTGGTCGCAGCAGCGCGCGCGTGAACGGTTCCCGCGGATGTTCGGTGTCCTCGGGCTTGCCCGCGACACGCTGCATCGCGAGGCGCCTGAACTTGTCCGTGGCGTCGACCACATCATCATCGACGGTCCGCCGCGCGTCGCAAGCTTGATGCGCTCTGCATTACTTGCCGCTGATTTCGTGCTCATCCCAGTCCAGCCCTCCCCGCTAGACGGCTGGGGTTCGGCCGAAATGCTCGCGCTTCTCAGCGAGGCTCGCATCTATCGGCCGCAACTGGCGGCGCGCTTCGTGCTGAATCGCTGCGGCGCCCGCACGATCATCGCGCGCGAAACGGCCGACACGCTGGCAGACCATGACCCGCCGATGCTCGCCTCGACCGTCGGCCAGCGCGTCGTTTTCGCCAGAGCCGCGCAGTCCAGTCAGCTCGCCTCTGAGATCGACCGCGACGGCTTCGCCGCTCGCGAGATTCAGGCCCTGATCGACGAGATCGCCAAGCTTCACATCGAGAGGCTGGCGCCATGATCGTGCTCACTGGCGACTGCCGCGCTCTCATGCCGGCGCAAGGACCGTTCGATATGATCGTCGCCGATCCGCCCTACGGCGACACGTCGCTCGCCTGGGATCAGCGTGTCGACGGCTGGCTCCCCCAAGCATGCAGCGCCCTCAAGCCCACTGGATCGCTCTGGGCCTTCGGCTCGCTCCGCTGCTTCATGGCCACGGCCGAGCGGTTCGTCGAAGCGGGCTTCCGATACGCCCAGGAAATCGTCTGGGAGAAGCAGAACGGCAGCAGCTTTCACGTTGACCGCTTCAAGCGCGTGCACGAGTTGGTCGTGCAATTCTACCGCGCGGACGCGCCGTGGCGGAACGTCTACAACGATGTTCAGACCTCGCTTGATGCCACGGCACGGACCGTCCGCCGCAAGCAGCGCCCACCCCACATGGGCCATATCGACGCCGGCCGCTACACCAGCCATGACGGCGGCCCCCGGCTCATGCGCTCGGTTCTTTTTGTTCGCAATTGCCATGGGCGGGCCATCCATCCGACCGAGAAACCGTCAGCGCTGCTCGAAATTTTGATCCGCACCAGTTGCCCCCCGGGAGGCCTCGTGGGCGATTGGTTCGCCGGCTCCGGCGCTGCAGGTGAGGCCTGTCTTCTGTCTGGCCGACACTACATCGGCTGCGAGATCGACGCCGAAATGGCCGACCTCGCCCGCGCGCGCATAGCCACGGTCCTGCCGTTTCACGACGGGAGCCTTGCATGAACGACCGCAGGGCACCCCGCACTTTCGCTTCACGTCCCGGCGGCGCCGACAAGTGGGTGAGGGCGCCCGACCCGCGCCATGCCAGCAATGGCGCGACAGCCGAGTTCAGCGCTCGCCTCACCATTGACGTCACACCGGACCTGCGGGGGCGAATCAAGATCGCGGCCTTCCAGCACGGCGTCACGGTCGCTCACATGCTGCGCGACCTGCTCTCTCGCGAATTCCCCCCAAGTGAAGGAGACACGCCATGATCGGTGCGTCTGACCTGCGCATTGTATGCGAAGCTCTCCCGTCGGACGGCATCACCCGTGTCGAATTGACGTGGATCGAGAAGAGGGTCGAGCACTGGATCCGCTTCGGCCGCGACGTTCACGAAGAGATACTCGACCGTCGCCGCCGTATCGTCGGGTTTGCTCCGAACACGGTGTTTGCCTTTGTCCGTTGGGCAGCCAATGAGCACGGAACGATCATCTCGCGCATCGACATCGTCCGCGCGATCGTGCCGGGCGAACGCTACCAGACCCTGCCATTCGTGCGTCCTGGCGGCGACATCCTCCTCAAGGTGGAGAGCTGGCCGAAAGTCGAGCGCGTCCTCCAGATCATCGACGCCATTGAGACGGTTGGAATCGATCCGAGCGAGGTCTCGCCGCATCATTGGCGGCACGTCCACAACCGGCTGACTGCGGGGCAGGAGCCGCGCGCCTACACGATCGAGCAGCATCGCGCGATCCTCCTGCGCCGCGAGATCGAGTCATGACACGCTTCGGCTGCGTCATGACGACGTACTTCGCCGTGATGTCGGTCGGCGTAGGCTCCTTCGTCTCGGTGACGCCACGACTCATCTGGAACGCTTCCGCCAGCATGCCGATCGGCTTCTATACGATCGCGCCGGCGGATCGGCTCGAGGTCACCGACCTGGTCGTCGTCAATGCGCCCGAGCCGCTTTCCTCCTTCCTGGCTGAGCGTCACTACCTGCCACGTGGTGTGCCGCTTCTGAAACGTGTTGCCGGGCTGCCGGGGCAGGAGGTTTGCCGCCACGGTATGCACGTCACAGTCGACGGCGTCGACATGGGCGACGCGCTGGCGCGCGACCGTTTCGGCCGCGAACTGCCGGTCTGGCAGGGCTGCCGCCGCATCACCGACAGCGAGATCTTCCTCATGAACTGGTGGGTCGAGGACAGCCTCGACGGGCGCTACTTCGGCCCGCTCCCGGTCAGCACAATCGTCGGCCACGCACGCCCGCTGTGGACCGATGAGGAGGGCACCGGACAGTTCGAATGGCGCGCACCGCCGCGGTGACGGTGCGCGCTGTCGTCCTTCTCATCGCACTAGCAGGGAGACCGAAATGCCTCAGATCGGAGAGTTCACCCGCACAAAGAATGGCTATTCCGGACGTATCCGCACGCTCTCACTCGACATCGAGATGGTGTTGGTTCCGGCGGAACATTCGGACGCCGAGAACGCGCCAGACTATCGCGCGCATCTCGGTGACAGCGATGGCCCAGAGATCGGCGCGGGCTGGAAGCGCACCGGAGAGAAGGCTGGCGACTACGTGTCGGTCCAGATCGACGATCCGGCGCTCGGACAGCCGATCCGGGCCAACCTCTTTCAATCGGGCGACGGCAAGTCCGGCTGGGGTTTGCATTGGACGCGCCCGCAGAAGCGCGCCGAACGGGACTGATGGAATGCCCCGCTGCTGCACTTCACCAACGCAGATCATGAGACCCGGGCGGCGTTTGCCTGCTCGACGTCTCGCCGCTCTTCTCCTTTCCGGCCTGCTCTCGATAGTCACGACCAGCGGTTCGGCCAGCGCTCAGGCGGTGCCGTCCGCTAGCGCCGATCAGGCCAGCCCATTCGCTCTCCACATCGACGTAGCCTCGCGCCGCTTCCGCGTTCCGGCGTCCTGGATTCGCGCTGTCATGCGCGCCGAAAGCGCACATAACGTCCGTGCCGTATCCTCCGCTGGCGCGATCGGCCTTATGCAAGTCATGCCGGAAACCTGGCTTGAACTGCGTGCCCGCCACGGTCTTGGTAGCGACCCCTTCGATCCGCGCGACAACATCCTCGCTGGCGCGGCGTATCTGCGCGAGATGTACGACCGATACGGCAACGTCAGCGCCATGCTGGCCGCCTACAATGCAGGGCCCCGGCGCTACGACGAGTATCTCGCGGGCACGCGCAATCTGCCGGCCGAGACGCGGGCCTATGTCGCCACGATCGCACCCCTTCTCGGGGCTGAGCCGCTGCCGTACGCAATGTCATCGGCGCCCGGTGATCCGCTTGCGTGGATGAGCGCCCCGCTGTTCGCACGCTCTGATGACGGCCGGCAGGCAGCCGCGATGCATCCCGAGCGTCAGCGCGAGAGCATGCCGAACGCGCCACGAATGCAAGACGCCAGCGCGTTGTCAGCGCGTTCGCGTGCCCTCTTCGTGGCACGCGGCGGCAGCGAGAGACCGCAATGACGACTGCCGTCCCCATTCGCGTCATGGCGTCTTCGGGCGTGGAGTGGAGTGCATTGAGGCGGGAGCGCGGAAGCACGACCGCACGATGGCGAGATAAAAAGGCGCGATGTGCGCGCCAGGACGGTCGTGTCTTTTCAATAGCTTGCGAGCCGAAATCGGGAGGTGCGCCTCATCGGCGCAGCCTGCGAGTTCGACGTTCTCTCCGTTCAATCAGAGCCTTAGTGCGATGTGCGGGGTTGGCGCCATGAGCGTCGAGGACGAGTTCCGCATCCGCCCCGGCCGCATCCGCTCGACGCGCGCCCAGCGCGCTCGGCCGTTCATCGCGCAGGCGCTTGCGGCCGCGCAGCGGGCCGGCGGTCACATCTCTCGCTCGGGCAACATCAGCTCCGGCACGGGATCGCGCTTCGGACGTGGCCGCCGCGCGACCGTGCAGGCGAACCGTCTGCTCACCAGCCGCTCGCGCATCACGGTCATCAAGACCCGCGTCGTTCGCCATTCGGCGCGCTCGGCGCCGCTTGCAACACACCTCAGCTACCTCCGCCGAGAAGGCGTGACCCGGGATGGGGAGAAGGCCCGTCTCTTCGGACCCGGCGGCGACGATCTGGATGCCAAGGAGTTTGCCGAGCGGTGCGAGGACGATCGCCACCACTTCCGCTTCATCGTCTCGCCCGAGGATGCGACCGAGATGTCGGACCTCAAGACCTTCGCCCGCGACCTGATGAGCCAGATGGAAAAGGACCTCGGCACCAAGCTGGACTGGGTGGGCATTGATCATTGGAATACCGACAACCCCCACGTCCACATCATCCTGCGCGGCCGCTCCGACGACGGCCAGGACCTTGTCATCTCGCGCGACTACATCAAGGAGGGCATGCGTGCGCGTGCGCAGGATCTCGTGACGCAGGAGTTGGGCCCACGCACGGATCAGGAGATCCGGCGCAACCTCGAACGTCAGGTGGAGTCGGAGCGCTGGACCAACCTCGACCGGCAACTCTCGCGTGACGCGTATCGGACAGGCGTCATTGATCTGGCGCCGAGCCCTGATCGCCAGCCTGACGAGTTTCGCGTCCTGAAAGTCGGACGGCTGCGCAAGCTGGAGGCTCTGGGCCTCGCCGATCAGATCGGCCCGGGCCAGTGGGTGATGGTCGAGAATGCCGAAAACACCCTGCGCGAGCTTGGCGAGCGAAGCGACATCATCAAGCGCATTCATCGCAGTCTGGCCGAGCGTAATATCGAGCGCGGCACCTCAAGCTACGTGCTCGCCGGAGAGAGTCTCGACGACCCCATCGTTGGCCGCCTCATCGCGCGTGGTCTCGATGACGAGTTGAAGGGCTCGGCCTACGCTGTGATTGATGGCGTCGACGGCCGGACTCATCACATTAAGCTCGCCGACCTCGATGCTGCGGGAGACTCAGGCTCGGGTTCGATCGTCGAGCTGCGCAAGTTCGATGATGCACAGGGCCGGCGGCGCGTCGCCCTCGCAGTTCGATCGGATATCCCGCTCGAGCAGCAGATTATTGCCAACGGTGCCACCTGGCTGGACCGCCAAGCGATTGCGCGCGAACCGTTAGCCCTTGGCGGCGGTGGTTTCGGCGCCGAGGTGCGCGACGCACTTGATCGCCGTGCCGAGCATCTCATCGGTCAGGGCCTGGCCGAGCGTCAGCCGCGCGGCGTGAGTTTCAGCCGCAACCTCATCGAAACACTGCGCCGCCGCGAGCTCGACGCACTGAGCGAGCGCCTGACCGCTGAGACAGGACAAGCCGCCGCCAAGCCGTCGGCCGGCGAATATGTCGCCGGCACATACCGTCGCCGTTTCGATCTCGCCTCCGGCCGGTTTGCGGTGCTTGACGACGGGCTCGGCTTCCAGCTCGTCCCGTGGTCGCCGTCGCTCGAGCGGAATCTCGGTCGCCATGTCTCGGGCGTTGCACGTGGCGATGGCGGGATCGATTGGAGCTTCGGCCGCAAGCGGGGCATCGGCCTGTAACGAAGCGAGGGAAAAGGAGAGCAGGTTGATGTCCGCAACCAAGATCCTCTGGGGGCAGCTCCTCGCCGTCGCACTGATCATCCTCGGCACGACGTGGGTCGCGACCGAGTGGACGGCGTGGCGATTGGGCTTTCAAGCCCAGCTCGGCGAGCCATGGTTCATCGTGTTCGGCTGGCCGGTCTACTATCCGCCGTCCTTCTTTCTGTGGTGGTATTTCTACGATGCCTATGCGCCGGCGATCTTCGTGGAAGGGGCCCTCATCGCAGCGTCAGGCGGCTTCATCGCGATCGCAGCCGCGATCGGCATGTCGGTGTGGCGTGCCCGTGAGGCCACGAACGTCGACACCTACGGCTCGGCACGATGGGCCCGGACCGACGAAGTGGAGGCGGCGGGCCTCCTCGGTCCCGACGGTATCGTACTCGGCAAGCTGGGTCGCGACTACCTCCGGCACGACGGGCCCGATCATGTTCTCTGCTTTGCGCCGACGAGGAGTGGGAAGGGCGTGGGGTTGGTCATTCCCTCGCTGCTCACCTGGCCAGGCAGCGCGATCGTCCACGACATCAAAGGGGAGAACTGGCAGCTAACTGCCGGGTTTCGGTCGCAGCATGGCAGGGTGCTGTTGTTCGATCCGACCAACGCGAAGTCTTCCGCCTACAACCCGCTGCTCGAAGTCCGGCGCGGGGAATGGGAAGTCCGGGATGTCCAGAACATCGCCGACATCCTGGTTGATCCCGAAGGCTCTTTGGAGAAGAGGAACCATTGGGAGAAGACCTCCCATGCGCTGTTGGTCGGCGCCATCCTACACGTGCTCTACGCGGAGGAGGACAAGACGCTCGCCGGCGTGGCGTCGTTCTTGTCCGACCCGCGGCGTCCGATCGAGTCCACGCTCGCGGCGATGATGAAGACCGCCCATCTCGGCGAGGCAGGACCGCATCCGGTGATCGCGAGCGCGGCACGAGAGCTGCTGAACAAATCGGACAACGAACGAAGCGGGGTGTTGAGCACCGCGATGTCGTTCCTCGGCCTCTATCGCGATCCTGTTGTGGCTGCCGTCACGCGCCGCTGTGACTGGCGGATCACCGACATTGTCGGAGATGCACGGCCGACGACCCTCTATCTCGTCGTGCCGCCATCCGACATTGTGAGGACCAAGCCGTTGATCAGGTTGATCCTCAACCAGATTGGCCGCCGCTTAACGGAGGACTTGAACAGCAAGGCCCGGCGGCATCGGCTTCTGCTCATGCTCGATGAGTTTCCGGCGCTTGGCCGCCTCGACTTCTTCGAGAGCGCACTGGCATTCATGGCCGGCTACAAACTGAAAAGCTTCATGATCGCGCAAAGCCTCAACCAGATCGAGAAGGCCTACGGACCGAACAATTCAATCCTGGACAATTGCCACGTCAGAATCTCGTTCGCGACCAATGACGAAAGGACAGCCAAAAGGGTCAGCGACGCCCTCGGCACCGCGACCGAACTGCGGGCGATGCGGAACTACGCCGGGCATCGGCTCAGTCCGTGGCTCGGCCATCTGATGGTCTCGCGCTCCGAGACGGCCCGGCCCCTGCTCACGCCGGGCGAGATCATGCAGCTCCCGCCCGCAGACGAGATCGTGATGGTGGCGGGCACACCGCCCATTCGCGCGAAGAAGGCGCGCTATTTCGAGGACCCCAGATTTCAGGCGCGAATCTTGCCGCCGCCCATCCTGACGAAGACAGATCGCCAGCAATCGGACGACTGGACGGGCAGGCCCTTGCCGCCGCGACCCTTGCAGGATGCCGCGTCGTCAGTGAGCGGCATGGACGACGAAGACCCGACGGGCTCCGAGAGGCGCCGCCAGCCGGAGCTGGATCGCGTGGCACCGATCGAGAAGAAGCCGCCCATCGCCAATGAGTTCGAGATCGACCCCAACGATGACGAGCCCGACGATGCCGCGCGGCTAAGGCGCATGAACCGCCTCGTGCAAGGCATCGCGCGGCAGGTCTCGCTCGATCCGAACGACGGCATGGAGCTGTAGGGCACCATGCCAAATCCGAACAAGAAGCAGCGGCTCTCGGTTTATCTTGAACCCGGCGTCACCAAATCGCTCGCGGAATACGCAGCGCGTCGTGGCCTGTCGCGGTCGCTCATCGCCGAAGCCGCGATCGCCTCTTTCCTGTCACCTGACGCCGCCGAGCGGCAGGAAGCTGCTATTGCGAAGCGTCTCGATCAGCTCGACAGGCGTATGACGCGCCTCGAACGAGACCTGGGGATCGCGGTAGAGACGCTCGCGGTCTTCGTCAGGAGCTGGTTGATGACAAACCCGCCGCTGCCGGAGCCGGCCCAGGCGGCCGCGCGCGCACAAGCGGGCGAACGCTACGATGCGTTTGTCGCTGCGCTCGGTCGCCGCCTCGCCAAGGGACCGCGGTTGCGTCAGGAAGTATCCGAAGATGTCCCTGGCGACTCACCACCTGAATAGAGGGCACGAGACCGGTCACTAGACTTCCGCGGTTTCGCCGTTTCCCTGTATTTGTACGCCACAGTACGACGACCACATTCCCATTGTTGCGTCGCCCGAATTTCTGCCTCTTCTACTCGTCCCCGATCCAGGGCCGCTCTCGAGTGGTCCCGCGCAGAACGGGGACGACATGGCGAATTCTTTCCAGCAAACAGAGGCGATACTTCGCGGCACACGCATGCTGCGGACGGCCCTAGGGCCCGCGGTCGCCGGTTTCCTGGAGGACCCGTCGATCGTCGAGGTGATGCTCAACCCGGATGGGCGGCTCTGGATCGACCGGCTCTCCGAAGGCCTCGCTGATACTGGCGAGCGCCTGTCGGCCGCCGACGGAGAGCGCATCGTCCGCCTCGTCGCCCACCATGTCGGTGCAGAAGTCCACGCCGGAAGTCCGCGGGTCTCTGCGGAGTTGCCCGGGACGGGAGAGCGCTTCGAGGGCCTGCTGCCGCCTATCGTGGCCGCGCCTGCTTTTGCGATTCGGAAGCCCGCCATCGCGATCTTCACGCTGCAGGATTATGTGGCCGCCGGCATCATGACGGCCGACCAGGCGGAGACCCTTCGCAGCGCGGTCACCGATCGCCGCAACATTCTCGTCGCCGGGGGAACGAGCACCGGCAAGACCACGCTCACCAACGCGCTCCTCGCAGAAGTATCGAAATCGGCCGATCGCGTCGTTCTCATCGAGGACACGCGCGAGCTTCAGTGCAGCGCCCCCAATCTCGTGGCGATGCGCACCAAGGACGGCGTCGCGACGCTGTCCGACCTGGTGCGCTCTTCTCTGCGGCTGCGCCCCGACCGCATCCCCATCGGCGAGGTGCGCGGCACTGAGGCCCTGGACCTTCTGAAAGCTTGGGGCACCGGGCATCCCGGTGGCGTCGGAACCATTCACGCCGGCACAGCCATCGGGGCACTGCGGCGTCTCGAACAGCTCATCCAAGAGGCGGTGGTCACGGTGCCTCGCGCCCTCATCGCCGAGACGATCGACCTCGTCGCTGTCCTCAGCGGCCGCGGATCATCGCGCCGCCTCGCCGAGCTCGCACGCGTCCACGGCCTCACACCCGACGGCGACTACCACGTCATCCCCGCAACATTGCCCGCCACAGGAGATCACGCGTGATCCACAAGCTCCAGAACCTTCGTCGTCATGTTGCCGCTGCAACCGCGGCCGCTGTCGTCAGCCTCGCGCTTGCTCCGGCCGCACATGCCTCCGGCTCCTCAATGCCGTGGGAGCAGCCGCTCGAACAAATCCTTCAGTCGATCGAGGGACCCGTCGCGAAGATCATCGCAGTGATTATCATCATCGTCACCGGCTTGACTCTCGCGTTCGGCGATACGAGCGGTGGCTTTCGGAGACTCGTTCAGATCGTCTTCGGTCTCTCGATCGCCTTCGCGGCCAGTTCGTTCTTTCTCAGCTTCTTCAGCTTCGGCGGCGGAGTGCTCGTGTGATGACGGGCATTGCAGACAACGCAGAAGTCCCAGGCTTCTCGGTGCCCGTTCACCGGGCGCTGACCGACCATATTCTGCTCGGCGGTGCGCCTAGGTCAATCGCGATCCTCAATGGCACGCTGGCGGCCGCTCTCGGCCTTGGCCTTCGGCTCTGGCTCGTCGGGCTCGGACTCTGGGCTGCCGGCCACTTCGCGGCCGTATGGGCAGCCAAGCGCGATCCGTTGTTCGTCGAAGTGATCCGCCGGCATCTGCGCATCCCCTCCTTTCTCGCGGTCTGAGCCTGCCATGATGAACCTCGCCGAATATCGCCGCACCGCCACTCGCCTCGCAGATTTTCTGCCTTGGGTTGCGCTCGTTGGCCAAGGCGTTGTTCTGAACAAGGATGGTTCGTTTCAAAGAAGCGCAAGCTTTCGCGGTCCAGATCTGGATTCCGCTGTTGCAGCGGAACTGGTTGGCGTGGCGGCAAGGCTTAACAACGCTTTCCGCCGTCTCGGTTCGGGCTGGGCGATTTTCGTAGAGGCGCAGCGATACCCGTCCAACCGCTATCCGGACAGCATCTTTCCCGATCCCGCGTCGGCGTTGCTTGATGCCGAGCGCAAGGCTGATTTCGAGGAAGAAGGCGCGCATTTCGAGTCCCGCTACGTCCTCACGTTCGCTTGGCTGCCGCCGGCCGAGGATGCCGCGCGTGCGGAGACTTGGCTCTACGAGGGGAGGGAACGGTCAGGCGTCGACCCTCACGAGATTCTGCGAGCCTTCGTCGACCGCACCGACCGTGTGCTCGCGCTGCTTCACGGTTTCATGAAGGAATGCCGTTGGCTGGATGACAGCGAGACGCTGACCTACCTGCATTCCTGCGTTTCCACCAAGCGCCATCGTGTCCGTGTTCCCGAGACACCGATGTTTCTCGATGCGCTGCTAGCCGACCAGCCCCTCACCGGAGGCCTTGAGCCTCGTCTCGGCGATCAGCACCTACGAACCCTCACCATCGTCGGCTTCCCGACCGCGACGACGCCCGGCATCCTCGACGAGCTGAACCGCCTCGCATTCCCCTATCGCTGGGCGACGCGCGCGATCCTGCTCGACAAGACCGACGCGACCAAGCTGCTCACCCGCATCAGGCGGCAATGGTTCGCAAAGAGGAAAAGCATTGCGGCCATCGTCAAGGAAGTCCTGACGAATGAGGCGTCGGTGCTGGTGGACACCGACGCTGCCAACAAGGCCGCCGACGCCGACATGGCCCTTCAGGAGCTCGGCGCGGACCTCGCCGGCATGGCCTACGTGACGGCTACGATTACCGTGTGGGACAGCGATCCACGCCTTGCTGACGAAAAGCTGCGCCTCGTCGAGAAGGTGATCCAGAGCCGCGATTTCACCGCAATGCTCGAGACTGTCAACGCGGTCGACGCCTGGCTCGGGAGCCTGCCCGGCCATCTGTATGCCAACGTCCGGCAGCCGCCGATCAGTACATTGAACCTCGCACACATGATTCCGCTCTCGGCCGTCTGGGCGGGGCCTCAGCAAGATGAGCACTTCAAAGCGCCGCCGCTGTTCTTCGGCAAGACCGAGGGAAGCACGCCGTTCCGCTTTTCGCTCCACGTCGGCGACGTGGGCCACACCTTGGTCGTGGGACCGACCGGCTCCGGCAAGTCGGTGTTGCTCGCGCTGATGGCGCTGCAATTTCGACGCTACGAGCGCAGCCAGGTTTTCGCCTTTGATTTCGGCGGTTCGATCCGCGCCGCCGCGCTCGCAATGGGCGGAGACTGGCACGACCTCGGTGGCGGCCTCACCGAAGGTTCAGAAACCTCCGTCTCTCTCCAGCCGCTCGCACGCATCCACGACACCTATGAGCGGGCCTGGGCAGCCGACTGGATCGTCGCCATCCTGATGCGCGAAGGCGTCGCGATTACTCCGGAAGTCAAGGAGCACATCTGGACGGCGCTGACCTCTCTTGCCTCCGCCCCTGTCGAGGAGCGGACCATTACCGGCCTGACGGTGCTGCTCCAATCAAACAACCTCAAACAGGCAATTCGACCCTATTGCGTTGGAGGCCCCTATGGCCGCCTGCTGGACGCGGAATTCGAGCATCTGGGTTCGGCCGCTGTTCTGGCCTTTGAGATCGAGGGCCTTGTCGGAAGCGGGGGGGCGCCGGCCGTTCTGTCCTACCTGTTTCATCGCATCTCCGACAGGCTCGACGGCTCGCCAACCTTGCTCATCATCGACGAAGGGTGGCTTGCACTCAACGATCCCGGCTTTGCCAAGCAGCTCACCGAGTGGCTGGTCACGCTCCGCAAGAAGAACGCGTCGGTCGTCTTCGCAACCCAGTCGCTTGCACAGATCGAGAAGAGCACGATCGCTGCCGAAATCGTCGACAGTTGCCACACGCGGCTGCTGCTGCCTAATGACCGGGCGATCGAGCCGCAGATCACCAGCATTTATCGCCGGTTCGGGCTCAATGATCGCCAGATCGAGATTCTCGCGCGAGCCACGCCGAAACGAGACTACTACTGCCAGTCCCGACGCGGCAATCGCCTTTTCGAGCTGGGCCTCTCCGACGTCGGCCTCGCCCTCTGCGCCGCATCCGCAAAGGATGATCAGGCGCTGATCGCCAGCATCCTGGCTGAGCACGGCCGGGAGGGGTTCCTCCCTGCGTGGCTCGAGGCCCGCGGCGTGAGCTGGGCCGTCGATCTCCTTCCCAACTTCTCGACGCTCCTCCCCGAACACTCAAAGGAGGCTCAACTATGAGCACCCGTCGATCCCGCTCGCGCGCGGCACTCCTCGCCGCCACCATCTTCTCACTTCCGATATCGCTTATGCCGCTGGTGGTCACGCCCGCTTCGGCGCAGTGGATCGTCTACGACCCGACGAACTACGTGCAGAACGTGCTTCAAGCGGCACGCGCGCTTGAGCAGATCAACAATCAGATCACCTCGCTTCAGAACGAAGCGCAGATGTTGATCAACCAGGCACGGAATCTCGCCAGCCTGCCGTACTCCTCGCTCCAGCGGCTGCAACAATCGATCCAGCGGACCCAGCAGCTCCTCAACCAAACGCAAAACATCGCCTTCGACGTCCAGCAAATCGACCAGGCGTTTCAGACGACGTATGGCAGTGCCTCGCTGTCTGCGTCCGACCAGCAACTCATCGCCGACGCTCGCACCCGATGGCAGAACACCGTGGGCGGCTTGCAGGACGCGATGCGCGTGCAGGCGACAGTGGTCGGCAACCTCGACGCCAACCGCGCCGAGATGTCAGCGCTCATCGGCCAGAGCCAGGGTGCGACCGGCTCCCTGCAAGCCGCCCAGGCTGGCAACCAGATCCTCGCCCTTCAAGCGCAACAGCTCGCGGACCTCACCGCCGTTGTAGCCGCTGATGGCCGCGCCCGTGCGCTCGCAGAAGCCGAGCGCGCGGCCGCCGCGGAGCAAGGCCGCGAGCAGCGCCGGCGGTTTCTCACGCCCGGCTCCGGCTACCAGCCCGGCAACGCCAGCATGTTCCCCGCTGGAAACTGAGGCCTCGCGATGGACGGAAACATGCTCGCCCGGCTCGGTGCCGTCGCCTTCGTTGCCGTCGCAATCACGGCGACGGTCGTCGAGCTGACCCGGAAGGAGGAGCAGCCGGAGATGGAGCCCGCCCGTCCGGCGCAGACAAACGCCGTGGACCCGCTGAACGCCGAACTGTTCCGTTGTCAGAGCCTCGGAGAGGCCGGTCCGCGCGATCCCGCATGCCTGCGCGCCTGGGCTGAGAGCCGCCGACGCTTCCTGACGCCTGGGACCGGCAACACGATAGCGGATCGAGAGCAGTCACGAGCACGCGGTGGAGCGTCCGCCGAAGGCTCATCCGCGATTGAAGCGCGCCGTCGTGAAGCGGCGCCGCAGACCGAGGACGCCGAGTAGCGCCATGGGGGGCACGGGGGTCATCGATCATTTCCTGGAGGTCTTCACCCGCTACATCGACAGCGGGTTCGGCCTGTTGGGCGGCGAGGTCGCATTCATCGCGACAACACTGATCGTGATCGACGTGACGCTCGCAGCGTTGTTCTGGAGCTGGGGCGCGGACGACGACATCATTGCCAGGCTCGTCAAGAAGACATTGTTCGTCGGTGTTTTCGCCTACATCATCGGCAATTGGAACAATCTCGCCCGCATCGTCTTCGAGTCCTTTGCCGGCCTCGGCCTCAAGGCTTCCGGCACCGGCTTCTCAACCGCCGATCTGCTACGCCCCGGCCGTGTCGCGCAGACCGGCCTCGACGCCGGACGGCCGCTGCTCGACTCAATCTCCGGCCTCATGGGCTATTGGTCGTTCTTCGAGAACTTCATTCAGATCGCGTGCCTCTTCCTCGCCTGGGCGCTCGTGCTGCTCGCCTTCTTTATTCTCGCCGTGCAGTTGTTCGTGACGCTCATCGAGTTCAAGCTCACTACGCTTGCGGGCTTTGTGCTCATCCCATTCGGGCTGTTCGGCCAGTCCGCCTTTATGGCCGAGCGCGTGCTCGGCAACGTCATCAGCTCCGGCATCAAGGTGCTGGTGCTGGCCGTGATTATCGGCATCGGCTCGACGCTATTTGGCGAGTTCACCGCCGGCTTCGGTGGCGCCAGCCCGACCATCGATCAGGCCATGGCCATCGTGCTGGCGGCGCTGTCGCTGCTCGGCCTCGGGATATTCGGTCCTGGGATCGCGAGCGGCATTGTCTCGGGCGGCCCACAACTCAGCGCCGGAGCCGCCATCGGCACGGGCTTCGCGGCTGGTGGCGCCGCAGTCGCCGCAGGCGCGGCCGGCGGGCTTGCGGTACGTGGCGGCGCTGCGGCCCTCTCTGGCACGGCCGCGGCCGCCCGGGGGGGTGCAGCCGTGGCGGGAGGCACGGCAACTGCCTATAGCCTTGGTGCTGCCGGGCAATCCGGCGCTGCCGGCGTGGCTTCGGGCCTCGGTGGCGTTGCCTGCGCCGCCGGCAGCGCAGCGGTCTCGCCGCTCCGTCGCGCTGCAACCCGCGCTGCCGACAGCATGCGAACCAGCTACGCGCGGGGTGCTCAGTCGGCTTTCGAAGCGACGGGCGGCGCATCGACCATGGGGAGCGTCGGTGGCAGTGCTGCCGAGGCATCCTCTGTGCCGACGTCTGAGGGTCCGCCGGCCTGGGCCCGCCGCATGAAGCGCTCTCAGCACATGTCGCACGGCGTGATGGCCGCCGCTCACGCGATCCGCAGCGGCGACAGCCATGGCGGCGGCGCCTCCGTCAACCTCTCCCAGCGAGACCAATGATGTTCAAACGGCCATCGACACACTACGGAAAGACCCCCGAACCCGAGACGCCATACCAGCGCGCCGCTCAGGTCTGGGACGAGCGGATTGGCTCGGCTCGGGTGCAGGCAAAGAACTGGCGCCTCATGGCGTTCGGCTGCCTGTTCCTGTCCGCTGGATTTGCCGCGGCGCTCGTTTGGCAGTCTGCCCATGGCACCGTGGTGCCATGGGTAGTTCAGGTCGACAATCTCGGCCAGGCCCAGGCCGTGGCGCCTGCCGTCGCGGACTACCGCCCCACCGATCCGCAGATCGCCTACCACCTTGCGCGCTTCATCGAGCAGGTCCGTGGGCTGCCTGCCGATCCCATTGTCGTGCGCCAGAACTGGCTGCGGGCTTATGAATTCACCACCGATCGTGGTGCCGCAGCGTTGAACGACTACGCAAGGGCGAACGATCCCTTCACGCGCGTCGGCCGGCAGCAGGTCGCAGTCGAAGTCTCCAGCGTGATCCGCGCCTCGCCCGACAGCTTCCGCGTTGCCTGGACCGAACGCCGCTACGAGAACGGCCAACTCGCGGCGACCGAGCGTTGGACCGCCATCCTCACTGTCGTTCTGCAGCCTCCGCGCGACGCCGAAAGGCTCCGCGCCAATCCGCTCGGCATCTACGTCAATGCCATCAACTGGTCGCGGGAGATGGGACAATGAGCTCGATGGGAGTCCTGGCCAGACCGGCTTTCCGCAAACCCGCTTCTGTGTGCCTCGTACTCGCTGCAATGGCGATGGGCGGATGCGCGACGAACAGGCCGCCGCAGATCAGCTACGACTCCGATGTACCGCCGCTCCCTGCCGTATCTGCCGTGTTGACGGATGAGCGACCGCGACCCTTGCACATACCGCCGGCCTGGACTCCGAGCCGCGGAGGCGCCGCATCAAACTCACCGACCGGCCGGGTCGAGAACGCCAACGCCGCCGCTCGTGTCGAGCCTCGTCGCGAAGGCTACTTCAACGCGATCCAGATTTATCCCTGGAGCGAGGGTGCGCTCTATCAGGTCTATGCCGCGCCGGGACAGATCACCAACATCGCGCTCGAGCCCGGCGAAAGCCTGACCGGGGCCGGGCCAATCGCCGCGGGAGATACCGCGAGATGGATCATCGGCGACACCGAGAGTGGATCGGGGGCCAACCGGCGCGTCCACGTGCTCGTAAAGCCGACGCGTGCGGACATCTCCACGAACCTTGTCATTACCACTGACCGCCGCATCTACATGATCGAGTTGCGTTCCGGCGAGCGGCCCTACATGCCGGCCGTGGGATGGGCCTATCCGCAGCCCCCAGCCTCGCAGCGTCCGGGCGTGCCGGCAGCGCCGATCATCCCGGCAGCGGCCGCACGCAATTACCGCTACGCGCTTACTGGGGACAGTCCGGCGTGGCGGCCTACCGCTGTCTATGACGATGGCCGCCGCGTCTACGTCGAGTTTCCGCGCGGTATCGTCCAAGGCGAGATGCCGCCGATATTCGTTATCGGGTCGGAAGGTGAACTCCAGATTGTCAACAGTCGCATTCACCAGAACATCCTGATCGTCGATCGGCTCTTCGGCGCCGCGGAACTTCGGCTCGGCAGCGGCAACCGCCAGCAAACTGTGAGAATCGTCCGCAGCGACGGGAGGCCCTCCTCATGAGCGATGCAGACAACCAGGGCCAGAATATCGAAACCGAAGGACCAGCGAGCGACGCCACGGCTCCGATGCGGCTGCGTGGTGAGCCGCCTCGCGTGACCCGCTTGTCGCGCAAGGCATTGATGGCGATCGGCCTGATCGCGTGCGCGGGTCTTGGAGGCGCGTTGATCTATGCCCTCCAGACGCGGCACGCCGGCCCCGCTACCGAAGAACTGTACTCTACGAGGAACCGCCCCACGGCTGACGGTCTCACCGATCTGCCACGCGACTATATCGGCCCGCGTCTCGGGCCACCGCTGCCTGGCGATCTCGGTCGACCGATACTCGACGCGCAGAACCGGGGCCAACCGGTCGTTCCATCGCCCATTCGGCCGACGGTCGACCCGGCAGAGCAGCGCCGCCTCGCGGAGGAGGAGGCAGCACGCACCAGTCGCGTGTTCTTTCAGACCGAGGCACGCACGATTACGGCTCCCGCCGGGCCGGCTAGCGCCGCAACCACCACGAACCTGACCGGCCTTGGCCTTCCCGGGCAACTCAGCGCGCCAACGGCGCAGGACCGCCAGATCGCCTTCCTCAATGCCGCCGTTGATCGCCGCATCGTCGCGCCCGACCGCGTGCTAGCGCCCGCATCGCCCTACGTCCTGCAGGCCGGGGCGGTGATTCCGGCCGCGCTGATCACGGGGATCCGCTCGGACCTGCCGGGACAAATAACAGCTCAGGTCACCGAACACATCTATGACAGTCCGACCGGCCGAATACTTCTCGTGCCGCAGGGCACGCGCATCATCGGCCAATATGACAACGCCGTGCAGTTCGGTCAACGGAGAGTATTGCTGGTGTGGAATCGCCTCATTTTCCCGAACGGGCGCTCCATCGTTCTGGAACGCCAACCGGGAGCAGATACACAAGGCTACGCCGGCCTCGAGGACGGGGTCGACTACCATTGGTGGGAACTCGCCAAGGCCGCAGGCCTCTCCACGCTGCTAAGCGTCGGTGCTGAGCTTGCGATTGACGACGAAGACCGCCTGCTGCGAGCGATACGCAACGGCGGCCAGGATACGATCAACGATGCCGGGCAGCAGATCATTCGGCGTCAGCTCAACGTGCCGCCAACGCTGACGATCCGGCCTGGCTTTCCCGTGCGCGTGATCGTCACGCGTGATCTGGTCCTCGAACCCTACGGAGGATAGTTCGTGGCAAAACTCAAGCTTGGGGCCCTGGAAGACGACAAGCCGGTTAAAGTGACGGTAGAACTACCTGCCGCCGTCCATCGGCAGTTGGTAGCTTATGCCGATGTCCTCGCACGGGAGACCGGTAAGCCCGTCCCCGATCCTGCCAAGCTCATCGCGCCAATGATTGAGCGATTCATGGCGACTGATCGGGCATTTGGGAAGGCTCGCCGCGGCCCGGGATCGCGGCCCCCCCAGCCTTGACCTGCCGCCTCTCACCATCCGCTTTACCGGTCCTGCCGTTGGCGTCGGGCTGCTGGCGCGACATTGCTTTGGCAAGACTGAGCAGCCGCCTCAGGGCCGGATTGTCATTCTGGCGCGACCAGATTGCGCAGAATGGTAGCAAATGCCCGCTGAGCGGCCTATACGCGATGCCAGGAAAGCGGTCCGCTGTCGTGGCCTCGCTTGTCAGGGTTAGCCCCTGACTCATCGCCACCAGATGCATGAGATTGTCCCGTCCGACCGCGTGGCGCTCTACACTCGGATGGTGGCCAAGGTCGGCCAAGTGCTTGACAAGGTAATCTTCGATCTCAGGTCCGGGATCACACTCGCTTACAATAAAGCGATACGCGCGGAGGTCATTCCATGTGAGCTTTCGCCGTCCCGCGAGTTCATGCGCCACGGGCAGAACGACGAATATCCGTTCTGTCCAAAGGTGCTCCCGATCGCAGTCGTCTGCGGTCGGTGTGCCTGTCAGAAAGGCGATATCGATCTGAAGACGTCGAACCGCTGACAAATGTGCGGCAGGCGCCCCTTCCACCAGGTCGAGCCGGACAGCCGAATGTCGTTGACCGTAGGTGCGCAGCAAGTCCGCCAGAAAGCCACCGGCCAATGACGTAAATATTCCCACGCGAATACTGCCGACTTCCCCACGACCACCTGAGGCTGCGTCCGATGCAGCATGTCTTATGTGGTTCAGTGCGCGGCGGGCCCGGCCCACGAAGGACTGTCCGGCGTTTGTAAGGCAAACGCCGCTGTGGCCGCGTACAAACAGCGAGACGCCGAGTCGGTCCTCCAGGTCGCGAATTCTTCGGCTGATTGCCGATTGCTCGACATTGAGTGTGCTTGCAGCACCGCGAAAGCTGCCCGCTTGTGCGGCAGCTATCACATAGCATAGGTGTCGCACTTCAATGCGGAGGCTCGCATGCCCGGCGAGCCGCAGCCGCGATCTAGGTCCATATGGCATGCTCTTCACCGATACAGAACCGCGTTAAATCTGAGCCGGCTTTTTCTCAAAGCCCGCGTGAAAGGGCGGACGTCGGTCCGCCCCTCCGCTTTTGGGTGACGAGCGCCTACACGGCAATCGTGATGCGATTGTCGACCTTGGTGACCCCCGGCGCTCGCCACGCGGCCCGCTCGGCCTCCTGACGTTCTGCCCAGGAGCGCACCGAACCGGTGAGCGTCACTTCGCCGCCATTTGTCGTCACGATGATGCGGTTAGCATCGATCTCGGCGCTGCGCTTGAACGCGTCTTCGATCTTCGCCTTGATCTCGGATGGAGCAACGCGAGGCTTCAAAGTGATCAGGTTGGAGATTCCCTTCAGGCCTTTCAGGCCGCGCACCACCCGTTCCGCACGTGAGCGCTGGTAATCCCACTCCAGGTTGCCTTCGAGGGTCGCCCAGCCGCTCTTCACCACCACCTTGATGTTCTCGTGCGCATACGGAAGCTCCGTCTTGATTGCGGCCACGGCCTCGCGCGCCAGTTCCGGGTCGGGGCGCTGGTTTTCAGAGGGCAGCCGCACCTCGATATCGTTCGCCACGCCGAGCACTCCCGACACGCGCTTTGCCGCCTGCTCAGCCTCATATTTTTGCGCATAGCTGCGCACGAAACCGGTAAGCGTCACGACGCCCGACTTGACGGCCACGCCGATGTCGGTGGCATCGATGTCAGGGTCCCACTTCAGTTCGGTTTCCACATCGCGCTTGATGTCGCTGTCGGATCTCATTGTCGTGCTTCCTTTCGCTACTAGGGCATGGCCGCACTGCGAGGCCGGCGCCCGGTCCTCCGCAACTTGCAGCCAGACGAGGCTACTGCCGGCCAGGTGGAGCGCGCTGACGGGTGTCAGTTTCGGGCGAGGAGCAGCAGATTCACCTAAAGCGACAGTCGTTCGAACAATGCGAATGGCACTGTCAATCAGCGGCTGAGCGACGCTGAGGTTTCGAAGTTAGTGAAGCGACCGGCGATGACCGTCAGGCTGGCACCCGCAGATCGAGAAAGCCGGAGCAACTACGTCTTGGGGTGATCGGAAGACCGATTATCAGCAGCCGCGACAGCAACAATAGCTGGACGTACCAATCTGTCGTGGAGCAGATAGCCTGGCTGCAAAACCTCGACGACCGTGCCTTCCGAGACAGTCGTTTCGATTCGCAGATACACCGCCTGCTGCTCGCGCGGGTCAAACCGTTGTTCTATCGGATCAATCCTGCGCACACCATGACGGGCGAGAGCCGACAGTAATGAATATTCACTCGCCCGAACACCGGCGATGAGTGATGCCGCCGAGGCCTTACCCGCATCCATGCACGCGTCCTCGATCGAGGTGTTCAATCTCTCAAACGTGTCGAGCAGTTCCCCCGCGAAGCATCCGACTGCCCGCTTCACGGCCTCATCCCGCTCGCGTCGCATCCTCTTGCGAATGTTCTCCTGTTCGGCGAGAGCGCTCATGAGTTCGCGCTCGAGTTCAGCGACCCTCGCCTTGTGGTCGACGGCAGGCGCTGTCGGCGCCATCGATCGAAGATCCGGCCCAGTCCCCCGATCGATCCGCGTCCTGGTAGCGCGAGGATCAGACATCGCGTTTGTCGTCCTTGTCGTCCAACTCCTCGAAGTCCGCATCGACGACATCCTCGCCGGTCGATCTCTGTCCGCTCGCACCACCGGCGGAGCTGTCGTTCAGCTTCGCTTTGAAGTTCAACAGGGCGATCTGCAGCATTTGCGCCTTGGCTTCGATCTCTGCGGTCGAGTCGGTACCAACCACCGACTTCAAATCCTCGATTGCCTTCTCGACCGCTTCCTTCTCCGCGGCCGGCGCGTTGTCCTTTGACTCGTCGAGCGCTTTCTGGCTTGCCGCAATCTCGGAGTCTGCCCTGTTCCTCGCCTCGACCAGCGCCCGCCGCTTCTTGTCGGCTTGGGCGTTTGCCTCAGCCTCCTTGATCATTCGCTCGATATCTGCCTGCGACAGGCCCCCCGAGGCCTGGATGCGAATCTGTTGCTCTTTCCCTGTTGCCTTGTCCTTCGCCGAGACATTCACGATGCCGTTCGCGTCGATGTCGAAGGTCACCTCGATCTGGGGAACGCCACGAGGCGCGGGGGGAATACCAACGAGATCGAACTGGCCGAGCAGCTTGTTGTCGGCCGCCATCTCGCGCTCGCCTTGAAAGACGCGGATCGTGACCCCGGCCTGGTTGTCTTCCGCTGTCGAGAAGACCTGACTCTTCTTGGCCGGAATGGTCGTATTGCGCTCGATGAGGCGGGTAAACACCCCACCAAGAGTCTCAATGCCGAGCGACAGTGGTGTCACATCGAGCAGCAGCACATCCTTGACGTCGCCTTGGAGCACGCCGGCTTGGATCGCCGCGCCAATCGCCACCACCTCATCGGGATTGACGCCCTTGTGCGGCTCTCGGCCGAAGAGGTCGGTGACAGTTTGCTGGACCTTCGGCATTCGCGTCATGCCGCCAACAAGAACAACCTCGTCGATTTTCTCCGGCTTGATCTTCGCATCCTTCATTGCGTCCCGGCAGGGCTTTTCCGTGCGATGGACTAGGTCGTCGACCAGTTCCTCCAGCTTGGCGCGCCTGAGCTTGATCTCAAGATGCTTCGGGCCATTCTGATCGGCCGTGATGAAGGGCAGGCTGATGGTGGTTTCCAGCGCCGAGGAAAGCTCGATTTTGGCCTTCTCCGCCGCTTCCCGGAGCCGCTGTAACGCAAGCCGGTCATTGCGCAGGTCGATGCCCTGGTCTTTCTTGAACTCGCTTGCGAGCCAGTCGATGATCCGCTTGTCGAAATCTTCGCCGCCCAGGAATGTATCGCCATTGGTGGCCTTCACCTCGAACACGCCGTCACCGATCTCGAGCAGCGAAATGTCGAAGGTTCCGCCACCGAGGTCGTACACCGCGATCATCCCGGCCTTCTTTTTGTCGAGGCCATAGGCAAGAGCGGCGGACGTCGGCTCGTTGATAATCCGCAGCACCTCGAGGCCGGCAATCTTGCCGGCATCCTTCGTCGCCTGCCTTTGGCTGTCATTGAAGTATGCAGGAACGGTGATCACCGCCTTCTCGACCTTCTCGCCGAGATAGGCTTCAGCGGTCTCCTTCATCTTCACTAGTATGTACGAGCTGATCTGGCTCGGACTGTACTTCTTGCCCTGCACCTCAACCCATGCATCGCCATTGTCGGCCCTGACAATCTTGTAGGGCACAAGAGCCTTGTCTTTTTCCACCATGGGGTCGTCATAACGCCGGCCGATCAGACGTTTGATGGCGAAGATGGTGTTCTCGGGATTTGTTACCGCCTGTCGCTTCGCAGGCTGGCCAACGAGAATTTCACCGTCGCTCGCGAAGGCCACAATGGATGGTGTCGTGCGTCCACCCTCCGCGTTTTCGATGACTTTGGTCTGGGAGCCTTCCATGATCGCGACGCAGGAATTCGTCGTACCCAGGTCGATGCCGATCACCTTGCCTGTCATGCTGTGTCTCCGTCAGTCGGGAATTTCGATGCAACACCTGCCCCGCAGTATGGCCGAGGGGCAGGTCATCGACGTTGACGGACGTCAGTCCGACGGCAATGCAATCGGCTGGACAGGACAGTCAAGCTTGCCAATCGCCGGCCGCCAAGCGACGAGGTCGGCGGACTCGCGCCAACCGTGCAGCGGTGTACGCGCCGCGCTCCAGCACGGGCGGTTTTCAGTCGGTTGGTTGTGCGGACCCGAAACTAAAGCCACCTTGCCGCAAGCCCCGTAGAGAGGCCCGATCTCTTGCGGTCGTAACTTCCGGTGTGCGCGTCTCTTTCCAGCCACGGGTCCGGCTGAACGTTCGCAAGAGGCACGTCTTCCAACCGCTTCACGATATCAATCTCATGTACCCGGATCGCTTCGGCACCGAATTTTGCCAGAATCTCCTGTGCTTCCGCTTCCTTCTCCGCGGTACGGGCACGCACCCAGAGCACAATGCCGCCAGACATGAGCTGAAGCTCGAGCTCCTCCGCCTGCTTGTTGCCAAGCAGTCGAACTGCAGCAGTGCCGATGCCCGCTCCGACCGTCCCGGCTGCCATTGCGGCTGCGGCGATCACTGCGAGACTTCCGCCGGAAGCGACGACGGACATCACGGCCGCCGTAGCGCCAACATAGAAGAGGATTCCCGCCACGCCGGCGGTCGCCGTTGCGAGATCGTCTCGGGCGACAAACGCCCGACGCGGGGTCCCCGGCACATCGGCGATCTCCTCCGGCGGAATGTAGAGCATGCCCAGACAGCGCCTGACCGCTTCGAGCTCACCCATGATGTCAATATCCGCTCGGTCGAAACCTGCATGCAAGAGGGCTTCGATTGCATCCTCGAGAGTGTCTTTCCTATGAAATATGCCGGCCACTTCACGGACCTTCCGCGTCTCAAGAATCCCCTCGTCGTCTGGATTCGTCATGATCATCGATCCTTCGCAGCGGCCGGCAGAGACCGCTACGCGCCGGCTCATTCCCAGAAACCAATGGACAGCATTTCAATGCGCCATGACGAGCGACACTGGCGACTTGCGAAGGAGCTGGTACGTCGCTCCCCCGAGCAACCATTCCCGCAACCGGGAATGGCCGTAGCCGCCCATGATAAGCAGGTCACCCTTGCGCGCAACCACTTCGTCCGCCAGCGCCGTCGCGACGTTGCCAAGCCCCTTCCTCGCAACCCGCTCCAGCGCGGCGCTGATGCCGTGTCGTCGAAGATAAGCAACGAGTCTATCATCCTGCGTCGCGGTCAGAATTGACTCGCCTTCCCCGCCGATGCGGAGCACAGTGACTGCTTTCGATTTCTCAAGATACGGCAATGCCTCGGCTACCGCCCGTGTTGCTTCGCGGCTGCCGTTCCAGGCAATCACCGCATGCTGAAAACCCTCGTCGAAGCTCCTCTGATCAGCCACGAGGAAGATGTGCCTTCCCGCCTCGAACAGGGTTTCCTCCACCACGTCGTGCAGTTCAATCGCATCATCCTCATCGCTGAGGCGAAGACCGACGAGGGCGTCTGCCGTCCGGCATTCCCGTGCCGTGAGACGCGCCTGCTCATGGGCGTACGCATCGATTCGACGCACTTCGGATGACGACGCTAGGCCTTTCAGGCGGTTCTTGATCTTGTCCTCGAACTCTCTTCCTGCCGTCTGTGCCTGATCGAGAAGTCGGGACCACTCGTTCACGTTGACCACGCTGTCGACGATGGTTGGGTCGGGCAAAACGTTAATTATCAATCCAATCACATGGGCATTGAACAATTTCGCCAGACTTTCCGTGGCCGCGAGCCTGAAATCGTCTCCGCCCGTTCCGTCGAGTCTGACCACCAACACCTTAATCATGCTCTCCTCCTAAGGCGCGACCACGACCGACCTCTTGAATTCAAGGTCCGGATCATCCTAGTAGGATGAGGGCCCGCGGCTGGCCGTTCACTGACGCTCGTCAGCGTTGCTCAACATTTGTGATTGCCAGGGTGCGACGCAGTTGTCAGGAGGCGAACGGCACCGGCTTCGAACAACCGGCTCACCGGTTAAGCATCTTGTCCTTAGGCCACCGTCGAAAAGCGGCTCTCAATCCGACACAAAAAGTCACCGGAAGTGGCGCGGTACCGGAGCTCTCGAACGAGCCGTATCTGCGTCAGAGCCAGCTTTGAGGCGTGGCCCAGCGTGACGATCGTGAATTGCACCCCGATCACAGAGGCTGACGCGCCCCGGCAGTGCCGGGCGCAATTATCACGCTCATTTGGCGCGTACGCAGGCGCGTCCTCGCGACACTGACAAACGTCAGTGCAGGGCCAATCGTGGTGCTGATCTAGTGATTACTGCACGTCCCACCGATCGTCAGCGACGGAGAAAACAATGAAAGCTCTCATCTTTGAAGGGCCCGGCAAGAAATCGCTCCAGGAGCGTGATATTCCGGCCGTCCAGAATCCGACCGACGCCATCGTCAGGGTGGCGAAAACCACCATCTGCGGCACTGACCTGCATATCCTCAAAGGTGACGTTCCCCCCTGCGCGCCTGGGCGCGTCCTCGGGCATGAGGGCGTAGGCGTCGTCGAGCAAGCGGGCGCAGGAGTGACGCAATTCAAGAAGGGCGACCATGTCCTGATTTCCTGCATCTCCTCCTGCGGCAAGTGCGAATATTGCCGGCGCGGCATGTATTCCCACTGCACAACCGGTGGCTGGATTCTCGGCAACACCATTGATGGCACGCAGGCCGAGTACGTCCGCATTCCTCACGCTGACACCAGCCTCTATCCTATCCCGGACGGCACCGATGAAGATGCACTGGTAATGCTAAGCGATATCTTGCCGACCGGCTTTGAATGCGGCGTGCTCAATGGCAAAGTCCAGCCGGGTGCTTCCGTGGCGATCGTCGGCGCGGGGCCTGTCGGCCTGGCAGCTCTGCTGACGGCGCAGTTCTACTCACCTGCAGAACTGATCGTGATCGATCTCGACGAGAACCGGCTCGAGGCCGCGAAGCGTTTCGGTGCGACAAAGACGGTCAAGGCCACCGGAGAGGAGGCAAAGCGGCAGCTTCTCCAACTGACAGAGAACAAGGGGGTGGATACAACCATCGAGGCCGTCGGCATCCCCGCAACATTCGAGCTGTGCCAGGAGATCGTCGCCGCGGGCGGCGTCATCGCCAACATCGGCGTTCATGGTGTTAAGGCTGACCTTCATCTTGAAAAGCTTTGGTCGCACAATATCGCCATCACTACGCGCCTGGTCGACACGGTCACCACACCGATGCTGCTGAAGACCGTGCGATCCGGGAAAATCGATCCGAAAAAGCTGATCACTCACCGCTTCAAGCTCGATGCCATTCTCGACGCTTACGGGACCTTCTCGAAAGCATCAGATACGCGAGCGCTCAAGGTCATCATCGAGGCGGACTAGCGGGCGCCATCATTCAGGGCGGCCCCATCGCGGATCCTCGGCTGCCGGTGGGCGCTGGCAAAGCGGCGAGCTTTCGGCGGTTGGTGCCGGATAGGGCTGCCTACCTGCTTGGTCTCGCCGGGGTCGACAGGACGATCGGTCGGCCGGGCTTTCAGGCGGGACCACCCCAACGGCCCATACGGGATTTTACGATAAGGGATTCCCACAAAGTCGCGTGGTCCGCACGATCAATCAGCCCGCCTCCGAGAACCTGTTCCGAAGGTTCAGCGCGGCCAAGCCCAATAGGAACCCTCATGCCTGCCACGATGAGGACGATACTTTTACCCGCCGGAGAGACGATACCACTGCTCGGACAGGGCACATGCGGGATGGGTGAGCACCGCGAATCGCACAAAGCAGAGGTGGCCGCACTGCGAACCGGCATCGACCTCGATATGACGCTCATCGACACGGCAGAAACCTATGGAGACGGAGGCGCTGAGGAGGTTGTGGGAGAGGCTGCTGCGGGTCAGCGCGATAAAGTCTTCATCGTTAGCAAGGTGCATCCGCATCGCTCCTCCCGTCTCGGCGTCCTGACGTCTTGTGACCGGAGCCTAAAGCGTCTCCGCACGGACTGGATTGATCTTTATCTGCTTCATTGGCGGGGTAACGTCGCGCTGAGCGAAACCATCGAGGCCTTCGAAACCCTAAAAGCCGCGGGAAAAATACGGTACTGGGGGGTCAGTAACTTCGGTATTGACGACTTGCGAGACTTAGCGGCCGTTCCGATGGGAAAATCCGTTCAGACCAACCAGGTCGCCTACAATCTCATGAGACGCGGCATTGAGCGCAATCTCCTGCCTTGGTGCCGGGAGAGGGGAATTCCACTCATAGCCCATTCACCCATCGAGCGAGGTCAACTCGCTCGCGAGGGAAGGCTGGCGCGCATAGCCGACCGATACGGGGTGAGCCGCGCCCGCCTGGCGCTCGCTTGGATCTTGAGCCAAGAGGGTGTCGTTGCCATTCCGAAGGCTGCAACCGCAGAGCATGTCAAAGATAATCGGGAAGCACTCGAGTTGCGGCTTGCTCCAGCCGATCTGGCTGAACTCAACCGGCTCTTTAGTCTGCAGATTGGGAATCGATAATCCCGAAGACGGTGGGCCGACGTCGTAGGCCGACCCGGCGGGCACGGGTGGGGATCGAGCAGCTGCACCCTCGATCACGAACCACTGCACGGATAGCGGACACTTCCGGCGATCTGGACACGCGGATGATCATCATACCGAGATGTTGGCTTGCTGCCCAAAGGAATGCCCGCCATCCGGGGGGCAGGATGGCGGGCAGGCAAGGCGGGTGGGGCTAAGAAGCGGCGATGTCAACCCGCCTGCACAGGGATACGCTTGACGTTGGCAAGGGCCTCGGCTGTCTTTGGAAGCACCACCGTCAGTAGACCGTTCTTGAATGTCGCGCTGGCCGCGTCGGGATCCACTCCCTCGGGTAGCGGCAAGGTGCGTTCGAAGGCGCCATAGGCTCGCTCGTGGACTATGAGCCCGTTGTCCTCTGATTGCCGGTCGGTCCTCTTTTCACCGCGGATCGTCAATTCTCCATCAACGATGGAGATGTTGACATCGTCTTCGGTGAGACCCGGCAATTCGGCCGTGACGGTTACTTCTTTGCCGCTATCGCTGACATCAACGCGAACGACATCGGCAAACTCAGACTGACCGAGCGCCGGAAATGAAGACGGTATTATCCGCCAGAAATTCTCAAATGCGCGATCGATGTCCTGCCGAAATGCGCGGATCGGGTCCGCCGGCTCCGTTCGCACGGCCACGTCCCGACGGGAGGTACGCCAAGGAATAAGATCGGTGATCCTCATTGTCTTTCCTCACGCGGCCTTGACAGGGATCTTGGCGGCGGGCGCAGGCGTCGCCTTCGGTAGCGTCAACCGCAGAACGCCGTCTTTGAACACAGCTTCGATTTTTGCCGCGTCGACAGGTTCGGAGATGACGAAGCTCCGCTCGTAGTTCCCATCCCGGTACTCCGCGTGCTGCAACGTACAGCCCTCGGGATGGCTTGACGCCGAGCGGGCTGCGATCCGCAGTACCCGCTTGTCGAGCGTCACATCGAGGCTGTCCGGATCGGCGCCGGGGACGTCGAGGACCATAAGCAGACTGGACTCGGTCTCGATGATATCTGTGGGGGGTACAAAGACCGGAACATCTCGTGTGGTCTCTGCAGCCACGCTTCCGTTGGTTTCCTGATCGGCCATGACTATTCTCCCTAAGAGCGGCTGACGGTGATCTTGCGGGGGCGATCGGCCTCCGGGCGAGGCAAGTCGAGGCGAAGAAGCCCGTTCCGAAACATTGCCGCTGCCTTGTCCCCGTCCACCCGAAACGGCAGCACCAGGCTGCGCGCGAAGGCACCGGCAACGCGCTCGCGACGATGCAGAATGTCGCCTTCGCCGACCGGCTCGGCCACGCGCTGACCACGAAGCGTCACTGTGTTCTGGTGGACGGTGATTTCGAGGTCGTCCGGCGAGACGCCGGGAATCTCCGCGGTGATGACGGCTCCGTCGGGACCCGTCCAGATGTTTATCAGCGGGAACTCGGGCGGCGCCGGCGCCCGGAGGCTGTCCATCAGGCGATTCATATCCTGTTGCATGAGCCGCATTTGGCGGAGCGGATCGAACCAGCGCCCCGCATTTCCCTGATAAGCGAGCATCACCGAACTCCCTTGCTGATGTTGCAGGTATGATGGCAGCTCAGCTCCGGGGTCAGCACTGATGACCGTCAGTTTCAGAGAAAAAGACGGACTCTTCGGTCCAGCAGTCCAGCGTGCTGCCCGAGACCTACGTGGGCGGGATTCCCATGCTCGCCACGGCGCCGAGCCGTCGGGCGCAGCAACCCACATGCTGGTCTAGCGCATCCAGCTCTGGCGACCGTCCTGGATCGTCGATACGGCCTCAGCGACGCACGAGTTCGCCCCAAGCCGGATCCCAAAGGTCTTCATGCTCGAGCACGATCACGATCCTCCGGAACCCATAGCGCCGCTGAAGGTGTCGGGCCCGAGCCAGTGCGAGACCGACTTCGACCTCGTCACTCTCGTCCGGCCCAACTTCGGCCTCCTTCCGGGCATGCGCTATCCATCCGAGGGTGGCCCGCACAGGGGCCTTTCCCTGCCAGTCGAAGATGGTCACGATAATCTCGTTCCCGGCAGCTAGCCCGGGGTCATCGAGAACGGTGTAGATCGGTCGCTCCTTCGTAGTCACGTTCGTGTCCAACCTCATGACCTCAATTTCCGGTTCGTACTATCGCCGCTCCGTCTGGACAGAACATAGCCACCGCTGCAAATTTAGATTGTCCATCGATCCTGACAACTGCCCATGGCGGCTGATTGGGCTGGCCGCCACGAACACAAATCGAATTGTAGCCGAAATCCGATCCTGGTTGTAGCAGGCAAGACCCGATCCGCAGGATCTGTCGGATAACCCGGATCGGCGGAGACGCGAATGCCTGAGGCGGAAAAACAGAACCTGGTCCGTGCGCTTGACGATCTCTTCCACCTCTCCGCCCTTCAGGCGGACTGGAAGGATCTCGACGAGGATGCCGTCGCCGAAAGCCTCGCCTCGGTTCTCGTGAAGACGCTCCGTGCCGACTTTGCTTATGTGTCGATTGCAACGCTGCACGTCGTGGTGGAACTCGCATACGGTCCCAGCGGGCGTCTTCCACCGGCATTCGTTCCCACAGTCCGCAATTCGCTCCTTAGCGCCGTCACCGATGGCGGGAAGATCGTCAGTCCCGTCAGCGGCAATCAGGTCACCGTCCACGCGACACCCATCGGTAATCATGGAGAGGCAACCCTTATCGTCGCATCGGAACGACCGGATTTTCCGACGGACGTCGAGACACTCCTCCAGCGGATGGCCGCAAGCCAGGCCATGCTGGAGCTGCGCCGGCGCGAGACGACCGCTCCCAGCGCATATCTCGCAAGGCTCATCGAGGCTTCCTCTGACTTCATTGGCATCATGAACCTCCAGGGCCGGCCGCTGTTCGTGAACCCGGCCGGCCTACAGCACGTCGGCCTGGCCGACATGCGCGAGGCCTCGGAACTTCATATCGCCGATTTTCTGGCGATCGGCGACCGTGATCAGCTTCGCTACGGCGTGTGGCATCGACTTCTCTCCGAGGGGCACTGGACCGGCATGCTCCGGCTTCTCAATACCAAGTCCAAGGAAGCAAGGCCTTTCCTCTTCGATTGCTATCGCCTCGATCTGCCACCAACCGGCCCGGTCGCGATCGGCATCATTGGCAAGGAGGTCTCCAGCACCTCGAAGACATCGATCGAACTGAAGGACGGAACGTCTCCAGCGATCTCCGATGAACGGGAGGAAGCGGCTGCGCGCCTGCAGAGCCTCAGCGAGCGCGAACGGCAGGTGCTCGTCAGGCTAGCGGATGGCCAGGCGCACAAGGAAATTGCCCACGACCTTGGCATTAGTGTCCGTACCGTCGAAGTCCATCGCTCGCGGATGTTGCGGCGACTCGGGGTGAAGACCGTCGCTGAGGCGATCAAGCTTGCAGTTCTCGCGGGTCTGAAGGAATAGCGCCGCCCGTGGCGACGTTCACCGCCGACCTTATGGCCATGCCATCGGGTTGGGCGGTCGCAGCGCGCGCCAGCGCAAGCGGCCCGTCGAGATGAGAAACAGCATGCCTTGGCGTTGTTCGGGTAATGGCTCAGCATATGCCTTGCGGTCGTGTCGGCGAAACGCTCCAAGCTCCAATTCTACTACGAACAAGCCACTTTTGTCCGTTGAGAGAAGGCCCATAAGGGGATTCCACAAATAGTCCCTTACACGTGCCATTTCATATCCTCACCCCGACCGTCCCCCTTTCCTTGGGCGGTGCCGTTCTCGAAAGGGGTGTCAATGTTTCGTTCCTCAGGATGTGCCGACCCAGATTTTGGACCGCATAATAGTAGAAACGGGAAGGACATCCACTCGATCAGCATTCTGCGTACCTTTCATCGCGATCAAGACGTTTTTGAATGCGATCATCGTTGTGATTGGTGGTATCGTATTGTCTCGGGTGCTACGCGCAAATATCGAATTCGAAGCGATGGGCGCCGGCAGATCGCGGATATCCACCTGCCCGGAGACTTCTTTGGCTTCTCGTCAAATGAAAAGCACGGGTTTTCGGTTCAGGCGATAGTGGAAGGAACAACGATCGCCTGCTATCCGCGAAGGATGACGGAGGCTCTTGCGGATTCAGACCCATCGGTCGCCCGACTCATTCGGATGGGCACGTTTGCAGCAATCGAGAGGCTCGAACAGCAGATGCTAGTTGTCAGCACAACGTCGGCCCCTGAGCGCGTGAAGGCGTTCCTAGTGCATTTCCGGGACAGAGTTGGGCGGTCTGGCGAAGATGGTCTGGCCCTTCCCATCACGCGCTACGATATCGCCGACCTGCTGGGTCTCTCCACTGAAACCGTTTGCCGGGCGTTCACCGATCTTCGCGAGCGCGGCGCAATATCGTTGGAAGGCCCTCGACAGGTCACCATAATTCGGCCGGGGAGCGGTAAAGATTGATTTGTGCACGCCTCGACCCCGTGAGCAAGAGGCTGTCCTACTCCTGGTGAGGGCGCAACTCTGGCGCACCGTGCATCTCCTCGGAAGAGCCAGAAGCATCAGCCGTTTTCGCCTGCTCCTGCTGTAGCGCATCCACGGTAGCCGTTGCCTTCGCACGCGCTAGACCAAGCCCGCTGAGGGTCGCCTCGGCTATCGCCAGACCCGCATTGTGCTCTCCCAAGATCGCCCGCGTCGCGCCATGCGACAAGAGATACAAGCGATCTGAATCATTGTGCGCGCGTACCAGAATCTCGACGCGCGCGTTTATTTCTCGGGCGCGTTCCAGCACACGCCTGGCCTCATAGCCGTCTGGAACTGCAATAGCGATAAGGCGAGCGCGTTCTGCCCCCGCAGCTTCAAAGACGCCCGGCGCTGCGGCATCACCCTGTATCACCGGGGCACCCTCGTCTCGGAATATTTCCGCACGTCGGCGATTGCGCTCGATCACAATGTGCGACACCCCTGCTTGTCGTAGCGCCGCAGCGACCGTTCGCCCCACCCGACCGGCACCAACAACAATAACGTGGTCCGCCCATTTCCTCTCATGCTCTTCAATATCCAAACCGGATAAGCGGTCCGCGCGCGCACTCGTTCCGGCTCCAGCTCTCAGTTTCGCCAGGCGTGGTTCGGCGAGTTTCGCCACGGCAAATACAAACGGGTTGAGGGAAATCGAGAGCAAGGCTCCGGCAATGATAAGATCACGGCCTTCCGTTGGCATCAGCCTCAATGACACACCGAACTCAGCGAGTATGAAGGAGAACTCGCCAATCTGCGCCAAGGCGGCCGAGACGATCACAGCGGTTGGAAGCGGATAGCCGAGTGCGACCACAATCGCCGCGGCCGCAAGAGCCTTGCCTACAACGATCACCAAGACCACAGCGATCACTGCCAATGGATCCCGGATGAGGACAGAGGGGTCGAACAGCATGCCGACCGAGACGAAAAACAGCACCGCGAAGGCATCCTGCAGCGGCAGAGACTCGGTGGCTGCCCGATGGCTCAATTCGGATTCACTGAGCACCACACCTGCGAAGAAGGCGCCAAGTGCGAAGGACACCCCGAACAACTCCGCCGATCCACAGGCAATGCCGAGTGCTATCGCCAGGACGGCCAGCGTGAAGAGCTCCCGAGAACCGGCGCGCGCTGCCTGTTTGAGCAGCCAGGGTACGACGCGCCGGCCGACCACCAGCACGAGCGCCGTGAACGCGCCCACCTTAGCCAGCGTCAGCCCGATCGCGAACCCGAGATTCGTTGCTCCCGCCTGGCCTACCGCGCCTGGATCATTCGTCCCGGCCGGCACAGCGAAAGCCGGCAGCACCACCAGCGCCAGGACCATGGCAATGTCCTCGACAACCAGCCAACCGACTGCAATGCGTCCGTTGGCAGAGTCGAGCAGGTTCATCTCATCGAGCGCGCGCAGCAGCACAACAGTGCTTGCAACCGAAAGCGCAAGTCCGAACACCAACCCAGCGCTCAGGTCCCATCCCCACGCCTTTGTCAGGACAGTACCCATGGCCGTGGCGCCAGCGATTTGGATGATTGCGCCTGGAACTGCGATCCGACGAACGACGAGGAGATCGTTAAGGGAGAAATGCAGCCCAACCCCGAACATCAGAAGGATGACACCAAGTTCGGAGATTTGGCCCGCCAACCCCACATCGCCGATAAACCCGGGCGTGTTCGGACCGATTGCAATCCCGGCCAGCAAATAGCCAATCAGAGGCGGCAGGCGCAGGAATCGTGCAATCAGTCCCAGCCCGAAGGCAAGCACCACCCCGAGGGCCAGCATTGCGATAAGCTCGGTTTGGTGATGCGGCATGGTGTTGTGCGATCAGTTGGCCATCACGAAAGAAAGGTAAGCATTCCAACACGAAAATCGAATTGATGAACGACAGAATCCTCCTGACTTGCAATGGACGCTGCCTCGTCGCGGCCCCTTCGCGTGGGTAGCGGAGGTGAAAGAGGCAGGCCCGACCAGCGCCGGCTGCGGTTCATCGCGCTCTACGATGTGATCTGGCGGGCCGTCTTGACCGGCCCCCTTACACGGTCACGCTTCGATCTGCGTCGTGGCCTCGCGCGCGCCGTGGTAAGTACAAATGCACCTGGGTCCCAGTTCCCAATTCGCTATCGATGCGGACTTGGCCACCCGACTGTACGACGAAGCCATACACCTGGCTCAATCCGAGACCTGTGCCGTTGACGTCGCCTTTGCGGGTAAAGAAAGGTTCGAACGCTCTGGCCTTCGTCTCGGCGTCCATGCCGATCCCTGTGTCCTTGACCGTGACGCGGATGAAACCCGGCTGGTCCTCGGGCTCGCTCCCGTCCGCTGCCACGCTCGTCTCGATCGTCAGCGTGCCGCACCCATTCATGGCATCCCGCCCGTTGACCGCGAGGTTCAGCAGCGCGACATCGAGCTGATCGGCATCGACCTCCACGAGTCCGACGTCCTCATTCAATACGGTCCGAATGCCGATACCCCTGCCTAACGTCTGGCCGAGAATGGATGCTATCGACGCAATTCGTTCGTTGACGTTCACGATCTTTGGCGCCAGGACCTGATTGCGCGAGAATGCCAACAGATGTCCGGTGAGCGCCTGGGCATTCTGCGTGCGCTGCATGATCTCGTGAATGAGCGCGTCCACATCGGCCGCTGGCGCTCCCTCCCGCAGCTTTGTGCCGATCAGCCGAAGGCCGGCCTGGACGACCATGATGAGATTTCTAAAGTCATGAGCGATGCCGGCCGCAAGTCTGCCCAGCGCCTCCAGCTTTTGTAGTTCGCGCAGACGCTGTTCGTCTGCGCACTCAGCAGATGCGTCTCCCAAGTTGGTAAAGAGGCCTTCCGTCATGCGTTGGCCGCTGCTACTGGTTTCATCCTGGCCAGCGCGGCGAGCTCCTTTTCGTCGAGCGTCTCCTTTTCCAGGAGCTTTCGGGCGATCCGCTCCAATGCATCTCTGCGCTCGCGCAGAAGTCCGACGGTCCTCTCGAAAGTTTCGTCCACGATGCGCTTCACCTCTTCATCGATCGCTGAGGCGGTCTCCTCGGAATAGGCACGCTCCTGCGGACCGTAGTAGGGCTGGTCCGTAGCAAGGTACGAGCGGCGGTCCTTCTCCAGCGCGACGTGGCCGAGCCGGTCCGTCATGCCATATCGCGTGACAATGGCGCGTGCGATATCGGTAACCTTGGCGAGATCGTCTGCGGCTCCCGTCGAAAGATGCCCGAATATGATCCGTTCCGCAGCGCGTCCGCCGAGCAACACCGCCATCTTGTTTTCCAGTTCCTCCCGGGTCATCAGAAAGCGATCCTCCGTCGGCCGCTGGATCGTGTAGCCGAGCGCGCCGACGCCGCGCGGGATGATGGAGACCTTGTGGACCGGATCAACGCCGGGCAGCGCCATGGCCACCAGCGCATGGCCCGTCTCGTGAAAGGCGACGATCTCGCGCTCCTTCGGGTTGAGCAGACGGTTACGCTTTTCCAGCCCCGCCACGATGCGCTCGACCGCGTTGTTGAAGTCCTCCATCGTGACGGCGTCGGCCTTGCGGCGCGTCGCCAGCAGCGTCGCCTCGTTGACGAGGTTCGCGAGGTCGGCGCCCGTGAAGCCCGGGGTGAGCGCAGCAATTTTCTCCGCGTCCACCTCTGGCGCGAGCTTCGCCTTCTTCAGATGAACGTTCAGGATCTGGATGCGACCAGTCTTGTCGGGCCGGTCGACCAGGACCTGACGGTCGAAGCGGCCGGCTCGCAGCAGCGCCGGGTCGAGAATCTCGGGGCGGTTGGTCGCGGCCAGCAGTACGAGGCCTGTCGACGAATCGAATCCGTCCAGCTCGACGAGGAGCTGATTGAGCGTCTGCTCCTTCTCATCGTGACCGCCTACAAGCGGCCCGATGCCGCGAGCTCGGCCGAGCGCATCAAGTTCGTCAATGAAGATAATCGCTGGCGCCTTGGCGCGGGCCTGCTCGAACAGGTCGCGCACGCGGGCTGCGCCGACGCCGACGAACATCTCGACGAACTCGGACCCTGAGATCGAGAAGAAGGGGACGCCGGCCTCGCCGGCGACGGCCTTGGCCAGCAGCGTCTTTCCGGTGCCGGGTGGGCCGACGAGGAGGACGCCCTTGGGCATACGGCCGCCGAGCCGGCCATAACCCTGCGGGTCCTTGAGGAAGTCGACGATCTCCTTCAGCTCGTCCTTTGCCTCGTCGACGCCAGCGACATCATCGAATGTCACGCCCGTATCTTTTTCGACATAGACCTTCGCCTTCGACTTACCGATTTGCATCAGTCCGCCGCCGATGCCCCCGCCCATTCTCTTGAGCATGAACATCCAGATGCCGATGAAGAGCACCACGGGGATGACCCAAGACAGGAGGTCGCGCAGGAAGGTACTTTCGATCTGGCCGCTGACGACGACGCCGTGCTGCTGCAAATCGCGGGCAAGGTCCGGCTCAACCCGCGTCGTGATGAACATCGACCGGCCCTCGACGGGCTCTTTGAACCGCCCTTGAATGAAGCGGTCCGACACGGCCACCTCGGCGATCCTCCCGTCCCGCAGATAGCTCTCGAATTGACTGTAAGGAATCTGCGCCACCTGCGTGGCCGTCGTGAACACATACTGAAACGCCATCAGGAAGAAGAATGCCGCGATCCAGTACCAGATGTTGAACTGAGTTTTCTTGTCCATTTCCATCGCCGCCTTCTCCAGTTACCTGATGATCAGCAGCAGGCGGCCGCCGTTCCGCAGCAACTCTACGGCGAGTGTGGCCAGACGGTCGGAGGTCTGGCGGCGGATATCATCGACCGATATCACGGGCATCCGATTGATCGCCAAGATCATGTCGCCCGGGCGAAGGCCAGCACGAGCGGCGCGACTTCCAGGAGTTACGCTATCGACAATCACGCCGTCCGATCCGGCCTCTCGCGCTTCCTGGCGAGAAGCGTTCCGCAGACTTGCGCCTTCGAAAGCCGTTCTGGCCAACTGCGAGGACGCGGGGCGCCCGCCGGCCTCGATCCGGACCTTGACCTCTCGCACGCCGTCGCTGCGCGCCACCGTCAGCCTGACATCGGTTCCAGCGGGCGTGAGGCCGATCCGGTTGCGCAAGTCGGCCGATCCGAGAACAGCCCGTCCGTCAACGGCAGTGACGACATCGCCAACCCGCAAACCGGCCCGCTCAGCCGGTGAGCCTGACTCGACATTGGCGATCACGGCACCCCTCAGGTCGCCAAGCCCCAGCGCCTCGGCGAGGTCCGGAGTGACGTCCTGGATGCCAATGCCGACCCGGCCGCGCCGCACCTCGCCATGAGCAACAAGTTGGTTCATGACGGTGACGGCCATATTGCTGGGCACCGCGAAGCCTATGCCGATATTGCCGCCGGCCGGGCTGAGGATCGCTGTGTTGATACCGACGAGCTTGCCGTCCAGCGTGACCAATGCGCCGCCCGAATTCCCGGGGTTGATCGAGGCGTCCGTCTGGATGAAATCCTCATAGCCCTCGTTGTTGATCCCGCTGCGCCCAAGCGCGCTGACGATACCGGAGGTCACCGTTTGACCAAGACCGAACGGATTACCTATCGCAACCACATAGTCCCCGACCTTGAGACGATCGGAGTCGCCGATCTCCAAAGCGACGAGATTGCGGCTCTCGACCTTGAGCAAGGCGATATCCGTCGCCTGGTCCGAGCCGATAAGCTCGGCAGGCAGGCGCCGCCCATCCTTCAGAGTCACCGTGATTTCCCGGGCGTTCGCCACAACGTGGTGATTGGTGAGCACATGGCCTCTCGCCGTGTCGACGATCACACCGGAACCGGCGCTCATACGCTGCTGAGGCGGCGGGGTGTCCGGCAGGTCGAAGAAGCGCCGGAAAAACGGGTCGTTGTAGAGCGGGTTGGACACTGCGGGCGTTTCCGAAATGACAGAGATGTTGACGACTGCGGGAGTGACCCGTTCAAGCACGGGCGCGAGCGTCGGAAGTTGCCCGGCTATGCCCGGAACCGCCTGCCCGACAGCGTAAGAGGGCAGTCCCACTACAATTGCAGCCGCCACCCAGAAAGCGATGATGGCTCGATGGACGACGGTATCCTTTCTGATCATGAGCAAATCTCCGTTTGACCCGACGGTTTGGCCTCCTCCTTTCCGTCTGAGGTCAGACGGAAGACACAATGACCGGCCCGGCGTTCGGGCCGGGCCGGTCCTGCCGAAATACATCACGCGGTTGAGAGCGGGCGGCCACGGACGAACCAGATGCAAGCGCCGGCCACTACAGCCACCACGATGCCGGCAATCACATGCGCCCACATCGCGACCGTAACTGCTGAGAAGCCGAGCACCCAGGGCGCGAGCACGGCCCAGAGGCCAGCCACCAGATTGACCCACTCTTCAGCTTCATGGAATGCAAAAAGAGCGGCAGCCGCGATCACGGCGACGGCAGCACCTACAATCCAGGCATTCCACGCGGCATAGGCTTCGTTCGTGAAGCCCAAATACCAAGGTGAGAGCAGAAGACCGAGACCGGCAACGATGTTGACGACATCGAAGGCCGTCCGGTTACTGGAAGACAGTGAGTTTGCCATTGTTCATTCCTCCTTGTCGGTTGGATGCGTCACCAGCAGGCGTCTGCATGCCCCACCCGCAAGCGGTCCCGCGATGACAATCATCAGTAAAAGATCTGGCTTCGAGAGAGAGCGGCGCAGCCGCGTCGGCCCGACGCGCGGGGCCTGCCGGAGGCGGAAGCAGCCTCGCGCCGTCCTGGCTCGGCAGGAAGGGGGCGAGTTCCTCCTCCGTGAAGGCGTTTGCAGCGATCTCGTGCAGCGCGAGGTCGACCGTGCTGGCCGCCGGCCGGGCGATCCGCGGAGAATGTCCCCTGTTAAGCGCCCGGCTACGCGCGGCCGCTGCCAAGGTCAGCGCGAAGCGGTTCGGCAGAACCCTTTCGCAATCAAAGACGACGGACGGGTCCATGGTCGCACCTCACGCCGCCTTTCGTGTGCTGCGGGCGCCGCCGGCCGCGACCTCGCGTTCAAGCGCCAGCAAGGCCTGCTCCACCTCGTCCAGACGAGAGGGGCGATCGTTTTCCGGCATACCCTCGTTCGTCGCCTGATCGATCAGGTACTCCGTATAGGCCCAGTTCATCAGGATCGATCGCTTGGCGTCGTGCGACAAAGTCGCGTCAGCCAGAAGCTGCATTGGCGAATCCCAGTGTTCCGCGCCTACAGGATCGTTTCGGTTGGCCGCGTCCTCCAGAGCCTTTCCGTAAGTTCCCTGAAGATGCGTCAGGCCGAGCTTCTTCAGGGTAGCGTCGGAGAACGAATGCATCATACGCCCCGCGCGAGCTGCTATCGGAGCGCGGTGCACGTCGCCCTCCACGACATAGTTCAGACCTTGCCGTTCAGCGTAGCGAACCGCCGAATCGAGCGTCGGAAAGCTGAGCTCGACCTGAGTCAGCGTGTCATCGCTGCCGGTCCAACCCATCAGCGGCTCGATGAAGGGTGCGCGGCGCGGCTCAAAACGGAGCTTCCAGCCCCTCGTGCGCGCCTTTCCCGAAGTCATCACCGAGCGGGACGGCTTGTAGATGTGGGCGACGGCATCCTCCGGGAAAACCGAGCGCCCCATCGAAAGCGGCTGAACCCGATTGTCGTTGAAGGGCCATGTCCGCGCCACCGTGGCTGATCTGCTATTCTCCGTCTGTCTGATGTTCTCCATCATTGCCTATCCCTCCCATTCTGGCGAAGGATGCTGCTGACGGCAGCCAGTCGGCCCGCCGTCAGCAGTCAGGCCTGTCAGCTTTTGATCGCTATGCGCTTCACCTGCGACTGCGCCTTCGCGCTCTTTGGCAGTACGATGCTCAGCACGCCGTTCTTGAAGCGCGCGTCGATTTTGTCTTCCTCGACCTCGACGCCGAGCGGGATGCGGCGCTCGAAGCGGCCATAGAATCGTTCCGAGAACTGCTTGTCCTTGTCCTCAGTTTCCGAGCGCTTCTCGCCCTTCAGCGTCAGAACGCCGTCATCGAGCAGAACCTCGATGTCCTTTTCCTCGAGGCCGGGCACTTCCGCGTTCACCTTGATCTCCTTGTCGGTGTCGGAGATCTCGACATTCGGCCAAGCCGCGCTGAACGACGACAGCGAGCCGAAGGCCGGCAGGCGGCTGTCGAACGAGCGGAAGACGTCGTCGAAAAGCCGATTCACTTCGCGGTGCAGCGAGAGAAACGGGTTGCGATCGTCGTCGCGAAACACAATGGGGGCCTGGTTGCTGGAGCGACCCCACGGAATCAGATCACGCACACTCATACTGCTTCTCCTTTCTGTTCGTTGTTTGGCAAAGCTTTCCCGGGGCGCCGGGCACGCTGCCCGGCACCTTGCAGAAACCGCGTTGACGGAAAGCCTCAGGCGGCGAGCTTCTCGGGCTCGGCCTGTCTGGCCTCGACCCTCGGCAGCGTCTCGCCAGTCCCGATCGCGATCCGGCGCGGCTTCATTTCCTCGGGAATTTCGCGCTTCAGCTCGACCGTCAGCAGGCCGTTGACAAGGCTGGCGCCGACGACCTTCACGTGGTCGGCAAGTTCGAAGCGGCGCTGGAAGGCACGGCCCGCAATACCGCGATGCAGATATTGCCCGTTCTCTTCAGTCACGCCGGACTTCTGGCCCGCCACCATGAGCATGTTCTGCTCCTGCGTGATGGTCAGTTCGTCCTCGGTGAAACCGGCCACCGCCATGGTGATGCGGTACTCGTCCTCACCCGTCTTGACGATGTCGTAGGGCGGCCAATTGTCGATGGACGCGACGCGCCTCGCATTCTCGAGCGCGTTCAACATTCGGTCGAAGCCGACGCTCGACCGGAACAAGGGAGAGAAATCCAAAACGGTGCTCATAGCCACATCCTCCTTTGAGCAACATGGATACAAGACTTCATGGCGAACGCCGGGCGCCGTTGGCGCCCAACCGATCGCCGCCGGCCCCGGAGTGGCAGCCGGCGTTTTTTGATTTAGTTCAGCGCTTTAGCGGTTCAAGAGGCGAAGCCCCCCGATCAGCCTGGATTCGAACAGACCACCAGGCGCTCGACCCACCCGCGCAGCGTGTTCGCGTCCGTCAAGCCGGCTTGCCGGGCTGCCACCTTGCCTTCTGAAAAGGCCAAAAGAGCCGGGATCCCCTGGACCCCATATCGGCGCGCCGCCTCAGGATTTTCATCGACATTCACCTTCGCGAACCGGGCTCTCGGCTCAATCGTTTTCGCGGCTTGGGCGAAGATCGGCGCCATCGCCCGGCAAGGGCCGCACCAGGGCGCCCAGAAATCCACGACCACCGGAATGTCGGAATTGGCGATGTGCCTCTTCAGTCGGGCGGCATCAAGTTCGGCCGGCGTTCCTTGGAACAGCTTCGCGTGGCATCGGCCACACTTTGCCGCCTCGGCCGGCCGATTCACCGGCACGGCATTGATACTGTCACAGTTCGGGCAAACGACGCGACGTTTCTCCATCGACGTGATTCCTTATGCAAACACTTTCCCTTCATTTGGGGAGCGTTCGCACCGGCTACCACGAGTGGCATCTCTCAAATGCCGTCCTTATATCACCACTGCTCGTGGCGTCGTCCGGCGTTCACGGCACATCACTCAAAGGAACGAAAGGATACAGGTTGAAGAAGGAGGTTTAGCCATGGACAGCCATGCAGGCCCTTTAAATGTCCGGCCGAGCCGAATTGAGCAGCTTGAGGCTGATTTTGCTTCACTTGCGCCGCAGCTTTCCGACAGTGCCGAAAGGAAGGCTTTGTCCGTTCTTCATGGCATGGTGCAGGAGCTCTGGCGCATCCAGGTGTCCGGCAATGCGAGGCAGGTCCGGTCCGGCCCCACCATCGATGACATCGTCGATCTCCATGAACACGCGCCCCCGATGGAGGGCGATGCTGTCAACACGCCGCTTGCCGCCGGAGAACCCGCGCCCGACTTCGCGCTTCCCGACGCGAATGGCCGCACGATTCGCCTGTCCGACTATCGCGGCCGGCGTGTCGTCCTCGCCTTCTATCCGCTCGACTGGAGTCCGGGGTGCAGCCGCCAGCTCGATCTTTATCAGCACGAGCTCGATGAGTTCCGCAAGCGCGGCGCCGAGGTGATGGGCATCTCCGTCGATAGCCTTTACAGCCATGGGGCGTGGGCGGCCGTGCGCGGGCTGACCTTCCCGCTGCTCGCCGACTTCAATCCGAAGGGCGACGTCGCGCGCCGCTACAAGGTCTGGCGCGAGGCCGACGGCTTCTCGGAAAGGGCGCTCTATATCGTCGACGAGAACGGCATCATCCGCCACGCGCAGGTCTCGCCGAAGCTCCAGCACGTCCCCGACATCTACGACTTGTTCAGCGCACTGGACCAATTGGCAACCCCTAAGGCGGCTTGAGGAGATTGGACCATGTATGCGTCAACCTACTCCCCCTTTGCGTACCGTCCGCAGGTCGCGGACGTGGCCGTCTATGGCAGCCGCTGGTGCGGCATCACCATGATGGTGCGCCGTCATCTGGACCGGGCCGGCATCCCCTATCGGTTCATCGACTGGGACCTCCATCCCGAAGCGCGCGACCAGCTCGAATGGCTGGCGGGTGGGCGGATCGGAAGCCCGACTGTGACGATCGGCGGCCAGGTGCTCGTCCAGCCGTCGCTGCGGGAGCTCGACTGGGCTCTCAGCCGAGCGGGATATCGTTGAAGCACGCAATTTGACCGCGACGGCCGGCGACCGAGATCACAACGTCTCGGCCGCGCGGTCGTCGCCCACCACGACAAGGACACGACGGAGGACAGACAATGACCGAGGAGGAAATCACCGTCATTCTCGGGCCCGTCGACGAGATCTTGATCGCGGAGATCAACCAGACGGGAGCGACGTCCGAAGAGCTGGCGGAAGCGTGGGCGTGGCTCAACGCCGATGAGGCGCTGATCAACGAGGGGCGGCCCCATCCCTCCGGACGCGTCGGCGCGCTTGTTGAAATTCTTGAATCGATCGAGCCCGATCCGGACGCGTAACGCTCTCGCGTCTGGCCGAGCACATGGGCCTCCAGGGCTCGTCATCCACCGCTCTATGCCATGCCGGCCTTGCGTCAAGGAGGCAGACTGAAACCGTTCCCACGTTCACGGGCTTCGCGCTCGCGAATCTCCTGTGCAATCTCGAGACAGGCGAGCAATTCGACATAGCTAGGAGCGCTCCCCAGTGAGCTGAGGTGCAGGCAGCGCGTGCGATCCGCCGGCGAGAACTTAGGCCACGAAGCCTTCAATTGGTCGCTCGCCTCCCGCTCCCTGTCTAGACATATTTGTAGGTATTCCGGCTCTCGGAGAAGCTCGGCGATCCCGCGGCAGAAGGGTTCGGCACTAAAGTTCGGCACGGGTCCTCCCGCCAGCACGAGAAGCACCATGGCCGCTCCTTGCAAAGCAGACGGCATGCTACTTCATCACCTCTATGGGCGAAGCCCTTTGACGCCGCGCGAAGAGATCAGGCGGGGTTCGTCCCCCCGCTCCACTTGCGGATTTTCTTGGGGCAGCTCGTGAAGGCGGCGCTGCTCCGATCCGCTCGACGGTGACGCTTGAAATTCGTTTAGCCGTACCTAGCTCCAAAGCGACGGCGGATCGCCATCCGCCGTCGCTTTGGCACAATATGGTTTGGTGGTCCGGAGGACGAGGAAGCGTTTCCGGCCGTTGCGTGGATTCGTTGTCAAGCGCATCGAGGCCGAAGAGCGGATAACGGACGACTTCATCATTCCGGTCACCGCGAAGGAGAAGCCGCAACAGGATGAGGTCGTGGCGTGGGTCAGCCCTTCCGGCCCTTTGCCAATAATCCGGGAGGCTAGTAAAATGTTCACAGAGGCGGTTCTCTCCATGGTATTCGTCTCGCATATGAGCGTTGCCGCAGCATTTCCGTGGCTCGCGTTGCAGAGCATCGCGCTCAGAAGCCTGCAAACTGCCCCAGTTGAAGGTCCGTCCAATCCCGCGCTGCGCGTTCCGAATTGGGAGCGACCGGTGTCGGCAGCGGAAGTCGGATCTGATCCCGACGCGCTGATCAGGGAGCCGGAAAGCAGGAAGGCTGCGTAGGCGGCGCCAACGTTTCCCAGCCGCGCTCCGCGTCTTGCGATTATGGCAACGCGCCCGTGTCGTCATGCTGCTGGCTTTTCTGCGACTACCACCCGAAGCAACTTTTCTGCGACTACCACCCGAAGCAACTCTGACGCGGCATGGTGAGCCTCGGCCCATCCCGACCTCTGTTTGCACGACCTCCAGATCGATCCCGCTGCTCACTCGTTGCATGACCCTCGCGAAGCCTCACGTGGCTGCCGTTGGGCATTCCTCAACTGGTTTGGCGATGTTAGCCATCAGATCGCATCGGCTTCGCTACCACCACTCTCGCTGGTCTCAGAAGGCGTCCATGGATAGTGAAGCCTTCTTCCAGGACCTGCGTGACAGTTCCTGGCGGGTGAGATTGGTCCGCAGATTCCATCAGCGCCTCATGCAGGGTTGGATCAAAGCGCTCTCCCAGGGCAGCGATCTTCTTGATTCCAAAGCGCTCGAGGGTCTGAAGAAAAAGGCGCAACGTTGTCGTGACGCCTTCTACCAACGCGTCACTCACCTGGTTCTCCGTCCGCCTTTTCGCGTCGAGAACGCGCTGCAGATTGTCGAGAATCGGTAAGAGCTCGCGCGAGAATTCCGCTACGGCAAATTTGCGCGTCTCTTCCATGTCACGATCCGCCCGTCGCCGAACGTTCTCAGCTTCAGCCAACGCACGCAGCAGGCGATCTTGGAGCGACGCATTCTCCGCGAGCAACGTTCCAATATCTACGGCCTCGGTTGCGACTACCTCATCTTCTTTGTTGTGTGGCGACGACATGCTCGCTCCTGACCCATCTCATGAATCCCGATCCTCGGCGGCGTTCGTCAGCCGGCCTGAACAGACTGCCTTCGGCCGACCATTCGCACAGGCTAGGAACAGCCGCCCTGACAACCGTCAGTTCAGCTGTAGGGGGGCGCCTGGCCGAAGTGACGCACCGCGGATCGGCCGGCGGGTCCCATTACTCGTCCGAAGGCCCTGCAGACCCAGCCCGCGCGCTGTAAAAAGTCGGGACGAACCATCGAGACCGTGGCCAAGTTCGCGCTGGATATTCGATCTACGCGTGAATCATGCGCCGTCGCGGATTTCGCGCGTGCCCCTTTCCAGAACGTCGATCTGGTCCTTGCGGTCTTGTTCGCGAACCAGCCAGTAAACGGCGCCTAAGGCAATAATGGCTGCAGCCAGCGATAAACTTTCGGATCACTGCCAGCATTGCGATCAGAACAACTGTGCGACCTGTACAACGCTCTGCTGACGTCTGACCATTATCAAGATCGAATTGCTTGAACTCCAGAGCGATAATAAGGGTCAGAATCATCCCGAAGACGGTTTGGAACACCGCCGGATCTGTCGGGTCGAAACTTGACAGAATGAGGCTGGACAAGATTTTGGCGGCCAAATGCCGGACAGCAGAAGCGATGACGACGATGATCAGCCCAGTCAGCCAGCACGACCACCTGCTCGAACTTCTCGTAGGTGCTCGCGAGATGCCATTGCGCTGTGTTGATATCCAACCGTTCGAGCAACTTCATACCTGCTCCCTTCGCACTTACGCAGCACGACCTTCAGGTCGGCAAGCAGGTCACGGCTCGTCGTTCCCCTTCAGCAGAATGGGGCGCCGACTACGGACTTCCGCCAATATTCGATGCTGCAGCTCAGTCGGCTGTACGCCGATCGCATCGCACAATTCGCGCAACGTCTTTCGTAGACCGTGCATCTGATCAATGAGGTCCAGGATGATTGCAACGCCCTCTTCATTGACGCCCAGGTCGTTGCGCAGGTCTTGGATCAGTTGCACGCGTGAGACGTCCATCTCCGAAAAGGCCGGTCCCTGCTCCGTTCGCCGCGGGCGCAACCAACCCTCAGCAACCCATGCCTCAATGATCTCCTGACTGAGCCTCACGCGCAGAACAAACTCATTGAACTCGAGCATTCATTCCCCCATGCCGCGGCGCGGATTGTGGCTCTTGCCTGCGGCCCATCCTTGTACGAACCGCTCCAGTTCCGGGTCGGGCTTGTCCGGCAGAACGATCTTCAGCCTGACGTATTCATCGCCACGCGTTCCGTTTGCCCGCGGGACGCCCTTGCCGCGCAGGCGCAGAACGGTCCCGGAATTGGAGCTTTTGGGAACCCTCATCGTCACCGGCCCACCAGGCGTTGGAACTAAAATCTTGCCCCCCATGACGGCTTCGGTAAGCGAAATAGGAAGCTCCAGGTGGATGTCGTCCCCCTTGCGGGTGAAGATCGGATGGGGTTTGACGGTGATCTCGATAAAGGCATCGCCGGGCGGGCCGCCGCCGACGCCGGCGCTTCCCTTGCCGGTGAGCCGCAGTACCTGCCCGTCGCGCGCGCCCGGCGGAACCGTCACGTCCACCGTCGAGCCGTCGGCGAGGGTGACACGGCGCACCGCTCCGTTGACGGCCTCCAGGAATTCCACCGGCAGGCGGTAATGCGCATCCTGCCCCCGCATTCTCAGGTTAAAACGTCCGCCGCGACCGAAAATGCTGGAGAACAGGTCACCTTCATCGCTGAAGTCTGAGAAACCCTCCGCCGTGGCATAGGGATGCTCCCCGGCGGCCGCTCCGGCGAAATCCCGGTAGTAGCGCTGGCGCGGGCGCTCATGACCCTCGGCGTCAATCTCTCCGCGATCGAAGCGCGCGCGCTTTTCGGGATCGCTCAGCAGGTCATACGCCGCCGAGGCCGCCTTGAACTGCTCCTCGGCCTGCTTGTTGCCGGGATTGAGATCGGGGTGCAGCTTCTTTGCCAGCTTGCGGTAGGCCTTCTGGATCTCCTCCTGACTGGCCTCCTTCCTCACACCCAGCACCCTGTAGGGATCTTCGCTCAATCAACACTCCGTCGCGGTTCGATAGAGATCTATATTCTTGCCCTGGGTATGAGGATGCTACCGGAAAGCGCAAAACCTGATCATGGGCGAGGCGAAGCCCGCCCTCATGATGAATCGCTTCGCCTATTCAGGCGGCCACGACAATGACGGTCGTCAATTCACGACCGATCTGCATCAGGCACAATGTGGTCAGGCCACAAATGACCGCGCGGCGTTTTCGGATTCCGCACGGAGGTGACACGTCGTGTCCTAGCCTCCTGGAGCACCACTCGCCATAACCACACAGGAGATTCCACATGTCCGTCCGACAACTCTCCAAGAGCGAATGGCAGTCGTACTGCGATCGCGTATCCAAGGGATTGCAGGGAAAGCGTGCTCAGATCGAGGTCGCTGCACTGCCCTTGGGGGATCAAATCGCCACCAAGTGGGTTCCGGTCCTCGGCATCACCTATGATCCCAAGAACGATATCGTCGACATCGCCCTCGAGGGCCTCGATCACCTGATACATCGTCCGCGCAGCATGGCCGTAGACGAAGGCGCCACCGGCCTCTCGAGCATGGAAATCATCGACGGCGAGGGGCGGAAGCAAATCGTCAAGCTCGCGGAGCCGCTCATGCTTCCGCCCCCCGGCCGGTAATGTCGGCCCGACACCCGGTCCGCAACCGATCGGCGCTCCGGCGCTGCCAGTTATCATCACGTCGTGGTCACCACGCGGACCGGCCCCTGGCGCTGCAGCACATCGACGACCACCTGCGAGCGGGACCGGCGCAGCGTGACGTCCGCCGAACCTCCATCGAGCACCAGATTGCGGATGGTGACCTCCTCGAGGAACGCCGGCAGGACCGGCTCATCGAACCTGATGTGAATCCGCTCCGCATCGAAACCGAGCCCCAGGCAAGACTGGAGCATTAACAGCGGCGCTCCCGCGGCCCAGGCCTGCGGGGCGCAGGCCACGGGATAGAAGGTCGGGCCCCTGGTGTGCTGGCGCGCGAAGCCGCAGAACAGCTCGGGCAGGCGCCGAAGATCGATATAGGTCGATGCCGCGAACAGGCCTTCGAAAATCCGAGCCGCTTCACGCTTGAAGCCGTAGCGTGCAAAGCCGGCGGCGATCAGGGCGTTGTCGTGAGGCCAGACCGAGCCATTGTGATAGCTCATCGGATTGTATCGCGCCTCGGTGGCGGCCACGGTGCGCACGCCCCAGCCGGAGAAAGACGCCGATCCCATCAGGCTCCGCACCACCGCTTCCGCTCGCTCCGGAAGCGCCAGGCCCGTCAGCAGGACATGCCCTGCATTGGAGCCGCGCACCCGGCAGGGCCGCTTGTCTCCGTCCAGCGCCATCACATAGGTGCCGAGTGACTCATCGAAGAAGCTTGCGTCGAAAGCAATCCTGATCGCTTCCGCCCGTCGCTCAAAGCCCTCGGCCTGCTCCGGACGCCCGGCAGCTCGCGCGATAGTGGCTGCCGCGCGCCAAGCCCCGTAGGCATAAGCCTGCACTTCCGCGAGCGCGATCGGCCCCCGGGCAAGGGAACCATCGGCATGGAAGACGGAATCGTGGCTGTCCTTCCAGCCCTGGTTGACCAGGCCGTCGGGATTGCGCCGGCCGTACTCGATGAAGCCGTCGCCGTCGCGGTCGCCATGCCGGTCCATCCAGGACAGGGCCGCCTCGATACTCGGCCACAGCCGGTGAAGCGTGACGGCATCGCCGGTCCGCTCCAGATAGGCGCCGGCCAGCATGACGAAGAGCGGCGTCGAATCGATGCTGCCGTAATAGCGGCGGAACGGCACCTCCTTCAGTTCGGCCATCTCGCCGTAACGGACCTCGTGCAAGATCTTGCCAGGCTCGGCATCAGCCGTCGAATCGAAATCGGCCGCCTGGTTCGCCGCGAGATGAAGCAGGACGCCTCGTGCGATCGCCGGGTCCAGCCAAAGGGTCTGCAGCCCCGTGATCAGGGCGTCGCGGCCGAAAACTGTGCTGAACCAGGGAATGCCAGCATAGGGAAAAGGTCCCTCCGGCGTATCCGTGACCAGCATATTGAGGTCGGACACCGAGCGGCGCACCGCTTCGTTGAAGATTTCGTTCGAGGTTTCGACGGCCGCGGCCCGGGCCGACGACCGCCGCAGCGCAGCCCGCGCATCCCGCAGCGCCACGCCGAAGCCGCGCCGCAGCGGCCCGCCG